>CALWMI010000044.1 GCA_944381745.1 uncultured Lachnospiraceae bacterium | reverse complement strand
TTTTTATGTTATTGAAGTATTCTGTTATTTAATGAATGATACCCGAAATGTTGCCAAATCGTTGCCAATGCTTAAACAAATTTGCTTGAAATCCGCATAAACACTGGATTCTCACAACTCATTTCATTACTCAAACTCAATCGTTCCCGGCGGCTTGCTCGTCAGGTCATACATGACCCGATTCACTCCCTTTACCTCGTTTACAATCCGGTTCATGACCTTCTGCAGCACCTCCCACGGAATCTCCGCCGCCTCGGCGGTCATGAAATCGCTTGTCTCCACTGCCCGCAGGGCGACCGCATAGTCATAGGTCCTGAAATCCCCCATGACGCCCACAGCGCGCATATTGGTCAGAGCCGCGAAATACTGCCCCAGCTGCTTGTCCAGCCCGGCCTTTGCGATCTCCTCCCGGTAGATGAAATCCGCGTCCTGGACAATGCGCACCTTCTCCTCCGTCACCTCGCCAATGATGCGGATCCCCAGCCCCGGCCCCGGGAAAGGCTGACGGTAGACCAGGTACTCCGGGATGCCAAGCTCCAGCCCGGCTTTGCGCACCTCGTCCTTGAAAAGCAGACGGAGGGGCTCCACGATCTCCTTGAAATCCACATAGTCCGGGAGGCCGCCCACATTGTGGTGCGATTTGATGACGGCAGACTTGTTCAGGCCGCTCTCAATCACATCCGGATAAATCGTGCCCTGGACAAGGAAATCCACCTTGCCGATCTTCTTGGCCTCCTCCTCGAAGACGCGGATAAATTCCTCTCCGATGATCTTGCGCTTCTGCTCCGGCTCGGTGACGCCAGCCAGCTTCTGGTAAAAGCGCTGCTGGGCGTTTACACGGATGAAGTTCAGCTCATAGGGGCCATCCGGCCCAAACACAGCCTCCACCTCGTCTCCCTCGTTCTTGCGGAGCAGGCCATGGTCAACAAACACGCAGGTGAGCTGCCTGCCCACCGCCCGTGCCAGCAGCACCGCCGCCACGGAGGAGTCCACGCCTCCCGAAAGGGCGCAGAGCACTTTGCCGTCGCCGATCTTCTCCCGCAGGGCAGCAATTGTGCTCTCCACAAAGGACTCCATCTTCCAATCCCCGGTCCAGCCGCACACCTGGAAGACAAAGTTGGACAGCATCTGCTTGCCCTCCCTCGTGTGCACTACCTCGGGATGGAACTGCGTCGCGTACAGCCTGCGCTGGGGGTTTTCCATGGCTGCCACCGGGCATACGGGCGTATGGCCGATGCTGCGAAAGCCCTCGGGCATCTCCGAGATATAATCCGTGTGGCTCATCCAGCAGACCGTATTTGCCTGCACATTCTGGAACAGGGCGCTCCCGGTATCCACCTCCACATCGGTCTTGCCATATTCGCTGACAGGCGCTGTGGACACCTTGCCGCCCAGCATGTATGCCATCAGCTGCGAACCGTAGCAAATGCCCAAGATCGGTATCCCCAGTTCAAATATTTCTTTATCGCATTTCGGCGACTCCTCCAGGTAGACGCTGTTGGGCCCCCCGGTAAAAATAATCCCTTTCGGATTCATCTCTTTGATCTTATCCAGGCTCAAACTGTACGGGTGCACTTCGCAGTACACATGGCACTCCCTCACCCTGCGGGCGATCAGCTGGTTATACTGACCTCCGAAGTCCAGTACGATCACCATCTCCTTGGCCATTTGCCTTCCTCCTCTGTGTGTTGAAAATCCTCTAAAAATGTCGTCTCTTTTATTCGTCATACCTTATTATATGAAAAGCCCGTACTTTTTACAAGGATTTTCCTTGGGACAGCTGTCAAAACCCATCTTTTCCTGGGATCGCTGTCAGAATCTTCCGCCGCCTGCTCCCCTCTGCTCTTTGTGCAGGTATTTTTCCTTTGTCGCCATCCCGCCTCGGATATGGCGCTCTGATTTATTGTAGTCCAGCACCTTCCGCGCCTGTCTTGCCAGAGCGGGGTTGATCTGAAGCAACCGTTCTGTCACGTCCTTATGTACGGAAGTATTGATCTAGAGCGTTTATCTCCCTATTTTTGATCCGGGCAATCAATCCCTCGTCCGCCGGCAGCCAGTCCACGCTGTCCAGCGCCTCCCGGGTCAGCCACTTTGCCGCCTCATGCTCCCTCAGCACCAGCCCGCCAGACTTGACCACACAGCAAAAGCAATCCATGGACAGATGAAAATCCGGGTAATCATGCTCCACCGTTTCCAGGAAATCCCTCACCTCGATTTCCGTGTCAAGCTCTTCTCGTATTTCCCTGGCCAACGCCTCCTGCGGCGTTTCCCCAGCTTCGATCTTACCGCCTGGAAATTCCCAGCCATCCTTGAATTTGCCGTAACCCCGCTGTGTGGCAAAAATCCGGCCGTCCCGCACAATGATGGCCGCAGCCACCCTCACTGTCTGCATACGTATTCCTCCATCTGTTTTCTATCCTTCCCGTTTCTTCCCCGCCACAGCAGGCGGCCGATATACAGCAGCAGCAGGACGCCCCAGGAAAAAGCTTCGCCGTAGGCGATAATCATATTCCCGAAGACAGCTGCCATCGTATAGGAGGCCGCAATTCTGGATATGAGGGATAGGATCCCGGCAATGCTGGAGTAGAGCACGTCGCCCAGCCCCTCCAGATAACCCCGGATGGCTGTGGCAAGCCCCAGGACGACGTAAAACACTGCCAGCCCCCGGAAAAACCTGCGCCCGATCTCCACCACCTCCGCGCCCACGCCGAACAGGGCAATGAGATGGCCGCCCATAGGAATGACCAGGCAGGTCAGCAAAATGGAGACTGCCACCATCATCAAGGTGCCCACCGCAAAGATTTTCCTGATTTTTCTCGTTTCCCCGGCCCCATAGCTTTGGGCTACCAGCGTGGAAATTCCCGCCCCCAGGTTGGTCATGGGCAGGATCACAATGGTGTCCACGCGGTAGGCCGTCGTGATGGCCGCGACGGTCTGGCTGCCGAACCCATTCATAAAATTCTGCAGGATCAGGCCGCCGAAGGCGCTGATGCTGGACTGGATCATAGGCGGGAACCCCATGCGCAGCCCTTGCCGCAGCGCAGCCCGGTCTATCATGTGCCGGCCCAGCGCAAACCGCAGCGCCGGATATTTCCAAGTCCCGTACCCCACCAAGAACACCGTCATCGCTATCTGGGAGAACACGGTGGCCACCGCCGCCCCTGTTACGTTCCAATCCAGCACCGCCACCAGGAAAATATCCAGCCCCACGTTCACCACTGAGGAAATCAGCACTGCCCAGAAAGGAGCGCGGCTGTCCCCCAGCCCCCGCAGCCCTGCCGCGTACACGTTGTACACCGCCAAGAACGGCACTCCGAGAAAAATAATCTGCAGGTAATCCTGCGCCAGCAGGATTGTATCCTCCGTCGTACGCATCAGCGCCAAGAGCTCCGGCGTCCAGCAAAATCCCGCAGCAGCCAGCGCCAGGAATACGCCTCCCAGGAGCAAGGCAAAGGTGGAGAGAATCTGCGGCATTTCCTCCAGCTTCCGGCTTCCAAACTTTTGCGCGAACAAGATTGACAGCCCCAGCGTGAATCCGGTAAGCGCCATAATATAAAAGTTGATGATGGTGGTGGTGGAACCCACCGCAGCCAGCGCCAGCTCTCCGTCCACATTTCCCACAATAAAGGCGTCCGCCCAGCTGTACAGCTGCTGCAGGATCCCGCTGAGGACAAGCGGGGCGCTGAACTTCAGCAGGGCGGAGGCGACGCTTTCCGGCCGCTTCTTGACTGCGGCCTTTTCCGGCGCCTCCGGGGCTGCGGCCTTTTCCGACGCCTCCGGGACTGCGGCGCTTTCCGGCCGCTCCCCTGCTGCAGGCCTTTCCCTCTGCTCTCCAGCCCTCAGGTCTGTCTTCTGTATCATTCTATCCCGGCCCCTCCTAAGCTCTTTTCCATCCACACATGGGGGCAGCCCTCCTCATATCCAATCCCGCCAAAGGCCTGGTAGCCCTGCCCTGCATAGAAGCCCTCCGCCCTCTGCTGGGCGTGGAGCCTGGCCGCAGTGCCGCCCAGCTTCCGGATCTCCTCCTCTGCCCGTTTCAGAAGGCAGGCACCAAGCCCCTGCCCCCGGTATGCCTTCCGGACTGCCAGCCTTCCTATCATATAGATCTTCTTCCCCTCTGCTCCAGAAAGCGGGCCCTCCTTTCCCTCTGCGCCTTCCAAGCGCCGGGGGGCTTCCGTTTCCTCTGGAAGCTGGCCTGCCGCCGGCGCCTCAAAAAAGCGGCAGGTTCCGGCTGCTTTTCCCTCCGCATACAGCACAAGATGCACGGCTTGTGCATCTATGGTGTCAAACTCCTCCTGAAACCCCTGCTCCTTCACAAACACCTCTTCCCGTATTTCTCCGGCCGCCTCCGGCAGCGCATGGAAAACCTCAATCCGCATATCTTTATCCTCCTCGTACCTGGACATTTCCTGCAAGCCCAATTCTCCCAGCAGGCGCAGGTAAATATCCACATTTCCCTCCTTATCCACCTCGATCTTCTGGATAAGCTTCTTCAGCTGGGCATTGGTCATCTGGCGCACATCCGCCACGTCCTCAATGGCCTGGAAGGTGCGCCCCATCAGCTCCTCCATCTGGTCGCCCTTGGTGATCTGGTACGTGACCATTTTCAGCTCATTTTCCAGGCGCTCCATCTCCTGTCTGGCGCCGCCGATCCGATGATTCAATTCCTGCCTGGTGATCAGGCCGTCCGTATACATGTCCATATATTTCTCCCGCACCGCCCGCAGCTTCGACAGCTTGCCGCGCAGTTCTCTCTCATACTGGACATTCTCGTCCCTAGCCTTATAGACGCGCTGGAATTCCTTCACCACATACTGGATTACCTTCTTCTTATTCCTGAGCACCTGCGCAAAGTATGCCTGCAGGGTTTTGATCAGTTCTTCCTCGTCCAGCGCCACCGCATTGGGGCAGGAATCCGCTCCTCGTCCATTGTGCCCGGAGCACACCCAGCGCACATACGTATTCTTGTAGGTCCGAACTGTCCGGCGGAAGGACCACCCACACTCCTTGCACTTGATCAGCGTGGAAAAGAGATGGCGGCTGCTCTGGCGCTCGTGGCTGATATGAAATGCCTGATGGCGGGAATGCAGGATTTTCTGCGCCTGCTCAAACACATCATCCGCAATGATCCGCAGCTGCGGGCGTTCTGTGACCATCCACTCTGCCTTGTCCTTCTTTTCCCTCTGCCCGGTCAGGAAGTCCGCCACTTCCTGCTTCCCGTTGACGATCTTCCCGGTATAGATCTCGTTCGTCAGGATCCTGGCCACGGCATTCTGGCTCCACCGGCAGTTGCGTTTCGTGCGGCTGCCCTGCTCATTCAGCTTGTTAGAGATAGAAGCGCACCCATACCCATCCTCCACATACCACTGGAAAATCTGCCGGACTTCTGCCGCCTCCTGCTCATTGACAGCCAGGTTGTAATAATCCCCAATGGTTTTATCGTAGCCAAATACCAGGTTGGGCACACGCCCCTTCCCGGCATTTACCCGCTTGCCGAATTTGATCCTTTTGGACGTGTTGGCGCTCTCCTCCTGAGCCAATGCGCCGAAGATGGTCAGCACAAATTCACTGTTGCCCATGCTGGTCATATTGGCTGTGAGGAACTGGGTCTCAATCCCCAGCGCCTTCAATCTCCGCACGCTTTGCAGCAGGTCTACTGTATTCCTGGCGAAACGGGAAATGTCCTTCACCACCACCATATCAAAAAGGCCGTGCTCCGCATCGGCCATCATCTGCTGGAATTCTTTTCTATTTTTTATCTTGGTCCCGGAAATCCCCTCGTCCGCATATACTTTGACAAGATGGCCGCCGGTACGGTTCACGTACTCGGTGAAAAACGCCTTCTGGGTCTCCAGGCTGTTCAGCTGGTCGGATTTATCGGTGGAAACGCGGCAGTACGCTGCGATGTTCATAATCCTTCGCCTTTCCGTTACGTCTATTGCAATCCGTTACTATTTACAGGTTGATTATAACAGATGAGAGAGATTTGTACAGGGAATTTTGCGTGGCATATCCGGCACTATATCCGGCAGCTTTGCATAGCGCCGTTCGCCGGCATTCCCATCCCATTCCTATCTGTGTCTTCCCTATCCGCTTTCGTCTTCCCGGCCCTCCCCTGCCCCCGTGTGCTGGCCTCCCGAATCACCCTCTCCACCTTCTCCTGATTTACCTCAATAAACACCTGCAATAGGTACTCAGCAGCAACCGCCGGATCGTTCGGATCATGAAAGCGATAATTTAACGTTTGCTTTCCCACGGCGGTCCCACCCCCTTGTCCGTTTTTTACAGGCTATGATCCACCTCCTCTGCTTAGAATTCATTTCTCCGCGCGATTAATAGAAAAAGCCTGGTTTACACCAAGCTTTTCTCCATCTCCTATCAACCCAATCCAGGCGCTTCCCCGAAGCTCCCCTTGTCCTCCCGGCCCCGCGTAAGCCGTTCTGAATTGTCACCTCTGTATGTACCGTACTCTTGCTTATCCCGAACCGTTTGGCTGTCTGCCGCACAGTCGCGTCGTGCTCAATAATATAATTGGCTATGGCGATCGCCCGCTCCTCAATATATTCCTTCAACAAAGGCTCCCCCGTCAATCTTTTTTACAAATATATGCGGGACTGTCCCCAAACATTCCCCGCAGGCGGCATCCGGCGGACAAGCCGTCTGCAAGAATGCTGTGCCCGGCAGACATACCGCACACAGGGATGCTGCGTGCAGCCCTCTGCCGCGGATTCTACAGCCCTATCTATACGCAGTGCCCTCTACATGCAGCTGCGCCCGGCCCTCTGCCGCAGATTCTGCAGCTCTATCTGTGCGCAGTGCCCTCTACATGCAGCTGCGCGCGGCCCTCTGCCGCAGGTTCTGCAGGCATGCGGCCGGATCCTGGCACTGCATCAGGGTGCTCATCACACAGGCTCCCTGTGCCCCCGACCGGCGCACCGCCGCAACATTGTCCTCGTGGATGCCTCCGATGGCGTACACCGGGATAGACACGCTCCCGCACACCTCCTCCAGGAATGGAAGTCCCCGGCCGGGGAGCC
>CALWMI010000043.1 GCA_944381745.1 uncultured Lachnospiraceae bacterium | reverse complement strand
AGAAAAACCTGCTGGCTTTTCCTTATTTACTGTTCTTAGGTCGTCTCTAAAAACGTTCTCTGAATTTCTCTTCCCCGCTTTGCTTTGTCTCGCTGCGGCTGGCGGCTTCGCCGTCCCTCCTCAGCTTCCCGCCGCAAAGCAGGCAGAATTTTCAGGGTTGTTTCACTGTTCAGTTATCAAGGTTCTCTCTTTTCCTCAAACAAGCTATCTGATAGGGATAGCTTTATTATCTTACCATTTTCTGTCCCTTTTGTCAACAAATTATTTTCATCCGTCTGCAAAACGGGCAAAAAATGTCGCAGCCGTTATGGCTGCGAACGGAGAAGGAGGGATTTGAACCCTCGCGCCGCTACTAACGACCTACTCCCTTTCCAGGGGAGCCCCTTCAGCCGCTTGGGTACTTCTCCAAAAGCCTGAATAAACTTTAAACCATATTATGAAACCTAAAACGGAGAAGGTGGGATTCGAACCCACGGTCCCTTTCGGAATCACTGGTTTTCAAGACCAGCTCCTTAAGCCACTCGGACACCTCTCCAAATGTGTGCTTGACTATTCTACACTATCCTGTGCCTTCGTGTCAAGATCTTTTCCATTTGAAGACTGCCCTTTTTCAGAGCCAATTGGTATTTTAGCATGTTTCTATTTTGGTGTCAATTACTATTTTTATGAATTTTCCCCTCAGCAGGCTATTGATTTTCCCGGCAAATATTTCTGCCGTCTTTTTCGACTCTTTCTTTTATCTTTATACTTTTATCTTGACATTCCTCCCTCTTTGCCTTATGCTTTTTATATCGAAGTTCAATATATCGCAGTGCACAGTGAGGTGAGGATTTTATGGATGCCCATATCCAAAAAGTGTACGTTCCTATGACAGAGACCGGCTTCTACATTCTTCTCTGCCTGCGGGAGGAAGCCCACGGATACAGCATTGTCCAGCGCGTGGAAGCGCTGACGGCAGGGGCGCTTCGCATCAGCCCAGGCACGATGTACGGCAGCCTTTCTAAGATGGAGAAAGACGGACTCATCCGGTTTGTGAGGGAAGAGGAGAAACGGAAGATTTACCATATCACAGATCTGGGAAGACAAATATTGGAATTGGAAATGAAACGGATTGAACGCTTGTACCGAAATATGATGGAGGTGCGCTGACATGAAAAACACCAAAACGGAGTTACGTTTTTTCAGCATTGCCCAGTGGCAGGAGGAGCAGGATTATCTCCGCCAGCGGCATAAGGAAGGCTGGGAATTTGCCGGCCTCAGCTTTCTTGGGCTGTATCATTTTGTAAAAAGCCAGCCTGCGGATGTGGTCTACCAGCTGGATTATAACCCGCAGGGCCGTGTCCAGAAAGAGGACTATATCCAGCTGTTTCAGGACTGCGGCTGGGAGTACCTGCAGGACTGCATGGGATACAGCTATTTCCGCAAGCCTGCCGCCCAAATGAACGGCGATGAGGAAATTTTCTGTGACGACGACTCCCGGCTCGACATGATGAAGCGGGTATTTAAAGGCCGGATGCTTCCGCTTCTCCTCGTCTTTTTCCTCTGCATTATCCCCAATATTTACCTGCAAAGCAGCCTGGGCACCGCTTCCGGTTACATCATGGCAGCTAGCTTCCTATTTTTTCTTGCCGTCTACATCCTGCTGTTCCTGCATTTCGGCCTGCAATACTGGAATTTTTGGAAAGCCGCCCGGCGGTAGCGCCGGTTGTTTCTGAAAAATAATATTTAAAAATAATTTCTGAAAACAGGCATCCGTTTCATCGCCTTCCTAAAAAATTTTTGTTATACTTGTCATAGCATCCTAGTTCCATCACAGGCTGCCTTGCAGATAGCCTGGTATCAGAAAGGAGGCCTTTTCAAATGAAAAACGCCAAAGAAAGCACACGTGTTTCTCTCTTCATCTTCCTGTTTACCGCCGCTCTCCTCCTGGAGCATGTTCTCAGCTACGCTGTCATCAGCCGCTTTTTCGCTGTGCGGGAAATCAAGACGGAAGGGGTGCTGCGGATGCTTCTGTGGCTCGTCCCCCTTTTCTATATGGCGGTTCTGTCTATCCACTATGCCATGCTGCAGAACTTTGTGCAGAGCTTCCAGCTTGTCCGCCTGATCGCCAAGCCCATGCTTCTTCTGCTCATGTGCATCTGCCTCTATTATCTGACTACCGGCGGGGAGATCGGACTCTACGTCTGTGTACTGCTTTTCTGGCAGCTCACCTTCGACGCCGGCAGGCGGCTCTGCGGAAGGCTTTTCAGGGATATCTCTGCAGGGGCGGCGGGCACTGGCCTGCAGATCTAAGGGGCTTCGCCACGAATATAGACGAAAGGCGAATAGCGCTGGTACACAAAGAACCTTGGGTTCTCTCATGTACCAGCGCTATTTCTTTTCGATGACTGCAAAAGGTTTGTCATTCTTCAAAAAATTTATTGATGGGCGTCTGCAGTATTTGCGCCAAACCATATCATTCGATATCTGTAACTGTCCTTGACCCATCTTCAATTCTGGAAATGGAACCCCTGCATATATACACCGCCAAAGTCTCTAATTTATCCGACAATTCCTGCTGGCTCATCTTTCGCTTCTTTCTATAATACTTGATCTTCTTTCCCGTCAAATTCATGGATGAACCTTCAATTTTTCAAGCACATTTCCCTGCGGCTATCCATACGCCTGCCCCTCTGACACACACAGGGACAGGCCGCCGAAAGCAGCCACACAGAGCAGCTTAGATCCGCTTCTCCTCACCGCTCCCCCTCCCCCAGCAGCACCTCCGCAATCGCCAGATCCTCCGGCGTGGTAATCTTGATATTGCTGTAGGAGCCCTCCGCCAGGTACACCTTCCTGCCCAGCATCTGCTCCACAACCATGGCGTCGTCTGTCACGCCTTTGCGCGCCTCGGGCGGCAAGGCCATCAGCTTGCTGTAGGCCTCCCGCACCAGCTGGAAACGGAACACCTGGGGCGTCTGGATCATCCAAACCCGGCTCCTGTCCGGTGTCACCTGGATGCTGCCGTCCGCGTCCGCGATCTTGATGGTGTCCTTCACCGGCATTCCCACGACGCAGGCGTCCCGCTCCTTCACCATTGCCATGGCCCGCTCCAGGATTGCTTCGCTGACCAGGGGCCTTGCCCCGTCGTGGATGAACACCCACCGGCAGGCTTCCCCGCAGGCCCGCAGGCCCTCATAGACAGAGTCGTAACGCTCTTGGCCTCCAGGGACAATAGCCCGCACCTTTGTAAAGCCGCCGGCCTCCACAATCTTCTCCCTGCAATAGGGGATGTCCTCCTGGCCGGTGACCAGCACAATCTCCTGGATGAGGGGGCTTCTCTGGAAAACCTCCAGGGAATGTGCCAGCATGGGACGCCCTCTCAGCTCCAGAAACTGCTTGGGCACCTCACTCTTCATCCGTTTTCCCTGCCCTGCGGCCAGGACAATCGCCGTCGCTCCCGCCATAGCTCTCACACACCCCTCTCCCATCGTCTTCCCCTGCGTCTCTCTCACGTCCGGCATTTTGCTGCCGGCACTCCGTTTCTCAGCCGCCGCCCGGATACACCCGGACGCCCTTGCATTCCTGCCTAGGCAGCCTTCTACCGCTCTCCCAGCCGCAGGTTGGGCACGGCGTTGAGATCCAGTCCGCTCCTCGTTCCCGCCATATACTCATAGTAGGCGGCCACCCCGATCATCGCCGCATTGTCCGTGCAGAAGATGGGCGACGGGTGGTAGAAACGGATACCCTCCTTCGCACACGCCTCTGCCATGGCGGCCCGCAGCGCTGAGTTGGACGCCACACCTCCGGCGATGGCCAGCTTGTCCATGCCGAACTCCTTAGCCCCGTGAACCGCGTGCTCCACCAGCACATCGGTCACCGCTCTCTGGAAGGAGGCGGCCACGTCAGCCTCGCAGATGGGCTCTCCCTTCATCCGGCAGCCGTTCAGGTAATTTAAGACAGCGGATTTCAAGCCGCTGAAGCTGAAATCGTATTCTGCATCCACAAGCTTCGCCCTGGGAAAGGCGATGGCCTCCGGGTTGCCCTCCTTCGCCAGCTTATCGATCTTCGGCCCGCCGGGATAGCCCAGGCCGATGGCCCTGGCCACCTTGTCGAAGGCCTCCCCTGCGGCATCGTCCCGGGTGCGCCCCAGAATCTCGTATTTCCCATAATCCACCACCCGCACCAGATGGGTATGCCCGCCGGACACCACCAGGCATAAGAACGGCGGCTCCAGATCCGGATTCTCAATGTAATTTGCGCAGATGTGCCCCTCGATGTGGTGCACGCCCACCAGCGGAATACCCGCCGCAAAACTGATGGCCTTGGCCTCCGCCACCCCCACCAGCAGGGCTCCCACAAGCCCCGGCCCATAGGTGACGCCGATGGCCGTGATATCCCCCTGCCTTACCCCGGCCTGGGAGAGCGCCTCCTCAATCACCTGGTTGATCTTCTCGATATGCTTCCTGGAAGCAATCTCCGGGACAACCCCGCCGTACAGCGTGTGCAGGGCGATCTGGGAGGAAATCACATTGGACAGCACCTCGCGCCCATTTTTCACCACCGCGGCGGCTGTCTCGTCACAGGAGCTCTCCACCGCCAATATCAATACATCTTCCAACTGTCATTCCTCCTCAAAATCCAACTCGATGGATTTCCGGTCCTTTCCCGGCTCCGCCCCAGGGAAAATCGCGCGCACCTGATCCATATAGTCATCCGGGCGCACGAGGGACGGGCTGTAATGGGTGAGCCACAGCCGCTTCACCTGGGCCTCCCGCGCCAGGGACGCCGCCTCCCGAAACGTCATGTGCTTGTACTGGACCGCCTTCTCTTCCTTCCCCGGTTCCCCATACATGCCCTCGCAGATGAAGAGGTCTGCGTCCTGGGCATTGGCGGCAATCGCCTTCACGGGCCGGGTATCCGTGCAGTAGGTCACCTTGATCCCCTTCCTGGGCGGCCCCAGCACCATGTCCGGCGTGTAGGTCCTTCCGTCCTGCTCCACCGTCTCCCCCTTCTGCAGCCTGCTCCACAGGGGGAGGGGAATCTGCTGTTCCCGGGCCCGCTCCGCCTGGAAGCGCCCAGCCCGGTCAATCTCCACCGTGTAGCCATAGCAGGCCACGTTGTGGTTCACGCGAAAAGCCCGGATGCGGTATCCGTTCATCTCAAACACCTGCTCCGGTCCATAGATCTCCCTGTATTCAATTTCAAACGGAAGCTCCGGAGCGATACAGCGCAGAGCCGTCACCACCCGCTCCAGCCCCTTGGGCCCAATCATCACCAAGGGTTCTGTCCTCTGGGCGTTCCCCAGCGTCAGCAGGAGCCCCGGCAGGCCGCTGATATGGTCGGCATGGTAATGGGTAAAGCAGATCACGTCGATCGGCTTGAAGCTCCAGCCCTTCTCCTTGATGGCAATCTGCGTCCCCTCGCCGCAATCGATGAGGAGGCTGCTCCCGTTGTACCTGGCCATCAGGGATGTGAGCCACCTGCGGGGCAGCGGCATCATGCCGCCGCACCCCAGCAAACAGATATCCAGCATAAATTCTATCGTTCCTTCCTACACGCCGAGCAGCTCCGTCTCCTCCTGGCGCTCCACTGGCACCCGGAACCCCCGCACCCACTCGTCGTAACATTTTTCACAGAGATCAATGCAGTGGATCTCCCCGTCCTTACCGGAGAAATACCCCCAGCTCTCCCGGATGGAGCACACCCCTTCCCGCAGGATATGGTTCTCCACCAGAAGCTTCCTGCCGCACTGATTGCACACCACAAGCTCCAGCTGATGTCTCCCGTCTTTTGTATATTTTCTCATCCCGTATCCTCCCATTTTGGCACAAGATTGTTTGCTACAAAGACAGTATATAAAATTTTTTTGACTTCTCCTAGTGGATGTTGCTGTTACTTCTTCCACATAATAACTGCGTGCTCCCGCGGCTTCTCGTAGAAGTTTTTCCGCACGCCCACAGCCTCAAAGCCTAGGCCTTCATACAGCCCCAGCGCCGCTGCGTTGCCTTGGCGCACCTCCAGGAAAAAGGAGGCGACCCCTCTGGCCTCTCCCTGCCGCAGCAGCTCCCCCAGCATCGCCCGGGCGATCCCCCGCCGCCGGAACCGCCTGTCCACAGCCACATTGGGGATTTCGCCTTCGTCCAAGCTGACGTACAGCCCGCAGTAACCGCACACTTCTCCCGCCTGTTCGGCCACAAGGTAGATCGTATCCTTCTGGCAAAGCGACGACCGGAAAGCCTCCCCCGACCAGGGCACGGAGAAAGTCTCCCTCTCAATCCGCTCCACCTGGGGGATATCTTCCAGGCCCATCCGCCGGATGCACAGAGGCTCTCCAGCCTGTTCCCGGCCTGCTCCCGGCCTCCCGCCTTCTTCCGTCTCTGGGATATTCCCGTTTTCCCCGGTTCTAGTCCTGTCCATCCTCGCTCTCCTGCCGTGCCTGGTTCCCGCGCTCCGGCTCTCCTGTTACTCCTGATTCCCGCTCCCGCGCTCCTCGCTCTCCTGCCGTGCCTGGTTCTGGCGTTCCTGGCGCTCCCGCTCTGCCTGGGAGGGGCGCAGGTACACCGGGCGGTGGGCGGCGGCCGTCTCCATCCTGCCCTCCCGCATATACGCAAGCCCCAGGGCCGCCACACACGCCGCCCGCTGCTTGTTCATAGGGGCAGGGGCAAAGCGGAAGGGAACCTGCAGTTTCTCTTCCAGCAGCTCCCGGTAAACGGGGACGCCGTCCCCCAGGAAGGCCACCGGCCGCCCCAGCGTATTCAGGTACGCAGCCAGCTCCTCCACCCCTCTTGGCTCCTGGGGCAGCAGAATGCGCATACCCTCTTCCTCAAAGGCATAGACCCCTGTGTACACCTGGCTCCTCCTGGCGTCCATCATCGGGCAGACCAGATCCTGGCAGCCCCACAGGTTGTAGGCCAGGGCGTCCACCGTGGGGACGGACACCAGGGGCTTGTCCAGGGCAAGCCCAAGCCCCTTGGCCGTGGCGCTCCCGATGCGCAGTCCTGTGAAAGAACCCGGCCCGGCTGCCACCGCAATCCCGTCGATGGACGATAAATCCAGCTCCGTCATCCGGCAGATCTCCTGGAGCATCGGCAGCAGCGTCTGGGAATGGGTTTTCTTATAGTTCACCGTATATTCCGCCAGCAGGTTATCGTCCTCCACAATGGCCACAGAGGCCACCAGGCCGGAACTGTCCAGCGCCAGCATCTTCATGCTTCTTCTCCCCTCTCTCCCGCTTCCCGGGAATCTCCCGCCGCCAGACCGCTGGCGCGGCTTGGGCCTGCAGGCTTCTCTTCTCCCTCCATAGGGTATAGGCCGCAGCCTGCGGCAGCCGAAGCCGCCCTCTCCTCAGCCTCCCCCTCGATGCAGATGCTCCGGTAATCAAAGCCCTTCTCCGGCTCCTTCCCGATCCGCACCCGGGTGATCTGCTCCGGGAGCAATTCCTCAATAAGGTCTGCCCATTCAATCAGGCAGACCCCATCTCCGTAAAAATAATCCTCGTATCCAATTTCTTCCATCTCTTCCGGATCCCCGATGCGGTACACATCGAAATGGTAGAGGGGAAACCTCCCCTCCCCGTACTCCTGTACGATGGTAAATGTGGGGCTGCACACCGGCTCCCGAATGCCAAGCCCCGCCGCAAAGCCCTGGGTAAACACCGTCTTCCCTGTGCCCAGGTCGCCGCACAGCGTGTAAATCTCCCCCGCCTTGGCGCTCTGTCCCAGGCTGCGGCCCAGCTGGAACGTCTCCTCAGGGGAAAAGGTCTCCACTCTCATAGGATCCCTCCTACTTTACAAATTTCGTCTTATTGGGAGGCATCTTCTCCTGGATATAATTCTTGATCTCCTCATACTTCTCCCCCATGCTCGTCTTGGGCAGCATGAAAGACATCCGGTGGTCGACGAACACCACCACACAGCGCTTCGTGGACTCAATATGATGGATATCCTCCCATTTCAGCGTGGTGGCCTCTCCGCCGGTGCTCTCATCTTGGGAGGCAATCCCTTCCTCTCCAAGATAATACGGACGGTTCAGCAGCGACGACCTCATCATCATCCGGCCGCTGCGGAAATAGACGTTCACCGGGATGCCGAACAGGAACACCAGGCCGATGGCCGAATAGAACACCGTATGGCTGAAGGGCACCGTCCCGTAGGAGGTGTACGCCTGCCACAGGGCCATCGCCGCAAAGATCAGCGGAAAAATGACCCCCGCATTCGTATAGGTGCGGTGCATCATATAGTCATACAGATCCTTCCTTGTCATCTCCACGTCCACTTTGTACTTGTAATTTTCCATTATTTTCCACTCTCCATATTTCTTCTGCAGCAAAAAACAGTGTGCCATAGATACTGAAAAGTATTATAACACACTGTCTTCCTTATGACAACCTCAGCGTAGTCCATTCTGCGCCGAATATAAGCGATTCCGCGCTGGAATGCGGGTCATCCGTTCTGCCTCAGGGCGTCGATGGGATGCATCTTCGCCGCCTTCCTGGCGGGGTAAATGCCGAAGAAAATCCCCACCGCCGAGGAGAACAGGGACGCTAGCAGGATGGTGGACAGCTGGATGCCCGGAGCAACCCCCAGCGCCGGCAGCGAGCATATAGCCACAGCCCCCGACACGCCCAGGATGATGCCAATGATGCCCCCCAGCAGGGTGATAATCGCCGACTCTGAGAGAAACTGCAGGAGGATGGAGCCCGTCCTGGCTCCCAGGGCTTTGCGGATGCCAATCTCCCGCGTACGCTCCGTCACCGACACAAGCATGATATTCATCACGCCGATGCCTCCCACCAGCAGGGAGATCGCGGCCACAAACACGATGAAGATCGTCACCACGCCCAACACCTCGTTAATCTGGTCTAGGTAATCGTTAAAGTCCTCGGTCACATAGATGTCCTGTCCCTGGCACTGATGCCGCGCCTCCAGGAGCCTCACCGTATCCTCGATCACCTGCCTGGAATAGGCGCTGTCCTCGCAGATGATGATGACCGAGTAGGTGTCCCCCACGCTCACATCGTAGCTCTCCAGCATCGTGTAGGGGGAGTAAATATACACGGGCATCTCCATCACATAGCTCATATCCAGGGCGCTGGACTGGCTCTCACAGACGCCGATCAGCGTGACCTCCTGGGTGATGTTGTACAGGGTCACCTCCACGGTCATCCCCACCACATCGTCCGTACCAAACAGCCGTATCGCATCCTGGTCGCTGATCACCCCCACCTTATTGCCCGCATAGAAATCCTCGCGGGTAAAATATTTTCCCCGCTTCATCTCCGTCTGGTTGGCATACTGCATATCCCACGTACCGCAGCTGACATAGGTCTCAAAATCCCCCTTGGGCGCCAAGAGCGTGCCGCTGATTGTCCAGGTATCCGTCACGCCCTTCACATGGTCCACCCGCTCCCGGATGGCCTCCATGTCGCCGTCGGTGATGTAGTACTCCTCCTGTGCATCGTCGTTGACGTAGATGGCCACCTGCCCGCCGGCCATGCTGTTCAGCTCGTCGTTCACTGTATTCTGCACGCCGTTCCCGATGGACAGGATCATAATCACGGAGGCGATGCCGATGATGATGCCCAGCATGGTCAGGACCGAACGCCCCTTGTTCGCCCGGATATTGGACAGGGCCATCTTCACATATTCCCAAAACTGCGCCATATCATCTACTCCTCACTGCCCGTATCCACCGGCGTCACCTGCATCCCCTCTGCAAGGGCGTCCGTCACGTTGGTGACCACAAATTCCCCGCTCTCAATGCCTGACAGGATCTGCGCATATTCCGCGGAGGAAATGCCCTGCTCCACCTGCCGCTTCACCAAAATACCCTGGCTGTCCACCACCCAGCAGAATGTCCCGGACGTCCCGGTGTTCACAGCCTCCACCGGCACCAGCACAGCGTCCTCCGCCGAGTCCATGTAGATGACCAGCTGGGCCTCCACTCCCAGGTACAGGTTCTCATCGGGATTATCGATATGTATCTGCGCGCCCACCACCGGGGTTCCCGACTCGTTCTTCGTGGCAATCTTATCGATCTTCGTGACAGTTCCCTCATAGCTGTTGCCGGCCACTGTCACCTGCGCCTTCTGTCCGATTGCAATGCTCTCCAGATTGTAGCGGGTCACGGAAAAGTCCACCTTCACGTCTTCCATGCTGGAAATCTTAAAGAGGGCTCCTCCCTCGGTCACCGGCGAGCCGTCCACGATCTGCACATCCGTCACCACGCCGTCCATATCCGCTGTGATCCCTTCCCTGGCCTTCTCCAGGTTCTCCTGTGCCGTGCTGGCCGTCAGGGCTCCCAGCTGCTTGTTCGCAGCGATCTGCGCCTTGGCGTTTCCGGACAGCTTGCTTGCCTCCGCGGAAGATTTCTGCGCCTCGTACTCCGCCAAATCCTGCTGGTATTCCGCCAGCTGTTCCTGGGCGTCCGCCAGCGCCGCCTGCTGGCTGCTCACATCCACCGTGACGGAGGAGACCGCCGCCAACTCCTGCTCCTTCTGGATTTTCTCTGCGTAGAGCTGGTTCAGCTCCGCCTGCTGGGCGGATACATCCGCCGCCGGATCTGCCGCCTGGGCATTTTGGATTTCACCGTTGAGGGCCTGGATCCGGTTCTCAATCTCAATCAGCCGGTTGTTCACCGGCGCAGCCGCGTCCGCTGCCTGTTTCTGGGCGTCCGCCTGCCTGCCGTTGATATCCTCCTGAAGGTTGGCGATATAGCTCTTCTGATCCTCGATCTGCTGCTCCAGGATGCCGATGGAGGTGTTGGCGTTGGCGAAATCCACCTCGCTCTCGCTGGATTTATCCAGCGTGTCCTGATATCCATAGTTGCTTGCCTGCTGTGTCAGGCTTGCCTCCTCTGCCGCCTGCTCCAGCGTATCCGTGTCAAAGGTCACCAGCATATCCCCGCTTCGCACCATCTGCCCCTCCTCCACGCTGCTGGAGGCCACATAGGCAGTCACCGGGGAGAAGATGGTCTCCTCCACCTCCGAGGTCACATAGCCGCTGGTGTCCAGCGTCTCCTCCACATCCCCCACAAATGCCCGGGCGCCAACGGCCACCGGCAGCTGGGGCGGGGTGACCATCCCCTTCACCACATTGAAGAGGATCAGCAGCGCAATGACCGCCGCTGCGATGTAGCGCTTCTTGATCTTCCTGCGCCTGCGGACAGCTGTCTTCCCTTCGTCCCCATGCTTCCTGCCCTTCCTGTGCCCTTTCTCCCGGCCTTTCTCCCGGCGGCTCTGTCCGTCCTGCGCGCCTCCCGGTGCCTGGCTCTCTGCGATCTCCCGGCCGGGCGCTTCCTCCCAGACATCTGTGCCGCCCGTTTCCCCGGAGCCGTCTGCTTCCCCGGAGCCGCCCGTCTTCCCGGAGCCGCCCGTCTTCCCGGAGCCGTCTGCTTCCCCAGAGCCGTCCGCTCCGCCCGGTCTATCCGGATATCCAGCCGTCCGCCCATGGCCCGCCTCATCCGCAAAATCCGCAGGCTCCTCATGCTCCGCAAGTCTCCCATGCCCCGCAAGCGCCCCGCGCTCCTCCAGGGCCGCCCGGCCTGCCTCCTGCTGCGCGGCCTCCTCCTTCTCTTTCTTTCTCTTCTTTTTCTTATCCCTGTCCTTATCCATATCCTTCTCCCTGTCTCGATTCCTGCGGCCTTCCTCCGGCTGCCCGTTCTTCGTCTGCTTGATCTCCTCATCCCTGCCTGCCATGCTGTGATCCTCCTTCACTCTTATGTCCTCCCGCAGTATATCCTGTCCTATGCCAGCGCGATATCCTTGACCCCGGTGTCGTACTCGATCCGGCCGTCCTTGATGCGGACACGGCGCTTGGCCTGCTCCGCGATCTCGTCGTCGTGGGTGATGATGATGACGGTCCTGCCCATCTGATGCAGCCCCTCCAGGATCGCGATAATCTCCTTCGTCGAGTGGGAGTCCAGGTTGCCGGTGGGCTCATCGGCCAGAATCACCGGCGGCTCCGCCGCAATCGCGCGGGCGATTGCCACCCGCTGCTGCTGCCCGCCGGACATCTGGTTGGGCTTGTGATCCATCCGGTGCTCCAGCCCCACCTTCCTGAGCGCCGCCACGGCCAGCTCCCTGCGCCTGCCCCGGGATACCCCGCGGTAGATCAGCGGCAGCTCCACGTTCTCTAGGGCCGTCAGATTGCCGATCAGGTTAAATCCCTGGAAAATAAATCCAATCTCTTCGTTGCGTATATCGGACAGCTCATCGTCCTTCAGCCGGGAGACATCCCTTCCATTCAGATAATAGCTCCCGCTGGTGGGGACATCCAGGCATCCCAGCATATTCATCAGCGTCGATTTCCCGGAACCCGAGTGCCCGATCACCGCCACGTACTCCCCCTTGTCGATCGACAGGTTTACATGGTCCAGCGCCCGCACCTCGTTCTCCCCGGGATTGTAAACTTTACACATGTCACAGATCTCAATCAGTCCCATATATGTGCCTCCATCACTGTTGCTCCCCAAACCTTCTGTATTATTACTTTAATACAATAATACGTCTATCCCTCTTTGTCAAGACTCGCCTCCGAGTTTTAAAAAGATATTTACACTATACTGTCTATTTCTTTAAAAATCCCGATGCATTTCTTAAGAAATCCTAAAATCCTCCCGCCGATTCTTACACTTTTCTTTTTCCATCAATTTATTTGCATTCTGCCATAGCCCAATCAGATTTCTTGTGCTATAATCATTAATGGCTGTAACAGCATCCATAAATATATCTTTTCAGAGAGTGAGGTTATAATACCAATGAAGAAAAAAGTATTGCTGACCCTGCTGGCTGTGGCGACAGGAGTCCTGCTGGCCGCCTGCGGCAAGGAAGAGGCCTCCGAGGACGTCTTTATCCCCGACGAGGAGCAGGTGGAGGAAGTCGCCGAGGAGGAGCCCGTGGAGGAAGAGCCCGTGGTCGAGGAGGAGACCCGCGAGGGTATGTACCGCAGTGAGCTGACCAACGAGTGGATCGACGAGAGCCTCAAGAACCAGCGCCCGATCGCTGCGATGGTGGACAATGAGAAGACCGCCCTGCCCCACTACGGCCTGTCTGAGGCGGACGTAGTGTACGAGCTGATGAACAGCACGAAGAACGGCTATATCACCCGTTTCATGGTGCTGGTGAAGGACTGGGGCAGCATTGAGCAGCTGGGAAGCATCCGCAGCGTGAGGCCGACGAACTTTGAGCTTGCCCCGGAATGGGACGCTGTCGTCTGCCATGACGGAGGCCCCTTCTATATCGACGCTTACCTGAGCAATCCGTGGGTTGACCATTTCAGCGGCACCTTCTCCCGCGTGGACAACGGCAAGCCGAGGGAATTCACAGAGTATATCCTGTCCGGCGACCTGGAGAAGAACTTCAAGAACAGCGGCGTGAGCACCGAGTACACCGAGTACTATGAAGGGCCTCACTTCCAGTTCACCTCCGAGTCCAACCCGGTGGACCTGTCGGCGGATTCCAACTCCATCGACTGCACCTTCATCGATCTCCCGTTCGACCACAACCAGTCTGAGCTGGAGTACGACGCGGCTTCCGGCACCTACCTGTACTCTGAGTATGGCGAGGCCCACCTGGATCCCGGCAACAACAACACGCAGCTGGCCTTCAAGAACGTGCTTATCCAGAACGCCCGCTACGAGGAGTTTGACGACAACGGCTATATGATCTTCAAGACGAAGGAGAGCGGCCGCGACGGTTACTACATAACTGACGGGAAGGCAATCCCCATCACCTGGACAAAGGAGTCAGACACCTCCCCGACCCGGTACTACGACATGGACGGCAATGAGATCACGCTGAACACCGGCAAGACCTACATCGCCTTTGTGGGAGAGAACTTCTGGAGCGAGCTGGTAATCAAATAGTAAATCAGAACCGGGTGCGCCGCCGGGCGCACCCATCCAAAAAAAGCGGACAGGGATGATTTCCCTGTCCGCTTTTCTATTTCTATGCCCCGCCCCGCAGCGGCTTTCTTCTGTTGTCCCGCCAAACACCGGCTGCTCTGCCAGGCTTTCCTGTCACCGGTGTCCCTTGAGGATCGGGCTGATATGCTTGTACAGCAGCGCCGTGATCACCGATACCACCACGCCCTTGAGCAGGTTGAAGGGCGCGACGCACAGCAGGGCGAAGCCCGCCATATCCTGGATGGAGGAGTTGATGGCCTGGGCCATCTCCACGAACGCCTCCACCGGCATTCCGAAGGCGCTTCCATACGCCGGCAGAAGGAAGAATACGTTGATGAAGCACGCCACGACCACCAGCACCACTGTGCCCACGGCCATCCCCGCAATCGCCGTCTTCTTCGTCTTCTTATGCTTGTAGATCAGGGCCGCCGGCAGCATATAGCAGACGCCCAGGATAAAGTTGGCCAGCTCCCCGACCCCGCCGGTGATCGTCCCGTTAATCACCAGGTTCAGCAAAATCTTGATGGCCTCGATGGCCACCCCTGCCATCGGCCCGATGGCAAAGGCCCCCACCAGCACCGGAACCTCGCTGAAATCCAACTCATAGAAGGACGGCGCCAAAAACGGCAGCGGGAACTCAAACAGCATTAGAATGACCGCGATCGCCCCCAGCATCGCCACTTCCACCATCGTCCTTGTCTTGTCTCTCTTCATGTCCTTATCTCCCCTTATCTCGATTTGCATCCTTCGCACAGGGTGCCTTGTTGGTGCATCCAATTCACAAAAGAAAAGCCCCCATGGCGTCACATCCACAGGGGCAAAAAGCCGAAAAACAGCGGCATGCCTTGCGGCACACCCTATTCTTCTCCCATCCAGACTTTACTGTCGGTCCTGGAATTTCACCAGGTCAGTCGCTTGCGCGAGTCGCGGACTGTCACCGCCGGTAGGGAATCGCACCCTGCCCCGAAGAACGTATTTCTTTGTTTCCTCTATTCTATTCCTATCGCGGGTTCTTGTCAACCCGTGTCTCCTTCTCGTCCAGATTCATCGTGAGAGAAATCCGCTTCCTCTTCAGATCCACGTCCAGGATTTTCACTTCCACAATATCCCCCACGCTCACCACCTCCAGCGGATGCTTCACAAATTTCCGGCCGCCCATCTTGGAAATGTGCACAAGCCCGTCCTGGTGGACGCCGATGTCCACAAACGCGCCGAAATCAATCACATTTCTCACGGTGCCCTTGAGAATCATGCCGGGCTTTAAATCCTTCATCTCCAGCACATCTGTGCGCAGGATGGGCCCGGGCATCTCTTCCCTGGGATCCCTGCCCGGCTTCTCCAGCTCCGCCGCGATATCCTCCAGGGTCATCTGGCCAATCCCCAGCTCCTTCGCCAGGTTCTTGTTCCTCTTCACCAGAAAGGCCACGCCGGTCAGGCTTCCCTTCTGCAAGTCGGCTTCCCGGTATCCCAGCTTGTCCAGCAGCTTCCTGGCCGCCTCATAGCTCTCCGGGTGGACGCTGGTGGCGTCCAGCGGGTTATCGCCGCCTCGGATGCGCAGGAAACCTGCGCACTGCTCGAAGGCTTTCGGCCCCAGCTTGGCCACCTTTAAAAGCTGCCGGCGGTCGGCAAACCGCCCGTGCTCCTCCCGGTAGGCCACGATATTCTTGGCAATAGGCTTGGACACGCCGGATACATATTCCAGCAGGGAGGCAGACGCCGTGTTGAGATCCACTCCCACCCGGTTGACGCAGTCCTCCACCACGCCCTCCAGCGCCTCCGAAAGCTTCTTCTGATTCATGTCGTGCTGGTACTGGCCGACGCCGATGGATTTCGGGTCAATCTTCACCAGCTCCGCCAGCGGATCCTGCAGCCGCCGCGCGATGGATGCCGCGCTCCTCTGCCCCACGTCAAACTCGGGGAACTCCTCTGTGGCCAGCTTGCTGGCCGAATAGACGGAAGCGCCCGCCTCGTTCACAATCACGTAGGACACCGGCTCCCGGAGCTCCTTCAGGAGTTCCACGATGATCTGCTCCGACTCCCTGGAAGCCGTACCATTGCCCAGGGAGATCAGCGACACATGGTATTTCCTGATCAGCTCCTTGAGCTTCTCCTTCGCCTGGGCAATCTTCCTCTCGTTCGTGGGCGCTGTGGGATAAATCACCGCCGTATCCAGCACCTTGCCCGTGGCGTCCACAACTGCCAGCTTACAGCCGGTGCGGAAAGCCGGATCCCAGCCGAGGACGGCCTTGCCGGCCACCGGAGGCTGCATCAGAAGCTGAGTCAAGTTCTTGCCGAACACCTTGATGGCGCCATCCTCCGCCTTCTCCGTCAGCATGCCGCGCACCTCCCGCTCAATGGCCGGGGCGATCAGCCGCTTGTAGCTGTCCTCCACTGCTTCCTTCAGCACAGGGGCGGTCACCGGGTTGTCCTTTGTGATGACCTGCCTCTCCAGATAAGCGAGGATCCGCTCCTGGGGGGCCTCCACCCGCACCGTGAGCACCTTCTCCGCCTCGCCCCGGTTCAGCGCCAGGATCCGATGCCCTGCCGCCTTCTCCACCGGCTCCTGGAAATGATAGTAATTCTCATAGACGGACTCCTGCTTCTCATCCTTGGCCTCAGAGACAAGCATCCCATCCCGCACGGTCATCTCCCGGATCCTCGTCCGGTAATCCGCCTCGTCGGATATGCGCTCCGCCAGGATGTCCCGCGCTCCGTCCAGCGCCTCCTGGGCTGTGCCCACCTCCTTCTCCTCCGAGACAAAGACTTTCGCTTCCTCCAGCAGCGGGCGCGCCGTCTCCTGCGCCGCAATCAGGTCCGCCAGCGGCTCCAGCCCTTTTTCCTTGGCGATCATCGCCCGGGTGCGCCTCTTCGGGCGGTAGGGCCGGTATAGGTCCTCCACCGCCACCAGGGTCTTGGCCTCCAGGATCTGCGCCCTCAGCTCCTCCGTGAGCTTTCCCTGCTCCTCTATCGCGGCGAGCACCTGCGTCTTCTTCTCCTCCAGGTTCCGCAGGTACCCCAGCCTCTCGTGGAGGCTCCGCAGCACCTCGTCGTTCAGCGCGCCGGTGGCCTCCTTGCGGTACCTGGCGATGAAGGGGATTGTATTCCCCTCGTCGATCAGCTCCACCGCCGCCTTCGCCTGCTCCCGGCGGATATCCAGCTCTTCCGCCAGCGTCTTGATAATGTCCATGTTCTTCTACCCCTCATAGATTGCTTGATGGCATGCTACTGAAGAAAATCAGTCTTCCAGGCCGAAGGAGTCGTGGATGGCCTGCATGGCCTTGTCCGCCTCCTTGGCATCCACAATGACCGACACCCGGATCTCCGAGGTGGAAATCATCTTGATATTGATGCCCACATTGTACAGCGCCTCGAACATCTTGGCCGCCACGCCCGGGTTGGACATCATGCCAGCTCCCACCACCGACACCTTGGCGATGTTCTCCTCGCACTCCACCTTCTGCGCTGTGATCCGGTTCTGGTTGTCCTTGATGATATCCATCACCTCTCTCACGTCGCCGCTGGGGATTGTGAAGGAGATATCCTTCGTGCCGTCGCGTCCCACCGACTGCAGGATCATATCCACATTGATCTTATGCTTTGCAAGCAGATCAAACAGTTTGAAGGCGATACCCGGCTGGTCCTTGAGGCCGATCACCGATATTCTCGCCGTATTCTTATCTGCGGCCACGCCGCTCACCAACATTCTCTCCACTCCAACTACCTCCTTCACCACCGTCCCCGGTGCTCTGTTCAAACTGGAACGCACAATCAGCTGTACGCCGTATTTCTTCGCCATCTCCACGGAGCGGTTGTGCAGCACTTTCGCGCCAAGCGTGGCCAGCTCCAACATCTCATCGTAGGATATCTCCCTCATCTTGCGGGCCTTGGGCACGATTCTGGGATCCGCCGTGTAGACCCCTTCCACGTCCGTGTAAATCTCGCAGGTGTCCGCGTGCAGGGCGGCCGCCAGGGCCACCGCCGTTGTGTCGGAGCCGCCCCTCCCCAGGGTCGTATAGTCGTCGTACTTGTTGACGCCCTGGAAGCCTGTGACAATCACAATCCTCCGGTTGTCCAGCTCGTGGCGGATCCGGTCGTAATCGATCTTCTTGAACCTGGCGTTCCCGTAGGTGGACGTGGTGTGCATCTGTACCTGGAAAGCATTCAGGGAAATGGCCGGGACGCCCAGGGCGTTCATCGCCATGGCCATCAGGGACACCGACACCTGCTCGCCTGTGGTGAGCAGCATATCCAGCTCTCTCTTGGGCGCCAGCGGGTTGATATCCTGCGCCTGGGCGATCAGCTGGTCCGTCGTCTTGCCCATCGCTGACAGCACGACAATGATATCGTGCCCCTTCTTATAATCCTCGATGCAGCGCTTGGCCACGTTGTAGATCCTGTCCCTGTCCGCAACCGAGGACCCTCCAAATTTTTTCACAATCAGCATATTCTGTTCTTCCTCCTCAGTCCCTCTCAAAGAGACGTTCTATCACCTTATGCCCCTCGGCAATGTAAATCCCGCTCCTGCGGGCCTCCTCCTCGCTGTACAGCCAGTCCCTCTTCTGCGGTCTTGTGCTGTCGTACAGCAGGTAGGGAACCGGCGACGCCGTGTGGGTCCGGACGCAGATTGGGGTGGGATGGTCAGGCATCACCAGCATCCGGTACTCCAGGCCTGCTGCGTCCAGCCCTTCCTTCACCCTGCGGATCACCCGCTGATCCAAATTCTCAATGGCCTGTATCTTCCTCTCGATACTTCCCTGGTGCCCCATCTCATCCGGAGCCTCCACATGGATGTAGGCAAAATCATAGCCGTCCCTTGCCAGGGCGTCCACAGCCGCCTGGGCCTTGCCCTCGTAGTTGGTGTGCAGGCCTCCGTTGGCCCCCTCCACCTGGATCACCTTCATCCCGGCTCCTATGGCGATCCCTTTCAGCAGATCCACCGCCGAGATCATCACGCCCCGCAGCCCTGTCTTCTCCTGGAAGGAGGAGAGCGCCGGGCGTGTGCCTGCCCCCCAGAACCACAGGCAGTTGGCCGGGTTCTCTCCCCTGGCCCTGCGCGCCTGGTTAATGGGATGATTCTTCAGTATCTCGTAGCTGCGCTTCATCATGGCCAGGAGATCCGGCTCCGATGGAAGGTTGGGGCCGATCGTCTGGGTCAGCACGTCGTGGGGCTGCACCAGGTCCACCACCCTGCCCTTCTTCCAGATGAGCAGATGGCGGTAGCTGGCGCCCACATAGAAGCGGTAGATGTCTGTCTCCAGCTCCTTCCTCACCGCCTCCAGAAGCACTGCCGCGTCCTCCGTGCCGATCTCCCCGGAGCTGTGATCAAGGATCCTCTGCTCCTCGAAGGGCACATTGTCCTCCGTCAGCGTGACGATATTCGCCCGCAGAGCCACATCGTCCGGCTCCATATCCACGCCGATGCTCAAGGCCTCCAGCGGGGAGCGCCCGGAATAATACCGCTTGGGGTCGTATCCCAGCACCGCCAGGTTCGCCGTGTCGCTCCCTGGCTTCATGCCCTCCGGTATCGTATGCACCATGCCAATCTCCGACATGGCTGCCAGCTCATCCATCATGGGAGTCTTGGCGCAGGCCAGAGGCGTCTTTCCGCCAAGCTCATCCAGCGGCTCGTCTGCCATCCCGTCTCCCAGCACAATCACATATTTCATATTTTCACTCCTCTTTTACCCGGATCCGGTTCACAATCCTGCCTGCTTTCCCGGCGGCCTCTGCAAAATCCGACTCTCTCATCGCCTCTGTGATAAAGGCATACTCGCCCTCTGCCTGGGCCTCCACCGGCGTCACCTTCCCAAAATACTCGCCGGCGGCCTGCAGTACCTCGTCCTTTGTGCCCTCCATGCGCACGAAGAAGCGGTTCCTGCACTTCCCGAAGTCTTCCACTTCCAGCTTCCTCTTATCCCACAGGAATTTGGCTGTGCTTCCCTTGTGCCTTGCGGCGTCGATCACATCCGCCACCACCGCGCTGGCCGTGGGCAGCTTGCCGGCTCCCCTGCCATAATACATCGTATCCCCCAGCATATTGCTCTTTACCAGGATTCCGTTGTAGACATCGTTCACCATATACAGCGGGTTGCCGCTGCCCACCAGGAAGGGCGCCACCATGGCGAAAAACGCCTCGCCGTCCCGCTTGCCTGTAGCCAGGAGCTTGATGCTCTTGCCCATCGCGTTGGCATACTTGATATCCGTGGCTGTAATCTTCGTGATTCCCTCCGTGTAGATATCCTTGTAATCCACCTGCCTGCAAAACGCCAGGGAGGAGAGGATCGCAATCTTGCGGCACGCGTCGTAGCCCTCCACGTCCGCCTCCGGGTTGCGCTCCGCATACCCCAGATCCTGGGCATCCTTCAGCACCTCGGCGAAATCCTTGCCCTCGTTCTTCATCCGGGTCAAAATATAATTCGCCGTGCCGTTGAGGATGCCGGTGACCTCCTCGATGATCTCCGCCGTCAGCGCATAATTCAGCGGCCGGATAATCGGAATGCCGCCGCCCACGCTGGCCTCATACAAATAGTTCGCCTGGTGCTCTGCGGCGATGCTCAGAAGCTCCGCCCCGTGCGCCGCCACCAGCTCTTTGTTGGACGTACACACGCTCTTGCCTGCCTCCAGCGCCTGCTTTGTGAACTCGTACGCCGGATGGAGCCCTCCCATCGTCTCCACGATGATGTCCACCTCCGGATCCGCCGCGATCACTCCATAGTCGTGCACCAGGATATCCTCGATGCCGCTCCCCGGAAACTCCCTGAGATCCAGCACGTATTTGATGTGGATGCCCTCGTTCAGCTCCCGCACAATCCCCTCCTGGTTCGTGCGGATGACCTCCACCACTCCGCTGCCGACTGTTCCATATCCAAGCACTGCTACCTGTATCATTTCTCTTCACTCCCTGGCAAGTATTTTCACATAATGTATCTCTGGACATTCCCCTATGCTCTCAATCATCTGGGACAGATCCCCTGTGGCAGGAAGGATCTCCACGGACAGGGTCAGAAGCGCGATTCCCCCCACGGGGATGCTCTGATGGATTGTGAGGATATTGGCGCGGTAATCCGCCACAACCCGCAGCACCTCGCTCAGGGCGCCCGGTTCATCCTCCATCTGCATCATCAGCGTGATGGTCTTCCCCTTCGCGTTCTCGTGAAACGGGAAAATGTCGTCCTTGTACTTATAAAAGGAACTCCGGCTGATACCCACCTGGTCCGTCGCCTCCTGGACCGTGGATACCCTGCCGGAATCCAATAGCCTCTTGGCCTCCACCACTTTCAAAAGCACTTCCGGAACTGCCTTCCCTGTCACCACATAATACTTCTGCTTCTGCGCCATGCCAACCATCCTTTTCCTGCTGCCGGATCCTGTTGTTTGTCTTAGAAACACATTTGTCTTCCAAGGAAAGATATTATCACACTTGTTCCGCTTGTGCAAGTGTTGTTTGCCAAAGATTTTCTCTATGCTCTTGTCTCGCTACTATTTACTGCCCTTCTTCCTGCCTGCCCTTCAGGCTGCTCCACTTGAGATACGCGTTGATAAACGGGTCCAGCCCCCCATCCAGCACGCTCTGCACGTTGCCGGACTCGAAATTCGTCCGGTGGTCCTTCACCATCGTGTAGGGCTGCAGCACGTAGGACCGGATCTGGCTGCCCCAGCCGATCTCCTTGATCTCGCCGCGGATGCCGGAGATTTTCTCCTCGTTCTCCTGCTGCTTCAGCAAATACAGCTTCGCCTTCAGCATCTGCATCGCCTTGTCCTTGTTCTGGAACTGGGAACGCTCATTCTGGCACTGCACCACGATGCCCGTGGGGATGTGCGTGATGCGGATGGCCGAGGATGTCTTGTTGATGTGCTGGCCGCCTGCGCCGCTGGAACGGTAGGTGTCGATCCGCAGATCCTTCTCGTCGATCTCCACGTCCAGATCCTCCTTGATGTCCGGCATGACATCCAGCGACACGAAGGAGGTCTGTCTCTTCCCCGCCGCGTTGAAGGGGGAAATGCGCACAAGCCTGTGCACGCCCTTCTCTGACTTCAGGTAGCCGTAGGCATACTCTCCGTTCACCTGGAAGGTGACGGATTTGATGCCCGCCTCCTCGCCGTCCAGGTAATCCAGCACCTCCACTGGGTATCCCTTGGCGTCCGCCCAGCGGCAGTACATGCGGTAGAGCATGCCCGCCCAGTCGCAGGCCTCTGTCCCGCCCGCTCCCGCGTGCAGCGTCAGGATTGCCCCGTTCCTGTCGTACTCCCCGGACAGCAGCGTCTTCATGCGGATGCCGTCGAAGGTGGATACAAATTCATCCAGCGCCTCCTGGATCTCCGGGATGAGGGAGGCGTCATTCTCCTCGTAGCCCATCTCGATGAGCGTCTGGATATCCTCGTACTGCCTGGCAAGAGACGCGTAGGTATCCCGGTCGCTCTTCAAGCCGTTGAGCTCGATCATATATTTCTGGGAGCGCTCCGTGTCATCCCAGAAACCGGGCGCCTCCATCTCTCTCTCTAATTCTTCGATCCTCTGCTCCTTGTTAGCGAGGTCAAAGTGAATCCCTCACTTCCGCTAATGGACTTTCATAGGAATTTAAAATGCTTTTAAAATTGTCTAATTCAACCACGCGAATCACCTCTTTCATTTTGATTTTCATTTTGATTTTAACTTTTTTTTTGATTGCGATTTGGATTTTCTATCCTGCCTTTCGGCTTCTGTGCGCTTTCTCTGCGCTGCGGTATTATTTGTTCCTGCCGCAGCACTGCTTGTATTTCTTGCCGCTTCCGCAGGGGCAGGGGTCGTTGGGGTACACCTTGGCGCTCTCCCGCTTCTTGGGCGCGCGCGGCCCGGAATCATCCTTGTTCGTCCCTGTCACCTTGGCCACCTCTTCCCGCTCCACCTTCTGCTCAATCTTCAGGTGCATCAGCAGGCGCACCGTGTCCTCCTGCACGCTGGCGGTCATGGCGTCGAACATCTCGTAGCCGTTCAGCTTATACTCCACAAGGGGATCCTTCTGCCCGTATGCCTGGAGGCCGATGCCCTGGCGCAGCTGATCCATGTCGTCGATATGGGTCATCCACTTGCGGTCGATCACCTTGAGCAGGATCACGCGCTCCGCCTCCCGGATCATCTCCGGCTCCGGGAACTCTGTCTCCTTCAGCTCGTACAGCTTCACAGCCTTCTGCTTGAGATCCTGCTTCAGGGCATCCTTGCTCATGCCGGACACCTGGTCATGGGTTATGAGCGGCAGCGGGATGACCGGGATCAGCATCTCGTTGAGCTCCTCCAAGTTCCAGGCAGCGCTGTCCGCATCCTCCCCGATGCAGCTGTCCACCGCGTTCTCCACAATGTCCATGATCATCTTGTAGATGGCCTCGCGCATGTTCTCGCCATCCAGCACCCGGCGGCGCTCCGCATAGATGATCTCCCTCTGCTCGTTCATCACCTGGTCATATTCCAACAGGTTCTTGCGGATGCCGAAGTTGTTGCGCTCAATGCGCATCTGCGCCTTCTCAATGGCATCCGTCAGCATCTTGTGCTGGATCTCCTCGTACTCTTCCACACCCAGGGCGTTGAAAATCCCCATCAGCCGCTCGGAGCCGAACAGCCGCATCAGGTCGTCCTCCAGAGAGATATAGAACTTGGAGGAACCCGGGTCTCCCTGACGGCCGGAACGGCCGCGCAGCTGGTTGTCAATACGCCGGGACTCGTGGCGCTCCGTACCGATAATGCGCAGCCCGCCCACGGCCCTGGCCTCGTCGTCCAGCTTGATATCCGTGCCTCGGCCTGCCATATTTGTGGCGATGGTCACCGCCCCGTGCACGCCGGCATCCTTGATGATCTCCGCCTCCATCTCGTGGAACTTTGCGTTCAGCACCTTGTGGGGGATTCCCGCCTTGCTGAGCATCCGGCTCAGCTCCTCGGAGGCGTCGATGTTGATCGTGCCCACCAGCACCGGCTGGCCCTTGGCGTGGGTGCGCTTGATATCCTCCACCACCTCGTGCAGCTTCTCTCTTCTCGTCTTGTAGACCGCGTCGTGTTCATCCACGCGGATAACCGGGCGGTTCGTGGGGATCTCGACCACATCCATCCCGTAGATATCCCGGAACTCCTGCTCCTCTGTCAGGGCGGTACCGGTCATACCGCATTTCTTCTCATACTTGTTGAAAAAGTTCTGGAAGGTGATTGTAGCCAGCGTCTTGCTCTCCCGCTTCACCTTCACATGCTCCTTCGCCTCGATGGCCTGGTGCAGGCCGTCCGAGTAGCGCCTGCCCGGCATGATACGCCCGGTGAACTCATCCACAATCAGCACCTTGTCGTCCTGAACCACATAGTCCTGATCCCGGAACATCAGGTAGTTGGCCCGCAGCGCCAGGATAATGTTGTGCTGGATCTCCAGGTTCTCCGGGTCTGCCAGGTTCTCGATGTGGAAGAAGGCCTCCACCTTCTTCACGCCCTCCTCCGTGAGGTTGACCAGCTTATCCTTCTCATTGACCACGAAGTCCCCGTCCTCCTCGGCCACCTCGCGCATCAGGGCGTCCATCTTGGTCAGCTCGTGGTACTGCCCCCGCTTGAGCTGGCGGGCCAGGACATCGCACACCTCATAGAGCTTCGTGGATTTGCCGCTCTGGCCGGAAATGATCAGGGGCGTCCGCGCCTCGTCGATGAGGACGGAGTCCACCTCGTCGATAATGGCGTAGTGCAGGCCTCTCTGCACCAGCTGCGCCTTGTAGATCACCATGTTGTCCCGCAGGTAATCAAATCCCAGCTCGTTGTTGGTGATATACGTGATATCGCAGTTGTAGGCCGCCCTCCGCTCTTCCTTGTCCATGGAATTCAGGACACAGCCCACCTTCAGGCCCAGGAACTCGTGGACGGCTCCCATCCACTCCGCATCGCGGTGCGCCAGATAATCGTTGACCGTCACAATATGCACGCCCTTGCCCTCCAGCGCATTCAGGTAGGCGGGCAGGGTGGATACCAGCGTCTTGCCCTCGCCGGTGCGCATCTCCGCGATACGCCCCTGGTGCAGGATAATACCTCCGATCAGCTGTACGCGGTAGTGCTCCATCCCCAGCACACGCCTGGCAGCCTCCCGCACCACGGCAAAGGCCTCCACCAGCAAATCATCCAGCGTCTCTCCATCCTCCAGGCGTTTCTTGAATTCCCGCGTCTTCGCCTTCAGCTCCTCATCGCTGAGCTCCATCATCGCAGGGCGCAGCCCTTCGATCGCGTCCACCAGCGGGTAGATTCTCTTGAGCTCCCTGGAACTATGCGTGCCAAATAACTTCTCTGCTATTTTCATACATCATTCTCCTGACTTCCCATGCCGCCTGTATGCGTTCCCCCTCCTGACAGGCCGCAGAACTAACACTTGCAAGGCAGGCCCCGTCCCATGTCCTGGACGGCAGCCATACTCAATCTACATTGTAGCACTTGAAAATCAAGGAGACAATAGATTTTTTTCACAATAAATGCGGCACACCCGGCAAATGTCCATTCATGCACGCATGATGGCTGCCTGCCGGGTGTACCGCGCAAGACAGCGCGGCCTGCCGCCGCGCTGTCTCAATTTCTCCGGGGAAACCTGTCCCCTTCCTTATCTTGTCCTTCTTCCTCTATCCTTCGCTGTGTGCCTCCGCAGGAGCCTTCCTCCCGCTCTCAGCATTCCGGCTCGATCAGCCCGTAGGTGTTGCCCTTCCTCTTATACACCACGTTCACCTCGTCCGTCTCCGCGTTGCGGAAGACGAAGAAGCTGTGTCCCAGAAGCTCCATCTGTACGCAGGCATCCTCCGGGTACATCGGCTTGATGCCGAAGGTCTTGCGGCGGATGATCTCAATGGAGTCGTCTGTGTCAAAATCCTTGTCGATAAATTCCTGGTTGAAATTGCCGCCCTCCTGCTTCCTGTCGATAATCTTCTTCTTATATTTCTTGAGCTGCCGCTCGATCACCTCTTCCACCAGGTCGATCGACACATACATATCGTTGCTCACCTGCTCCGAGCGGATAATATTCCCCTTCACGGGGATGGTGACCTCTATCTTCTGCCGTTCCTTCTCCACGCCCATGGTTACGATAATTTCAGTATCAGGAGTAAAGTACTTTTCCAATTTCCCCAATTTCTCTGTGACGGCCTTCCTAAGCCCATCCGTCACTTCCAGATTCTTTCCGCTGATCGTAAAACGCATGCTGCCCACTCCTTTTCCTCTTTATTCTAACAGCAGGCCCCCCGCTCGGGCCGTCCTGCGCCCTGCGGCAGACTGCCTGCCTGTTATGTCTCTAATTATAGCATATCCATCTTAAATTACAATAATTTTCGGAAAAGTTTATAAATTCTAGCGGAATTGCCCCTACACTTTTGGATATACTTGCCAAAAACATCCGGGACTCATCTCCTCTCCCCGGCCTGGCCCAGGCTCTGCACCCGGCGAAGAACCTCCCGGTAGTCTAGCCTGCCGCCGAACAGGCTGAGGGCGCTCCCTATGGTCACATCCACCCGTCCCTCCCCCAGCTCCCACAGCTTCTCTAGGTCTTCGTAGTCCGACACGCCGCCTGCATAGGTCACAGGCAGCCCCCGCACGCGCCCGAGCAGGCGCGCCACATCTTCCTCAATGCCGGATGCCTTACCCTCCACATCCACCGCGTGCACCAGGAATTCCGAGCAGTAGGGGGACAGCCGGTCCAGCAGCGCCTCATTCATCTCCACCTTCGCAAACTTCTGCCAGCGGTCCGTGACCACATAGTAGCGGTCCTCCCGCCTGCGGCAGCTCACGTCCAGGACCAGGCGCTCCCTGCCCACCCGCTCCCGCAGCCGCCGGAGATTCTCGTAATAGATCTCGCCGTCCCGGAAGACATAGGAGGTGACAATCACATGGGACGCCCCGGCATCCAGGAATTCCCCGGCATTGTCCGGGTCTATGCCTCCCCCCAGCTGCATGCCGCCAGGGTATGCCCGCAGGGCGCCCAGCGCCTGCTCCTTCGTCCTTCCATAGTACTCTGAGGTCTTGGGGTTCAGCAGGATAATGTGCCCGCCCAGAAGGCCGTCGGACTGGTACAGCTTCGCGTACCAAGCCCCGTCCTTCCCTGACACATAGTTTTCCCGCGCCTGGTCTCCCTCGTCCGCCAGGCTTCCTCCCACAATCTGCTTCACCTGTCCATTATGTATGTCGATGCAGGGGCGAAATCTCATCTTCCCTCTCCTCCTTGGTATCCAAAAGGATTTGTGCGCCCTGGCAAAGGGCGCACGCCTGATCTCCTATTTCTTCTCCTCCGCCGTGCCGTCCACGGTGTCTTCCACGCCGTCCACCAGCTCTTCCCCGGCGTCCTTCACGCCGTCTGTCAGCTCTTCCCCGGCGTCCTCCATATCTTCCATCACAGAGTCACCGCCAACGCCGTCGGTGATGACCTTATCCCCGTCCGGTGTCTCCTCCACCAGGCCGGAGCCGTCCGGAGCCCCGGTGCTTCCCATTCCGTTCGTGTCGTTGTCAACCGGCCCTTCATTGACCATCTCGCCGTCTTCCCCGGCGGCGTCCCCGTCCTCGGTGACGCCCTCCTCCACCAGGCCGTCGTCCTTCCTCCCGCAGCCTGCGGCTGTGAGGGATACAAGCAGCGCCAGCAGCCAGAACGCCAGCAGCTTTCTTCCTCTTTCCATAACAAGCTCTCCTTTACATAATGATTTGTCAGCGATGGGGCAGCGTCCGTATATCACGCCGTCAGTCCCTTCTCTGTCCATTATGTACGCTTGAAACGAAAACTATTCACACATCCCCCTCGAGAACCGCGCCCTCCCGGTAAGCCCGCAGCAGCTTCTCCAAATCCCGGATCTGCCCCTCCAGCTCCCGGCCGATGTCCGTATCCTCCACGCTCTTGCGCTTGCGCACCTCCTCCACAATGGTGATGTCGGAGTGGATGTCGCTCTCCTTCTCAATCGCCGCCTCAGTGGATTCAAAGGGCTCATGGGCCACCAGGCGCAAGCCGTAGGAGTTGTAGACAAGGGTGTAGCCGGCGATGCCGGTCTGCTTCTGGTATGCCCTGGAAAAGCCGCCGTCGATGATCAGTAGCCTGCCGTTGCAGTACACCGGCTGCTCCCCCTTCTTCACCTTCACCGGCATGTGGCCGTTGATGATGTGGGATTCCTCTGGGTCGAGGCCGAATTCCTCCAGTATCCGCGTCACAATCTCGTCCTGCTTGATCAGCTCATAGTAGTCGTTCTTCCGCTCGCTGCGGATCTTCTCGTCCCGGATGAAATACCGCTCAAAGGTGGCCATCTTGGCCTTGCCGTACACGGGGGAATTCTCATTGGACCAGATATACCACATGATATCCTGCCCATCCTTGCGCTCCTTCGTCCCCGGCTTGCTGTAGTAGCCCTTCCTCGCGTAGCTCTCCAGCACGTCGTACAGCCCCTTGCCGCTGTACTCCTGCCCGAAAATGCGCACCTTCTTAAAATCTCCCTTGTCGTCGAAGGGGACGCAGCCATGGTAGAGCAGGTTGGAATTGTACACCTTGTAAAGGCTCCCTTTCAGGAACAGGAAACGCACATGCTGCTGCAGCTTGCCGCACCGCAGGAAGGCTCCGCGGATCTTCTCCATCAGCGCCGCCTCCTCCTCTGTGAGCGCGTAGGGATTGCTGGGATCCACCGTGGGGAAATGGCAGTCGTCCAGGTGATAGTCTGTCCCGTCAATCCGCACAGAGGAGTCCTCATAGTTGATCTTGTCCAGGAGAAGCCTTCCCTCCATCTCAAATTCCGGTCTGGACAGGATCAGCTGCCCCTCCAGCTTGAACTGGATCACCGCGATCGCCTTGTGCATCTTCTTCTCCAGCTCCGCCGTGCGGGCGTCCCGCTCTTCCCCGTCCCGGTAATCCACGCCGAAGCAGGCGCAGCCGTCATTCTTGTAGGTCTCCATGGCGAAGGTGGCCAGGGGAACCATGTTGATGCCGTAGTCGTCCTCCAGCGTGTCCAGGTTGCCGTACTTCGCGCAGATGCGGATGACGTTGGCGATGCAGGCCATATGCCCGGAGGCCGCCCCCATCCACAGGATGTCGTGGTTGCCCCACTGGATATCCACCGAGTGGTAGCGCATCAGGATATCCATGATCGGCGCCGCCCCCGGCCCTCTGTCAAAGATATCCCCCACGATATGCAGGTGGTCGATCACCAGCCGCTGGATCAGCTCGCACAGCGCCACGATAAACTCCTGGGCCCGGTTGATGCTGATGATGGTGTTGAGGATCTCGTTATAGTATGCCTCCTTGTCCTGCACCTCATCCTTCTCTGTAATCATCTCTTCTATAATATAGGCGAAATCCTTGGGCAGCGCCTTGCGCACCTTGGAGCGCGTATACTTTGAGGAGACCCGCTTGCACATCTGGATTAGACGGTGGAGCGTAATCTTGTACCAGTCCTCAATGTTCGGCTCCTCCCGCAGGATCCTCTCCATCTTCTCCTGGGGATAGTAGATCAGCGTCGCCAGGCTCTTCTTATCCCGGATGCTCAGCGTGTTGCCGAACTCATCGTCGATCTTCCGCCTGATAGAGCCGGAGCCATTCTTCAGGACGTGCTGAAACTGCTCATATTCCCCGTGGATGTCCGACAGAAAATGCTCGGTTCCCTTGGGGAGGTTCAATATGGAGCGCAGGTTGATAATCTCCGTGGCCGCTTCCGCGATCGTGGGATACTGCTTTGCCAGCCCCTTCAGATATTTCAATTCCATTTCATCCATGCCGCGTATACCCCTCCTGGTGATCTTTGTGTGCCGCCCGTATCCAGGCCGCGCCGGTAATTTTTGCCTCTGGCTCCATTATAGTATACTTCCCGGCCTGCAACAAGGCGAAGGCTGTTACTTTTTTTCAGAGTCCAGCGGATTATTTTTCATTATTACCGCCCAACACTTTCATATGAAGGCAGCGCCGGTGTACAAGGAACCATACGGTCTCCTTGTACACCGGCGCTATCCTCTCTTTATCACACCGCGCGGGGATACCTCCCGCCAGCTATGGGATTCTCACCCGATCACATCGCTCATCGTGTACAGCCCTGTCGGCTTGCCCGCCAGGAACTTGGCGGCCTGCACGGCCCCCTTGCCGAAGATGCCTCTGGAGTAGGCCCGGTGGTTCAGCTCCACCACCTCATCCATCCCTGCGAAGATCACCTCGTGCTCTCCCACGATGGAGCCTCCCCGCACCGACTGGATGCCGATCTCGTCTCTCCCGCGCTTCCTGCGCTCCTTCGTCCGGTCATACTGGTAGCACATCTGGCCGCCGCACGCCTGGTTGACGCTGTCTGCCAGCGCCAGCGCCGTGCCGCTGGGCGCATCCACCTTCTGGTTGTGGTGGCGTTCCACAATCTCGCAGTCAAACCCGGCCTCCCGCAGGACAGCGGCAGCCTCTCGCACAAGCTTCATGAGAAGATTGACTCCCAGCGACATGTTGGCGGAGCGCAGCACCGGAATCTGTCCCGCCGCCTCCTTGAGCCGCTCCGTCTGCTCAGCGGACAGCCCCGTGGTACACACAACCACTGGAAGCTTCTTCTGCAGGCAGCATGCGAGCAGGCTGTCTACCGCCTGGGCATTGGAAAAGTCGATCACCACATCCGCCTGCACATCGCAGGCGCAGAGGCTTTCAAACACTGGGTAGCCCTGCCCGGCCTCCCCCAGCGGATCCACTCCGGCCACAATCTCCACGTCCGCATCCGACGCAGCCAGCTCTGTGATCACCCTGCCCATTTTCCCGTTGCATCCGTGTAGGATTATTCTGACCATATTCTCCGCTCCATTCTCTGATTTTCTATCCTATCCTGTCAGGGACGAAAGGCCCCACCCCATGAGCCTGCCCGGCAGCGGGTAAAGGGCCTGAAAGCCGCCCCTGCTTGCGCCTACAGCTTCCTACTTCAAAATACCTGCATCCACCATCGCCTGGCGCAGCCTCTTCTCATGCTCCGGCTCAATCTCCGTCAGCGGCATACGCAGCGGGCCGGCGGCAAAGCCCAGCATGGACACGGCCTTCTTCACCGGGATCGGATTTACCTCGCAGAACAGCGCCTCGATCAGCGGCAGGAGCCGCAGCTGCTCCTTCAGGCTCTTCTCCACGTCCCCCGCCAGGTAGGACGCCACAATGTCGTGGGACTGCCTGGGAGCCACATTGGCCAGCACAGAGATCACGCCCTTGCCGCCAAGCGCCATCAGCGGCACCACCTGGTCGTCATTGCCCGAGTAAATGTCGATGCAGCCATCTGCCAGCGTGGCCAGCTGGGTCACCTGCCCAACATTGCCAGAGGCCTCCTTGATACCCACGATATTGTCCACTTCCTTCGCCATCTCCACCACAGTCTCCGGCAGGATATTGCACCCTGTGCGGCTAGGCACGTTGTAGAGGATCACCGGGATGGACACGGAGTTGGCCACCGCCGCGAAGTGCTGCTTCAGCCCCTTCTGGGTCGCCTTGTTATAGTAGGGCGTGACAACCAGCAGCGCATCTGCCCCGTACTTCTCCGCCTCCTGGGACAGGTAAATCGCCGTCCTCGTGCAGTTGGAGCCCGTACCGGCAATCACCGGCACCCTGCCCGCCGTCTTCTCCACCGCATAGCGGATGCAGTCCAAATGCTCCTCATGGGTCAGGGTAGACGCCTCCCCGGTCGTCCCGCAGATCACAATCGCATCCGACCCATTCTCAATCTGAAAATCGATCAGCCTGCCCAGCTCCTCAAAATTCACATCCCCGTTCTCGTAAAACGGCGTGATAATCGCCACCGCCGAACCTGTAAAAACAGCCATATTGCCTCCTCCTTTTCTCTGGCTTTCCATTGGTTTATCAAGAAAAAAGAGACGTCCTAAGGCGCCTCATCCGTTCCATTCCAGCCGCACAGCCCTGTGCCGCCGTATTTATAGTCCGATAGCGCTCCATCTCACGATGACAGTCATACAGCTCTTAACTGCATGCCCAGAAGAAACCCCCAGACAGAATCCCCTCTTCGGCGCCCTGTCCTTTCCCCGGCTTCTCCTGCTGTCTGCCGCATCCGTCCGGCGTACTCTTCCAGTGCGCAACCTCTATCTCTTTCCTCTTCAATTACGTTAAATATACCATTCCCCGCCCCGGATGTCAATGGGATTTCCCGACCATCGAGCGGATGAAATATTCTTTGCTCAATGCGAAATCCGGGAGGGCCTCCTCCCGGATTTTGTATGTGCTTGCCTATCTCTGTCCGCCTGTGTATACCTATCCTGCCATTCACAGGCCGCCCGCAGGCTTACTCTGGCTCTTCACGGTGTCCAGGCTGTACACCTCGTCGGCCAGCTCCAGCACCGCGTCCTGCATGTGGATGCCCGTCATGATAAGCTCCACGCCCGATGCCTTCGCCTGCTCCTTCAATGCCCGCAGCTCCTCCAATCCGATAATCTGATTCTCCAAGAGCCCCAGCACCTCGTCCAGGATCAGCACGCCGCACTCCCCTGTGGCCAGCACCTTGCGGGCAAAGTTCATGCCATTCTTCATATTCATAGACTCTTCCGCCTGCTGCTCCGGCGTGAGTTCCGAAAAGGCCGCGTCGCCCTTCTCAAAGCGGAACAGCTTCATCTCCGGCTCCAGCCTCGCAAGAAAATTGATCTCGCTGTCGTTCCTGCACTTTAGGAACTGGATCAAAATCACCGACTCGCCCTCCGCCGCGGCCAGGAGCCCCTGCCCGATGGCGGACGCCGTCTTGCCCTTGCCGTCGCCATAGTATACCTTCATAATTCCTTTGTCCATATCTACCTCCAGCCGCTTCCGGCTTCCACGATACGATGGTCATTCCCGATAACAGTCGTATCTTACCATACCTTCCTGCGGGGCGCAAGATATTTGTTTCCTTGGGGAGGCCGCCGGTATTTCCCTGCAGAAGCCGCCGGTATGTCCCTGCAGAAGCCGCTGGCTACTCCAACACCTCCAGCTTGCTCACAGACACCTCGTAGGCCGTCCGCCTCTCCACCGTGTCCTCATCCAGCTTTTTCGTGTACTCCCGGCTCTGGATCCGTCCCCAGATCTCGATATGGCTCCCCACCTGGAAGCCTGAGGCAAAGCGGGCGTTTCTCCCCCAGCAGATACACGGTATGTAGTCCGACTTCCCGTAGGGCCGGTTCACAGCCAGCAGAAGGTCCGCAATCTCCCGCCCCAGCGGCGTCTTCCGGTACACCGGCGCCTTGCACAGATATCCCTCCAAGAAAATCTGGTTCGTCTTTGTGCCCTCCGGCTCCTCCTCCACAAAACTCAGCTCCCGCACAAACACGGACAGCACCAGCCGGTTCTTCTTCTCCTCATGCCGGTTGTAGGAGCGGAACTGGCCTGCGACCTGGAGCATCTCCCCGCGGTAGTCCTGGCTGACATCGATCAGCCTCTCCGAGATCATCAGCGGTATCACGTCGTAGGACTCGCTCAGCCGCTTCACTGACAGCTCCAGCATATAGAAGCCCTCCCCAAATACCTCGTGGCTGAACGCGAACTCCGACACCACCTCGCCAGCCATAATCACCTGGTTATTTTCGATTACCTTATCCACCATGCATTGTTCTCCCTTCTTCTCACGAAGCATCATTTCGTATTTTGTGTAATACTATGTGTATGCGGCTTTCGGAAATTTAGAACTAAATTTACTTGTAATCTTTGCCGCATCTTGCTAAACTGTAAAATTGGGATTGAATATTACATTTTTATGGAAGGTGGATATCCATGCGTACAAAGAGAAACGATATCAGGAACATAGCGATCATCGCCCATGTCGACCACGGCAAAACCACACTTGTGGATGAGCTCCTCAAGCAGAGCGGCGTCTTCCGGGCAAATCAGGAGGTCGCGGAGCGCGTCATGGACTCCAATGACATCGAGCGGGAGCGGGGGATCACAATCCTCTCCAAGAACACCGCCGTATATTATAAGGATACAAAAATCAACATTATCGATACTCCCGGCCACGCCGACTTCGGGGGCGAGGTGGAGCGGGTGCTGAAAATGGTCAACGGCGTCGTCCTGGTGGTGGACGCCTTCGAGGGTCCCATGCCCCAGACCAAATTTGTGCTGAAAAAAGCGCTGGAGCTCAACCTGTCTGTCATTGTGTGCATCAACAAGATTGACCGCCCGGAGGCAAGGCCCCTGGAGGTCATCGACGAGGTGCTGGAGCTCTTCATGGATCTGGACGCCTCCGACGAGCAGCTGGACTGCCCTTTTGTGTTCGCCTCGGCCAAGGCCGGGTATGCCGTGCGGGATCTGGCGGATGAGCCGAAAAATATGGTTCCCCTGTTCGAGACGATCCTGGAGCACATCCCTGCGCCGGAGGGCGATCCGGACGCAGGCACCCAGGTGCTCATCAGCACCATCGACTACAACGAGTATGTGGGGCGCATCGGCGTCGGCAAGGTGGACAACGGGGAGATCCGGGTCAACATGGACGCCGTCATGGTGAACGCCCACGATCCGGAGAAGCAGCAGAAGGTCAAGATCAGCAAGCTGTATGAATTCGACGGTCTGACAAAGGTGGAGGTAAAATCCGCCGGCATCGGCTCCATCGTAGCCATCTCCGGCATCGCCGACATTCACATCGGCGATACGATCTGCTCCCCGGAGCACCCGGAGCCGATCCCTTTCCAGAAGATCTCTGAGCCGACGATCGCCATGCAGTTCGTGGTCAATGACAGCCCCCTGGCCGGCCAGGAGGGCAAGTACGTCACCTCCCGCCATCTGCGCGACCGCCTGTTCCGGGAGCTGAACACCGACGTCAGCCTGCGGGTGGAGGAGACCGATTCCACCGAGAGCTTCAAAGTGTCCGGGCGCGGCGAGCTGCACCTGTCCGGCCTCATCGAGAGCATGCGCCGGGAGGGCTATGAGTTCGCCGTCAGCAAGGCGGAGGTGCTCTACCACACCGATGAGAACGGCAAGAAGCTGGAGCCCATGGAGCTGGCCTATGTGGACGTGCCGGAGGAATTTACCGGCACCGTCATCGAGAAGCTGAGCCAGCGCAAGGGAGAGCTCCTGAACATGGGCAGCGCCACCGGCGGCTACACCCGGCTGGAGTTTTCCATTCCCTCCCGCGGCCTCATCGGATACCGGGGAGAATTCCTGACTGACACGAAGGGCAACGGCATCCTGAACACGATCTTCGACGGCTACGGCCCCTACAAGGGAGACATCCAGTACCGCAAGCAGGGCTCGCTCATCGCCTTTGAATCCGGCGAGGCCGTCACCTACGGGCTCTTCGCCGCCCAGGAGCGGGGCACCCTCTTCATCGGCCCCGGCGAGAAGGTGTACGCCGGCATGGTCATCGGCCAGAACGCCAAGTCCGACGACATCGAGCTCAACGTGTGCAAGAAAAAGCACCTGACCAACACCCGGGCATCCGGCTCCGACGACGCCCTGACCCTGACGCCTCCCCGCGTCCTGAGCCTGGAGCAGTCGCTGGAATTTATCGACACGGACGAACTGCTGGAGGTCACCCCCAAAAGCCTGCGCCTGCGCAAGAAGATCCTGGATCCCACCATGCGCAAGCGGGCGATGATGAACAAGAAATCCCAGGCAAATAACTGATCTGCCGCGCCCTCAGGCTCACCGTGAAGGCCGGGGTACAGGAGAAACCTCCCCTGTATCCCGGCCCTTTCTGTACTGCCCCTGTGCAGCACGCAGCATCATTTCCCCACTGCGGGGCGCTACTGCCGGTAATAGCTCATGAAATCTGCCAGCTTCCCGGCGGCGTCTGCCAGCACCTCGGTTCTCGGCAGATAGACCACCCGGAAGTGGTCCGGCTCCTTCCAGTTGAACCCTCTCCCGTGCACAATGAGGATTTTCTTGTCCTTCAGCAAGTCCAGCGCGAACTTCTCATCGTCTACGATATGGAATCGCTTCGTGTCGATTTTCGGGAAAATGTAGAAGGCCGCCTTGGGCTTCACGGCACTGATGCCCGGGATATCGTTCAGCGCCTTGTAAATATACTCTCTCTGCTCATAAATCCTGCCTCCCGGCACCACATAGTTCTTCACGCTCTGATAACCGCCCAGCGCCGTCTGCACGATGGACTGGGCCGGCACATTGGAGCACAGCCTCATATTGGACAGCATGTTCAGCCCCTCAATATAGTCTCTGGCAATCTCCTTGTTCCCGCTCAGCACCATCCAACCGATACGGTAGCCCGCGATCATGTGGGACTTGGACAGCCCGCTGAACGTGACGCAGAACAGGTCCGGCGCCAGGGAGGCGATGGAAATGTGCTCTCCCCCGTCCATCACCAGGCGGTCATAGATCTCGTCGGAGAAAATAATCAGCTGATGCTCCCGGGCGATCTCCACGATCTGCTCAAGCACCTCCCTCGGGTACAGCGCCCCCGTGGGGTTGTTGGGGTTGATGATGACGATGGCCTTCGTCCTGTCGCTGACCTTTCTTCGGATATCCTCGATATCCGGATACCACTCCGCCTGTTCGTCGCACACATAGTGGACGGCCCTGCCCCCGGAGAGGGTCACGCAGGCGGTCCACAGCGGATAGTCTGGCGATGGGATCAGCACCTCATCGTGATTGTCCAGCAGCGCGGACATGCAGATATTGATCAGCTCGCTCACTCCATTGCCCGTGTACACATCCTCAATGGTCACGTTGGGGATGTTTTTGTTCTGGGCGTACTGCATGATAGCCTTCCTCGCGGAAAAGAGGCCTTTCGCGTAGGAATAGCCCTCGCACTGCGTCAGCTGGCTCTGCATGTCATAGATGACCTCGTCCGGCGTGCGGAAGCCAAAAGGTGCGGGATTGCCGATATTCAGCTTCAGCACCTGCGTGCCCGCCTGCTCCATCCGGGCCGCCTCGTCCACCACCGGCCCCCTCACGTCGTACAGCACGTTGTCCAGCTTTGATGATTTTCCAAATGTCCTCATAACCTCTCCTCCATATCCTCTTCCATTCCAATCTCCGGCGTCTGCGGCCCCATCGCTCCCATGTGCGGGGCTGCCCTGCCCACCGTCTTCTCCGCGCCTGTTCTCCTCCTGCCCGGCTCCTGCCGTCCCCTCCTGCTGGGACGGCGAGGCGCTGCCCCTCAGCCACTGGCTCTCCACTGCCAGGAACTGCGCCAGGAACTCCATAATCGTATCCCGCGGCACCGTCTTCCCATTCACATACTGGCTGATATGGCTCTTCCCCAGCTTGATGCCCCTCTCCTGCGCAGCCCGCAGAATGTCCACCTGCTTGACACCCCTGCATTCCATCGCCTGCCTCAGCCTGTCCGCGAAGCTTTCTCTTGCCATCTCTCTGACTCCCTCCGTCCCTTCACGCCATAGTTCAATTTGTTTTTGGTTCAAATTTGATCTCTCTCATTATACTCTAGTTCAATTTTCAGGTCAATAAATTTCGTGTGAAAATTTAACTTTCTTTGTAGTTCAATTTTATCCCACAATTTTTCCGGAATGATTGACAAATCCTGCCCAGATTGCTATAGTTTCACTATAATAAGTACAGAGAGGATCGTCAAAAAATGAACAAATTCAAGAAACTGTACTGCAGGACGTTCCAGCTCGCCTTCCGGGCTGCCCTGCCATTCCTGCCGTACCGAAGACCGCAGATAGCCGGAAGCGTGGAAGCCATCCCGGCCATCCTGGAGAAGAACCACTGCGACAACGCCCTGATCATCACCGATGCAGGGATACGCAAGCTCGGCCTTACCGAGCGCCTGGAGCAGGCTCTGACACGCAGCGGCCTGAAATTTTCCATCTACGACAAGACCGTGGCCAACCCCACCACAGACAATGTGGCGGAGGCGCTGGATCTGTACCGGGCGGAGGGCTGCAATGCCATCATCGGCTTCGGCGGCGGCTCCAGCATGGACTGCGCCAAGGCTGTGGGAGCCCGTGTGGCCAAGCCGAGGCAGACGCTGGCCAAGATGAAAGGCATTCTGAAAGTACATAGGCGCCTGCCCCTTCTGATCGCCATCCCCACCACAGCCGGCACGGGGAGCGAGACGACGCTGGCGGCGGTTATCACAGACGCCGCCACCCGGCACAAGTATCCCATCAACGACTTTTGCCTCATCCCGCGGTATGCGGTGCTGGACGCGAAGGTGACCCTGAGCCTCCCGCCCTTTATCACGGCCACCACTGGGATGGACGCCCTGACCCACGCGGTGGAGGCCTACATCGGGAATTCCACGACCATCGGCACCCGGCGGGACGCCCTGCGGGCAGTGAAGCTGATCTTTGAAAATATCGACACGGCTTACAGCCACGGCAGCGACAGGAAGGCCCGCCGCAACATGCTCCGCGCCTCCTTCTACGCAGGCTGCGCGTTCACCAAGTCCTACGTGGGCTACGTGCACGCCGTCGCCCACTCCCTGGGCGGGGAGTACAATGTCCCCCACGGCCTGGCCAACGCCGTCATCCTGCCCATGGTGCTGAAGGCCTACGGCCCGGCCATCCACAAGAAGCTCCACCGGCTGGCGGTGGCTGCCGGGGTTGCTGGGAAGGATACCCCCCACGATGTGGCTGCAAAGGCGTTTATCCGCGCGGTGGAGGAGATGAAGCAGCGTTTCAGCATCGGGGATACGATCCCCCAGATCCGGGAGGAAGACATCCCCAAACTGGCCGGCTATGCGGACAAGGAGGCCAATCCCCTGTACCCCGTGCCTGTGCTGATGGATGCCGACGAGCTGGAACTGTTCTACTACCAGCTGATGGAAAAGGAATAATAGGAGGCGGTCAATATGAATGAAACCGAGATCAAAAAGATTGTAAATACCCAGAGAACCTATTTCTACACCCACGCCACCATCCCTGTGGAGCACAGGCTGAAGGCCCTCAAGAGGCTCCGCCTGTCCATCCAGCGCCACCAGGAGGAGATTGACGAGGCGATCCGCAAAGATCTGGGGAAGAGCAGCTTCGAGAGCTACATGTGCGAGACGGGCCTTGTACTGAGCGAGATCAGCTATATGCTGAAGCACACTCCCTTTTTTGCCAGGGAGAAGCGCGTGCGCACCCCCTTGGCCCAATTCCACTCCAGAAGCTTCAAGAAGCCGTCTCCCTACGGCGTCGTCCTGATCATGAGCCCCTGGAACTATCCCTTCCTGCTGACGCTGGATCCCCTGGTGGACGCCCTCGCCGCAGGCAATACTGCTGTCGTGAAGCCCAGCGCCTACTCCCCCTGCACCAGCGAGATTATCAAGACGATCCTGGAGGAGTGCTTCGACAAGAAATATGTCGCTGTGGTCACCGGCGGAAGGGCCGAGAACCAGAGCCTGCTCAAGCAGAAATTTGACTATATCTTCTTCACCGGCAGCCAGGCCGTAGGAAAAGATGTGATGCGCAGCGCGGCGGAATACCTGACTCCTGTCACGCTGGAGCTGGGCGGCAAGAGCCCGTGCATTGTGGATAAGACCGCCAACCTAAAGCTCGCGGCCAAGAGAATTGTGTTCGGGAAATTCCTGAACTGCGGCCAGACCTGCGTGGCCCCGGACTACATCTACTGCGACGCCTCCATCAAGGACGCCCTGGTGGCAGAGATCAAGACCGCCATGAGGCAGCAGTATGGGGAATCTCCCCTGGAGAACAAGGACTACGGCAAAATCATCAACGAGAAGCATTTCCGCAGGATCTGCGGGCTGATCGACCCGGCCAAGACTGTAGCCGGAGGCAGCTCCAACCCGGAGACGCTCAAGATCGAGCCCACGCTGATGGATAACGTCACCTTCTCCGACGCCGTGATGCAGGAGGAGATTTTCGGCCCTGTGCTCCCTGTGCTGACTTACAGCTCCCTTGATCAGGCCATCAGCAAGATCAACTCCATGCAGCACCCGCTGGCGCTCTACCTGTTCACCAGCAGCCGGGAGACGGCCCGGAAGGTCACAGCCCGCTGCGGCTTCGGCGGCGGCTGCATCAACGACACCATCATCCACCTGGCCACCAGCGAGATGGGCTTCGGCGGCTACGGCGAGAGCGGCATGGGCTCCTACCACGGATGGGATGGTTTCCACACCTTCTCTCACTTCAAGAGTATTGTGGACAAGAAGACTTGGCTGGATCTCCCCATGCGCTACCAGCCCTACAAATCGCTGAACAACAAGCTGATCCACCTGTTCCTGCGGTAAGGCAGGACAGAGTCCCCTTACAAAGGGAGGGCGCGCCGCAGGCTGAACTGCCTTCGGCACACCCTCCCTTTCTCTTGCAATCTCACAGGAAGATAATCTCTCCCCCCGCCGACGCGTAGGAGCACTCCTCCCCCGCATCCAGCTCAGCCCGGCCTCCCGTCCCGTCCGTGATAGCCGTGCAGACCGCCTCCTTCTCCTCCGCTGGCACCAGCGCTTCCAGCAGGGCGTCTGCACCGTAGCTGGACTGCAGGATCGGGATGCCCCGCTGCCCCAGCAGGTACTGGATTTTCCCCACTCCGTTGTAATCCGTGCGGATATGCAGGCGCACCCCGCGCCGGCGCTCCGCCACCAGACTGTTCCTCAGGCCCTCCTGTGCCGCCCGGGAATAGGCTCTGACAAGCCCCCCAGTCCCCAGCAGCGTGCCGCCGAAATAGCGGGTGACCACCACCGCGGCGTTGTAGATGCCCTCCCCTGTGAGCACATCCAGTATGGGCCGCCCGGCCGTTCCCTGGGGCTCCCCGTCGTCGGAGAAGCGCAGGAGCCCGCCCCGCTCCCCCAGGACGAACGCGTAACAGTGATGCCTGGCATCCCAGTACTTCTTCCTCATTTCCTCCACGAAGGCCAGCGCCTCCTCCTCACTCGCAACAGGCCTCACGTCCGCGATAAACCTGGATTTCTTCTCTGTAATCTCTCCCGCCCCGCCTCTGAGCACGACACGGCAGTTTTCCTTCATCCTTCTGTCCCTCCTCGTCCACCAGCTCCAGCAGGCTCGCCGGCGTCACTCTGCCCCTGCGGAATTTCTCCAGCAGGAACCGCACGTAATCCCTGGAATCTGAGATTGCCTCCGCCGTCTCCTCCTCCGTCTTCCACTGCCCGTCCATCTTCCGCCCGCACACAATGCGGATCCCGTACAGGCACCTGCCTGAGGACAAATCCCGCAGATCCTCCCGCAGGTAGTAGCGGAGCCGGAACTCCTGCATCTCCTCATCCATCACTGTCTCTTCCCCTTCATAGATCAGCCGTTCCATTGCGCACCGTCCCTTTCATTATAGCGAATCTTTTATCTGGAAACAACGTATATATTCTCATTATATGTTTACCCTACTAAATTAGAATTTCAGATTGTCCCCCGAATCTTAAGAAAGCATTAAATTTTCTCAGGGAATTCCTTAGGAATCGAATTTTCCCTTTATTTAGCGAAAACGGTTTGTTATAATAGGAAGCGACAAAGGAGGCCTGTTTCATGAATTACGGAAAACGAAGTACCTCTGCAAAGCAAAAGGCTCTGAACAGTAAATCCACAAAAAATGGACGAAAGCTGGGCGTCATGTTTTTCAAAGGCTTTATCGCCTGCATCATCGCCTGCATTGTCGTAGGCGCATGCGCCGGCATCGGCGTTATCAAGGGAATCATCGACGCGGCTCCCGATATTACCAACATCAATGTGTCCCCGGACTCCTACAAGTCCTTCATGTACGACGCGGAGGGGACGCAGATCGCCACCTTGGTGGAGTCCAGCTCCAACCGTATCTACGTGAAGCTGGAGGATGTGCCCATCGACCTGCAGCATGCCTTCGTGGCCATCGAGGACGAGCGGTTCTACACCCACCACGGCATCGATCCCAGGGGTATCCTGCGTGCGGCCATCACCGGGCTCACCAGCGGCGAATTCAGCCAGGGCGCCAGCACCATCACCCAGCAGCTGCTGAAGAACAATGTCTTTGTAGGGTGGACGGAGGAGAGCAACTTTATCGACAAGGTGCAGAGGAAGCTCCAGGAACAGTATCTTGCCATCCAGCTGGAGAAGGAGATGAGCAAGGAAGACATTATGGAGAATTACCTGAACACCATCAACCTGGGGCAGAATACCCTGGGGGTGCAGGCGGCTTCCTACCGGTATTTTGACAAGCCGGTATCCGACCTGACCCTCTCGGAGTGCGCCGTCATCGCCGGCATCACCAAGAGCCCCACCGGGTACAATCCCATCACCCATCCGGACAAGAACCGTGAGCGCCAGGAGGAAGTGCTGGAGAAGATGCTGGAACAGGAATACATCTCCCAGGAAGAGTATGAGGAGGCGCTGGCAGACGACGTCTACTCCCGCATCCAAGTGGTGAACAAGGAGGTAGAGGAGTCCACCAGCTACAATACATACTTTGTAGATGAGACGATCAACCAGGTCATGACCGATCTGGAGGAGAAGCTGGGCTACAGCCACAACCAGGCCTACAATCTCCTGTACAGCGGAGGCTTGAGCATCTATACCACACAGGATCCAGAGCTTCAGGCAATCTGTGATGAGGAGTTCTCCGACCCGGACAACTACCCTGCCGGGACGAAGGTCAACCTGGACTATGCCCTCACCATCCAGAAGGCGGACGGCACAACGGAGAACCACAGCATTGAGATGCTGATCAGCCATTTCAAATCGAAATACTCTGACGACTCCAGCTATGACGACTTCGACGCCCTGTTCTCCAGCCAGGAGACAGCCGCCGAGTACGTGGAGGAGTACAAGGCCGACGTGATGGAGCTGGGCGACGAGATTATTGGGGAGCGGGTGGAGTATGTCCCCCAGCCCCAGGTATCCATGACTCTTATCGAGCAGTCCACCGGCTACGTGAAGGCGATCGTCGGCGGCCGCGGGGATAAGACGGCGAACCTGACCCTGAACCGGGCCACGGACACCACCCGTTCCCCGGGTTCCACCTTCAAGGTGATCAGTACCTACGCCCCGGCCATCGACGCCTACGGCTACACCATCGCCGACGCCATTGACGACGCCCCCTACACCTATGAGAACGGGCGGCCGGTGAAGAACTACGCTTCCAACCGGTACCATGGCCTGACCTCCATCCGGGACAACATTGTACACTCCTACAACATTCCCGCTGTGAAGGTGCTGACAGACATCACCCCCCAGGCCGGCTTTGACTACGCCCGGAATAATTTCCACTGCGAGAGCCTGGTGGAGGGCGAGTACCGCTATGTGTACGAGAACGGCGAGCAGGTGTCCAAATACTTTACCGACATCGTCCAGTCCTTGGCGCTGGGCGGCATCACCGACGGCGTCACGAACCTGGAGCTGACGGCAGCCTACGCGGCCATCGCCAACGGCGGCGTCTACAACACGCCGGTATTTTACACGAAGGTTGTGGACCATGACGGCAATGTGATCCTGGACAATTCCGAGCCGGAATCCTCCCGGGCAATTAAGGAGACGACGGCTTGGCTGCTGACAGACGTGATGAAGGAAGTGCTCACCCGGGGCACCAGCACCGTGGCGCGCTTCTCCGGCATGTCCCAGGCGGGCAAGTCCGGAACGTCCAACGACGACCGGGACGTATGGTTTATCGGCTACACCCCGTACTACACCTGCGGCGTGTGGGCCGGATACGACGGCAACCAGGAGCTGTCCAGCAGCGAGACAAGCTACCACAAGGTGCTCTGGCGCGAGGTCATGTCCCGGATCCACGAGAACCTGGAAAATGTGGAATTCGAGCGCCCGGACAACATCACGACAGCCATCGTGTGCAAGAAATCCGGGAAACTGGCTGTGGCCGGCCTGTGCGATACAGACCCCCGGGGCAGCATGGTCACCACCGAATACTTTGAGGAGGGAACCGAGCCGACAGAATACTGCGATTCCCATGTGCGCGTCACCATCTGCGCCGCCTCCGGCCAGCTGGCAAGCCAGTACTGCCCGGAAGAGCTCCGCATGCAGCAGGCGTACATTGTGAGGCCGGAGCCCGCAGAGGGCACGACGGACGACACGCCGTACACAATTCCAGCCGGAACCTCCCAGACGCTGTGTCCGGTGCACACAAGCCCGGATGCGCCTTCCCAGTCGCTGGATACGCTGCTGGATCCCAACAACACGCCAACCACGACAGATCCCAACGCGGGAACCGCCGGGGCTGGCACAGCTACAGACCCCAACGCGGGAACCGCCGGGACTGGCACGGCCACTGACCCCAATGCGGGAACCGCCGGGACTGGCACGGCCACTGATCCCAACGCGGGAACCGCCGGGACTGGATAATCTTACGATTCACACAAGAACCCCCTCGGGCTCTGGGACTCCAATCGCTGGATGCCCAGTGGCCTGAGGGGGTTCTTTTCCTATCCTGCTGTTCTTCTTGCCTCTCTGCTCCCTGCAGGCTTAATCCAGCAGCAGCCGGGCCGCCCCGTATATCCCTGCATCGTTGCCCAGGGACGCCAGGACAAATTCCGCGCTCCGGCACGCTGGAAACGCGTAGGCTCTATAATATTTCCGGATATAGTCGAGCAGCACTGTCCCCGCCTTGGAGACGCCGCCTCCGATGACAAACACTTCCGGATCCACCACCGCTGCGAATCCCGCCGTCGCCTTCCCCATGTACTCCCCGAAGCGCTCCGCGATCCGCAGGGCCACCGGATCCTGCTGCTTTACCGCGTCGAACACCGCCTTTGCCGACAGCTCTCCCTCCCGGAGCAGCGACGGGTCGCCGCAGGACGCCAGCTCCCTGCGCGCCAGCCTCACAATCCCTGTGGCAGAGGCCACCTGCTCCAGGCAGCCGCGGTTGCCGCAGTTGCACTTCTCTGTCTCCTGGTCATCGGCGTGGACATGACCCAGCTCTCCGCCTGCGCCGTGGCTTCCGGCCAGGATTTTCCCATTCAGGATAATCCCCCCGCCGATACCGGTTCCCAGCGTCAGCAGCACTGCATTCTTATACCCCTGTGCGCCGCCTCTCCACAGCTCGCCCAGCGCCGCCACATTGGCGTCATTGGCTGCCCTGGACTTCCAGCCGGTCAGCTCCTCCATCTCTCCGGAGACATTCTTGTATCCCCAGCCCAGATTGACCGCGAACGGCATCTCCCCGCGCTCATCCACCGGCCCTGGCACGCCCACGCCTACTCCCAGGACTTCCTCCTGGGCGATGCCTCTCTCCCTGGCCTTCTCCAAAGCGCTCTTCGCTGCGTCCGGCAGGATATACCTCCCGCCTTCCTCTCTCCTCGTGGGCAGCTCCCACTTCTCCAGCAGATTCCCCTCCGTGTCAAAGAGGCCGCATTTCACCGCAGTTCCGCCCACGTCAATCCCAAACAGATAGCTTCTCTCCATACTCAATCATCCCTCTTGCGCGTCAGATTTTGTTGTACCCTCTTATACAGCTCCTTCGCCGCATTGTAGCCCATCTTCTTCTGCCTATGGTTCACCGCCGCCGACTCCACGATAATCGCCAGGTTGCGCCCCGGGCGGATCGGCAGGGAATGGCATACGATCTTGTTCCCCAGAAACTCTGTATACTCCTCCTCCAGGCCCAGCCGGTCGTACTCCTTGTCCTTGTTCCAGTCCTCCAGCTTGATGACCAGGTCGATGGACTGGGACTCCTTCACGCTCTCCACGCCGAAGAGAGTCTTCACGTCGATAATGCCGATGCCCCGCAGCTCGATGAAATGCCGGGTAATCTCCGGCGATGTCCCGATCAGCTCCGTGTCGCTGATCTTGCGGATCTCCACCACGTCGTTGGTCACCAGCCGGTGCCCCCGCTTAATCAACTCCAGGGCCGCCTCGCTCTTGCCGATGCCGCTCTCGCCCATGATCAGGATTCCCTCACCGTACACGTCCACCAACACCCCGTGGATGGAAATGCAGGGCGCCAGCTCCCTGGAAAGCCACTGGATCACCTTGGACATCATCGCCGAGGTCTTGCGCTCCGTATAGAATACGGGCCTCCCCTTCTCCTCCGCCAGCTGCAGGAACTCCGGATCCGGCTTGGCCAGGCTGCAGAAGATCACGCAGGGGATCTCGTAGGACAACAGCTCCCTGTAGATCACCTGCTTTCTCTCCATCGGCACAGACTGCAGGTACGTATACTCCACATACCCGATCATCTGCACTCTCTCTTTATCAAAATGCTCAAAATATCCGGTCAGCTGCAGCGCAGGCCTATTCACGTCCGGGACCGTCAGCTTGATCGCCGTCAGGTCGATGTCCGGCGTCAGGTTCTCAACTCCCATGGCCTCCACAAATTTATTGAGTTTTACCGTCGCCATTTTCCTGTCTCCTTCTCCTATCTTTCTGACGGCCTGGCTCCCCAGCCGGCCGCCCGCTCTCTGGCTGCTACAGCTATTATAGCAAATGCCGCCGCCGCCGGACAAGGGGCAATCCTCATCTCCCCCGCATATTTTTGTCTATATTGCCCCTTGACTTTTCTTCTCCGCTTGTGCTATCATCCTTACCATAAAACCGAAGATAAAAGGGAGTAGCTTACAGTCCCCGCCGCCGGCCAGGGACTGGGATACGCAACGTCAGTACGGCTGGATACCAGCCCGTCCGTATACTAAGAAGCAAGACTTTTATTGCACAAGATGCCTTTGTTTGGGCATCCTTATGTAATAAAGCCTTGTTTTTTTTCGGTTAAGAAAGGAGTCATTCTATGGACGCAAATGATGTAAGAAAAGAGCCCGAATTCTATCAGCTCGGCTGCCAGGAGGCTGTCAAACGCCTGGATGCGGCGGAGGGCGGCCTTACGGCCGGGGAAGTTGAAAAACGTCTGGCCACCTACGGCCCCAACGCCCTGGCGGAAGGACCCCGCAAGAGCCTGTTCGTCGTCTTCCTAGAGCAGTTCAAGGATTTCCTTGTGCTGATTCTCCTGGCCTCCGCGCTGATCAACGGCCTGATGGGCGACATCAGCAGCAGCGTGGTCATCCTCGTGGTGATCACCATGAACGCCATCCTCAGCACAGTGCAGCACTATAAGTCAGAGCAGTCTCTGAAGAGCCTGAAAGCGCTCTCCGCCCCCACCGCCAAAGTTATGCGCGACGGGAATGTGCACATCATCCCCTCCGCAGACGTGGTTCCCGGCGACATCCTCTGTCTCGACGCCGGCGATTACATCTGCGCAGACGGCCGTATTTTAGAGTGCGCCTCCCTCAAGGTAGATGAGAGCGCCCTCACCGGGGAGAGCGTGCCTGTGGAGAAAAACATTGCAGCCCTGGAGGGCGTCCTTCCCCTCGGCGACCGGCTGAACATGGTCTACAGCGGCTGTTATGTGTCCTATGGGCGGGCGCATGTGCTGGTCACTGGCACCGGCATGCAGACAGAGATCGGCAAGATCGCCGCGCTCTTAAAGAGCACCCAGGAGAAATTGACGCCTCTGCAGGTGAGCCTGGATGATTTCGGCCGCAAGCTGTCCATCGCCATCATTGTCATCTGTGCCGTACTGTTCGGCCTGAGCGTATTCCGCGGACAAAGCATCCCGGACGCCTTCCTGTTCGCTGTGGCGCTGGCTGTAGCCGCCATTCCGGAGGCTCTCAGCTCCATCGTCACCATCGTGCTGTCCATGGGCACCCAGAAGCTTGCCAAAGAGAATGCCATCGTCCGCAAGCTCCAGGCCGTGGAGGGACTGGGAAGCATCTCTGTCATCTGCTCGGATAAGACCGGCACCCTGACTCAGAACAAGATGCAGGTGCAGAAGGTATGCTGCGGCCTGGATATCCATGACCGCCAGGATAAGCCGGACGAGGAGCTCACCTACCTTATCCGCGCCGCTGTCCTGTGCAGCGACGCCACCATCCAGGACGGGCAGGAGGTGGGCGACCCCACGGAGGTAGCCCTGGTGGCCTACGCAGGGCTTCATGGCCTCTCGGACACCACTCTGCGCACAGAGTACCCTCGCCTGGCCGAGCTCCCCTTCGACTCCGACCGGAAACTCATGTCCACCGTACACGACATGGATGGCGTCTGTAAAATGTACACGAAGGGAGCCACTGACATCCTTCTTCCCCGTATCCGGACCATCCGCACGCCGGATGGCGTGCGCCCCTTCACAGAGGAGGACGCTGCGTTCCTCCGCCAGGCCAACCATGACTTTTCCAACGAAGGGCTCCGCGTACTGGCTATCTGCGAGCGCACGATCCGCCCGGAGGAGGTCACGCTGGAGGCCGAAACGGATTTCTGTTTCCTGGGCCTGATCTCCATGCAGGATCCGCCGCGCCCGGAGGCCAAGGAAGCGGTGGCCAAATGTAAGGCCGCTGGCATCCGTCCGGTCATGATCACCGGCGACCACCTCATCACCGCCTCCGCCATCGCCCGCCAGATCGGCATTCTGGAGGAAGGGCAGGAGGCCGTGGAAGGTTCCACGCTGGATGCCATGAGCGACGAAGAACTGAAGAGCCGGGTGTCCCGCATCTCCGTCTACGCCCGTGTGGCGCCGGAGCATAAGATCCGCATCGTCCGCGCTTGGCAGGACAACGGCTACATTGTGGCCATGACCGGCGACGGCGTCAATGACGCCCCCGCCCTGCGCCAGGCAGACACCGGTGTGGCCATGGGCATCACCGGAAGCGACACCGCGAAGGACAGCGCCTCCATCGTCCTCACGGACGACAACTTTGCCACCATCGTAAAGGCTGTGGAGAACGGGCGGAACCTGTACGCCAACATCCAGAAGTCCATCCAGTTCCTCCTGTCCGGCAACACAGCGGGCATCCTGACGGTGGTCTATGCCTCCCTGCTGGCGCTGCCAGTGCCCTTCGCCGCCGTGCACCTGCTGTTCATCAACCTTCTGACGGACAGCCTGCCGGCCATCGCCCTGGGCGTAGAACCCCACAGTGCCTCCGTGATGAAGGACAAGCCCAGGCCGAAGAACCAGTCCATCCTCACCCGCCACGTGCTCTTCAGCATCGGCCTGGAGGGGCTGATTATTGCGGCGGCCACGATCGCCGCCTACACCTACGGCCTGCAGACAAGCCCGGCAGCCGCCCAGACGATGGCCTTCGCCACCCTCTGCCTGTCCCGGCTCGTCCACGGCTTCAACTGCAAGGCGCCCGAGCCGGTCTGGCTGTCCCGGCGCACCTTTAACAACCGCAGCCTGATCCTGGCTTTCCTGATCGGCGTGGTACTCCTGATGGCCGTGCTGCTTGTGCCGGGCCTGCGCTCCGTATTCTCGGCGGCAGCCCTGACTGGAAGCCAGTTCGCCTTCCTGATCGCCGCAGCCTTCTCCAATTTCCTGGTGATCCAGCTGCTGAAGACGATCCGCAGCGCCCTGCGGAAGCGCTGAACCTTAGGCTGCGCCTCTCTGGAAATATGCAAGGCGGCCGCGGGCGGGAAAGAAATTTCCCCGCCTGCGGCCGCCTTCTTGCCTTCTCTGCTCGTTCCTCCCACCTATGCACCCAAAGGAATCCATGCATATGCGGGAGGACGCCTTTCTCAAAACTTCCGGATCTCGTCGCCGCCGTCGTCTGTGTTGGCGATGGCGCGTATCGTCACATAGTAGCCGAAATCGTCCCGCACCTTGACGTACACCCGGTCTCCTGCCTTATGGCCCAGGATGGCCTTTCCGATGGGGGACTGGGTGCTGATCTTGCCCTCCAGGGAATTACCCCGGACACTGGTCACCACCTTATACGTCTCCTCCTCGTCCTCATCCTCGAAATATACGGTCACCGTGTTGTTGATCCCCACCTCGTCCTCCCGGGACTGGTCGGAGACAATCTGTGCGGTCTTAATCATCCTCTCCAGGTAGCGGATACGGCTCTCATTCTTATTCTTATGCTGCTTGGCCGCATAGTACTCGAAATTCTCACTCAGGTCGCCCTGGGCGCGGGCCTCCTTCACCGCCTCGATGGCCTCCTTGCGTACCACCAGCTTGCGGTAATCGATCTCTTCCTGTATCTTCCTGACATCATTTTCGGTGAGCTCTTCTCTCGCCATGACTTATTCCATCTCCTTCTTCCCCAGGCGCACGTCCTCCATGGCATCCGCCAGATCCTTTTCCAGATAGTCGAACAGATAATTCCTCTCCCCGGGCGGCTGGTTCATGTAGTCCCTGCGGATCTCCTCCCTGGCATAGACGATTTCCTCCAGAAGCTCCGTGGCCGACAAAAGCCTGGCGCCGCCGCCCCGGATGATGATCTGCTCCAGGCCGTCCGAAGTGGCCACGGTGACGGCATGCTTCCCCGCCATCTCCCGCACGGTCTTCTCGATATATTGGTCTGCCGTCTGCGCCTCCTTCGTGTAGACGACGTAAATATTGTGATACTTGACAATCTCCTCCGGATGTCCCTCCCGGCGGTAGGCGTCAAAGACCAGGATGAGGCGGCAGCGCCGGTAGCCCTGGTAGTCGCTCAGGATATCCATCAGCCGCGTCCTGGCTCCGTCAATGGTTCTCTCGGCCAGGCTTTTCAGCTCCTTCCAGGCAAAGATCATGTTGTAGCCGTCCACCAGCAGGTACTCTCCCGGATGGATGACTGCCTTCCTGCGCCTGGAATGCTCCTTCTCGCCCGTCCCCGCACGGCCCGTCCCCGCACGGCCTGTCCCTGCACGGCCCGTCCCCGCACGGTCTGTCCCTGCACTACCTGACTCCACGCGGCTTGTCCCTGCACGGTGAGACTCCTCCTGCCTGCCCAGCGGCTGCGTCTGGGATGGCGGCTGCATCTGGGATGGCAGCTTCCTCCTGACAGGCCCATAGGTACGGACGAAGATCTCCTCCAACTCCTTCTCCATCCTGCCGTATTCCCCTTTGCCCGTGCTGTCCCCGCGCCCCGGCGCGCCTGGCTGCCCCAAGCGGCTGTCTTCCTCCCTGCCGTCTGGCTGGCCTGCCAGTCCTGCTCCTGTGCTGCAATGGACATGCATGTAGTCTTCCACCTGATCCCAGGGCACATAGAAGCCTGCCCCTCCTGTGCAGAACACGGAGCCCGTAGGGTTATCCACATCCCGCTCCCAGTCGTAGCCGATCTCGTCTGCCACCTCCCCGGCGTTGTGGCATGGGGCGTACCCGTCGAAGGATACGGTAAATTTTCCTGTTCCTCTCGTGTAGGACAGCACCTCCCGGTAATAGCCGCCCACCGAAGCCGCGGGCACCCTGCCCGTCAGCACCGCCTGTCCCTCCCGGCTACCGGGAGGATCCAGCTCTCCTCCCCGCTTCTGGATATCTGACATCGCCCGGCCCACCTGCTCCCTGGGGACTTCCAGCACAAAGGTATACCAGGGCTCCAGCAGCACCGTCCCAGCCTTCTTAAGCCCCTGGCGCACAGCCCGGTAAGTGGCCTCCCGGAAGTCTCCTCCTTCCGTGTGCTTCTCATGGGCCCGCCCGCCGATAAGGGTGATGCGGATATCCGTGACCGGCGCCCCCGTGAGGATTCCCGGGTGCTCCCGCTCCGCCAGGTGGGAGAGGATCACCCGCTGCCAGTGGCTGTCCAGCATATCCTCGCTGCAGCTGCTGTCAAGGACGACGCCGCTCCCTGGCTCCCCCGGCTCCAGCAGCAGATGTACCTCTGCGTAATGGCGCAGAGGCTCAAAATGGCCGACGCCCTCTGCCGCCCGCGCAATGGTCTCCTTGTAGACAACTGCTCCCTCGCCGAAGGAAATCTCCAGGCCGCACCGCTCCCTGGCCAGCGTCTGCAAAATCTCTGTCTGCACCTCCCCCATGAGCTGTACATGGATATCCCCCGTGGCAGCCTGCCACGTGAGGTGCAGCTGAGGATCCTCCTCCCCCAGCGCCGAAAGCTTCCGGAAGCTCTCATATTTATCGCTTCCCGCTGGCAGCAGCACGCGGTAATTCATCACCGGCTCCACCTGCGCCTGGATATCACCTTCCTCTGCGCCCAGCCCCTGTCCGGCATAGGTCCGGGAAAGCCCGGTCACCGCACAGACCGTTCCGGCCTCAGCCTCAGCCGCCGTCTCAAATTTATCCCCGGAATACAGGCGTATCTGATTGACTTTCTCTTCCCAGGCCTCCTCCCCATGGCCACCGGTGAGAGGCATCTTCACCTTCAGCGTCCCTCCCGTCACCTTCAGATGGGTCAGGCGGTTTCCCTGGCTGTCCCTCGTAATCTTGAACACGCGGGCGGCAAACGCTTCCGGGTAGTCCTGCGCAGGAGCGTACCGCACAAGCCCCTCCAGCAGAGCGTCCACCCCCTCCATCCGCAGGGCGGAGCCAAAATAGCAGGGAAAGATCTGCCGGGCGCCAACCATCTCCTGGATCCGCTCCTGGGAGATATCGCCCTGCTCCAGGTACTCCTCCAGCGCCCGGTCGTCGCACACCGCCGTATTTTCCAGCCATTCCTCCCGGTTCCCTCCGGAGAAATCCACGCACCGCTCCTCCAGGTTCTCCTTGAGCTCCGCCAGAAGGGCGCTCCGGCTCGTACCCTCCTGATCCATCTTGTTCACAAACAGAATGGCCGGGATCCCATACTCCTCCAACAGCTTCCACAGCGTACGCGTATGGCCCTGCACTCCGTCGGCGCCGCTTATGACCAGCACCGCACAGTCCAGCACCGCCAGCGTGCGCTCCATCTCCGCTGAGAAATCCACATGGCCCGGCGTGTCCAGCAGGGTGACCGTCCGCCCTCCTGCCGTGAAGACTGCCTGCTTGGAAAAGATCGTAATGCCCCGCTCCTTCTCCAGCGCGTACGTATCCAGATAGGCATCCCCGTGATCCACCCTCCCCGGCTGCCTCAGCTTGCCGGCCAGGCAGAGCAGGCTCTCCGAGAGCGTCGTCTTGCCGGCGTCCACATGGGCCAACAGACCCGCACATATTCGTTTGACCGGCTTCTTCTCTTGCTGCTCGCCCATAAAAAAGCACCCCCTCTCGTGAGAACATACTGAACATAGTATATCACAAGGGGAGGCGCTCGTCGAGGCGTTGCTTTTCTTTATCTGAACAGTTGCTTTTCTTTATCTGGGCAGCTTGGGGCAAGATGGCATCCACATCGTCCGCTAAAACCGCATTATCCACACATCTACCACGATTTTAACGATGGCAGGCCGCTTCATAGCATCATCCTCCTACTATCGCAAAGCGTTGTAGGTTTCGCCGGTTACGGCTTCCAGCCATTCGTTGGATGTATTTTCCCCAGGCAGCTCCACTGCCAGGTGAGAGAACCAGCTGTCCTTTGCCGCGCCGTGCCAGTGTTTGACGCCTGCGGGGATCTCCACCACATCGCCAGGGTGCAGCTCCCTCGCCTCCTTGCCCCATTCCTGATACCAGCCACGGCCTTCTGTGCAGAGCAGCAGCTGGCCGCCGCCCGTTTGCGCCTTATGGATATGCCAGTTGTTGCGGCAGCCCGGCTCAAAGGTCACGTTTGCGATGTTGACGCCGCTTTGACCGGCCACAGGGTTTAAGTAGCTCTGTCCCACAAAATACCGGGCATAGGCATCGTTGGGCTGCCCCAGACCGAACAGGCCACCATGCTGTTCCTCTTTCTCCCCATCCTCGTCCTTCCAGACCTCTTTCGCCAGACGGAATACCGCCCAGCCCTTGGGCCAGCCTACATAAAACGCTGCATGGGTGATGATGGCTGCCGCTTCCGCTTTGGTCACCCCGTGAGCCTTGGCATTTTCCAGATGGTACACCAGGGACGAATCGGTGACCCCGGAGGCCATCAGCGCCACCAGCGTTACAATGCAGCGGGTTTTCAAGTCAATGTCCCGGTTGTTCCAATTCTCGCCAAAGAGAACATCGTCGTTATAATGGGCAAATTCCGGGGCGAAGCCGCCCAGCTGATCTCTGCCTGCTGTCTGCACAATTTTTTCACTCATCTGTGATCCCTCCGTTTTACTTTCAAACTAAACTTCGCACTGATTTCGATTTTGATACAAATTCCAATAAGTCTCGGCTATTCGTTCCGGCGAAAATCCGTTTCCGGCGCAATGCCGCCCATGATGGGGACAAGGCCCAGAAAAAATCTTTTTTCATCGTTGCATCCGTCCTTTCCTTTAGACAGCAGAACCTGTTGCCTTATTGGTGTCAAAAATGATGTAGTCCAACTGATCCAATGATTTTTGCTTGGAATGGATATCCGCCAGAAGCCTTTGCCGCTGCCTGCGCAGATACCGCAGCTTTTCTTCCTTTGTGATCGTGCTTTCCATAAGCTGCCGCATAAAATCCCGGAGCGCATCTGCCTCAGCACCGGCGTCCATCAGGATATTGATAATCCCCACATAGTCCATCAGTTCTTCGGTGTAGTCGATGCTTCCATCCGGCTGCTTGTGGCAGTCGAACAACCCTTGCTTTTCATAGGTCTGCAGCTTTGCAAGGGAAACACCAAAGCGTTTGCTCGCCTGCTCCTTCGTCATGTTCTGCCTCCCATCTATAAAAAAGTGTGCGCTCCGGCGCACACTCGCGCCGGAGCGCGGTTGCGTCAGCAACCAATTTCCTTAAGCGCGGAGTGCGCATCCACAGCGGAGCGTTTTTATTTAATAGGGAACGAAGTTTCCTATTAAATAAAAACAGAGGCCGGGGCGGCTCCCATGAGCCGCCTCAGCCTCTGTTTTTCATTATCCTCTGTTCTATGGCTTTCCAGCCAGACGTCCGTCAATCATAGTAGGACGGCTCCACCGGATCCTCGAAGTGCCCGTCCCCAGCCGGCTCCCCGTCGATCTCCGCGATCATGCCGCTGCTGTTGGTCTTGTACTTCACTCCGTCGGCGTTCTTCACGGTGGTGGAACGCATCACCTTTCCGCTGCTGGACACCACATAGTTGTTCCACCCGTCGCCGTCCGGGATGGACACGATGTCGTACTTCATGCCGCTGTCCAGCTTCTGCAGCTTGCCCAGATAATAGAGATATCCATTTCTCACGCCGGTGAATCCCTGGCCGCTGTTGGAGAAGTAGAATTCGGAGATGGTGCCGTCCGCCTCCTCCAGCTTCACCCGCTCGCCCTTGGTCATCACGCAGTTGCCCCGGTTGGTGCCGAAGGCGTAGGTGGTGTACTCCCCGGAGTCGCCGAAATGGATCTTCTGGATGCCGTACACCGGGTTGCCCTTCTCATTGAAGAGGTAGGTCTCCCCGTTGATCTTCACGAAATCGGATGCGGTGGCGTCCCCCTCCGCAGGGCCCACCTCCGGCTCGCCCTTGCTGGAGAAGTAGAACCACTCCACCACCCCGTCGTACCCGGACAGCTCATCCGGCGGATAGAGGGCCAGCCAGCCCTTTCTCGCCCGTCCGTCCGGCCCGAAGTGGGAGTAATCCGCGATGCTCTCCCCCGCGTTTCCGGCATTCTTCATGTTGACCCAGCCGGTCTGCATCTCGCCGTCCGCGTTGAAGCAGTAGTAATCATCCCCGATCTTGTGGATGCCGCACTCGTCCCCTGAGACGTCCGGCGTGTACTTCTTCCCGTTGGCGGAGAAATAGAACCACACCTTGCCGTCGTCGTCCATGTCCCCGGGGCTGACCTTGCCGTCGTCGTACTCCTCATCGTCCGAGGGCATGAGAAGCTGCCATCCGGTGAGCATCCGCCCGCTGCCGTCGCAGTAATAGACATCGTCGTCCACCCAGCCGGTCTGCATCACCCCGTCGTCGTCAAAATAGTACCAGTAGCCGTCGATCTTCTTCCAGTCGTCCGTCTCCACCTTGCCGGAACTGTCAAAATAGTACCAGAGGTAGCCGTTCACAACCCCCTCCTCGTCGCTGGCGATCCGCAGCCATTTGTTGGCGATCATCAGGCCGTTCTCGTCCACGTAGTAGGTGTCGTCCACCCACTCGTTCACCGCCATGACCCCGTCTCCGTTGAGGTAGCGCCACTGATTGTCCGCTCCCTTCTTCCACTCATCCCTGATCAGGTACCCCTGGGAATCGTAGTAAACCCAGGTATTATTCTGCTTGCTCCAGCCTTCCGCCGCCCAGGAAGTGACCGCCGTCATCCCAGCCGTCATCACGGCGGCGGCCGCGAGCAGCGCCAGCTTCATCTTGTTCATACTGCATTTCCTCCATGTATGGAATGGGGCAAATTCCCCTTCTGTCTGATTCATTTTTGACCCTTGTGTCCATTCTAACAATTAATGGGAAAATATTCAACTGGAAAGGGAGGTAAATATCTTTCGATTTCTTTACAATTTCACCTTTTTTCGCTATACTGGACTCACTATATTGCACATCAATGGGACCGGAATCTCTCCGGTCTCTGTTTTGAGAGAAAGAGGATTGTTATGTGGATTGCTGACGGCTGGAAAGATTACGAAGTGATTGATTGTTCCAAGGGGGAAAAGCTGGAGAGATGGGGCCGCTACCTGCTGGTGCGCCCGGACCCCCAGGTGATCTGGGACACCCCCAGGAGACATAAGGGGTGGAAACACATGAACGGCCACTATCACCGCAGCTCCCGGGGCGGCGGCGAGTGGGAATTTTTTGACCTGCCGGAGCAGTGGACCATCGGCTACAGGGGACTGACCTTCAACTTAAAGCCCTTCAGCTTCAAGCACACCGGCCTGTTCCCGGAGCAGGCGGCCAACTGGGATTGGTTCGGCGAGAAGATCCGGACCGCCGGGCGGCCGGTGAAGGTCTTAAACCTGTTCGCCTACACCGGCGGAGCCACCTTGGCGGCGGCCCAGGCGGGGGCCTCCGTCACCCACGTGGACGCCTCCAAGGGCATGGTCACCTGGGCGAAGGAGAACGCCCGCTCCTCCGGGCTGGAGTCCGCCCCCATCCGCTGGATTGTGGACGACTGCGTGAAATTCGTGGAGCGGGAGATCCGCCGGGGCAACCATTACGACGCCGTCATCATGGATCCCCCCTCCTATGGGAGAGGCCCCAAGGGGGAGATCTGGAAGATTGAGGATGCCATCCATCCCCTGGTGAAGCTCTGCGCCAGCCTTCTCTCCCAGGAGCCCCTCTTCTTCCTCATCAACTCCTACACCACCGGCTTGGCGCCGGCGGTGCTGTCCTACCTCATCGGGACAGAGATCGTCCCCTCCCACGGGGGCACCGTCCGCTCTGAGGAGATCGGGCTTCCGGTGACGGAGAGCGGCCTCATTCTCCCCTGCGGGGCGTCTGGCCGCTGGGAGGCATAAGGAACTCCTCCAGCTCTCTTCTCAGGGTGGAGGCGTCCTCCGCCTTCTCATGGCAGCAGCCCTGCATTCCGCAGGCTGCCGCCCCCTCAATGTTCACCGGCTGATCGTCCACGAAGAAGCACTCCTCCGCCCTCAGCCCAAACCGCTCGAAGAATCTCTGGTAGAGCTCCCTCTGGGGCTTTATCAGTTTCTCCTCCGCGGAGAACAGGATGCCGTCGAAGCAGTCCACCGCCGGAATCACCTGGGGATAGCAGGTCAGAAGGCGCACGGAGGCATTGGAGCACAGGTAAATGCCGTACCCCCTCCCCTTCAATTCCCGGATGACCTCCGCCGCTCCCGGGATGGTCCACATGCAGAATTCATGCCAGTGGCGGAAGCATTTCTCCGCCAGCTCCCTCTCCCGGTCCGTCTTCAGGCGGTTCTTCATCCGGCGCAGGCCCTCCTCCTCGGAGATCACCCCCATGTCCAAGAGCACCCACTCCTGGGAGCCGAACACGGCGGCCTTCACCCGGCCATACTCCTCCGTCCCCTCCTCCATGAACTGACGGCAGGTCAGATCCTCGTCGTAGGCCACCAGCACGTTCCCCATGTCAAACACTATATTCTTGATCATTGTCATCCTCCATGTGTCTTCACTCTGTTTTTCCGCTGAAATCCACCGCGAATCCGTGGTCCAATGGGCCGGATCCCTTTCCCAGATCCAGTCCCGCCGCCAAAGCCCCGGAAATATATTCCTTCGCCACAGCCACCGCCTCCCTGAGCTCCATGCCCTTGGCCAAGTTGGCAGCGATGGCGCTGGACAGGGTGCAGCCAGTTCCGTGGGTGTTGGGGTTGTCGATCTTCCTCCCCGCAAACCAGGTGCAGCCCTCCCCGTCGCAGAGCAGGTCGTTGGCGTCGTTTAAGCTGTGTCCCCCCTTGCAGAGGACGGCGCAGCCGTAGGCGCGGAAAATCTTCTCCGCCGCCGTCTCCATATCTGCCGCCGAGGCGATCTCCATGCCCGAGAGGACCTCCGCCTCCGGGATGTTGGGGGTGATCACCTCCGCCATGGGCAGAAGCACGGAGGTCAGCGCCTCCATCGCCTCCTCCTGAAGGAGCTTGGAGCCGCTGGTGGACACCATCACCGGGTCCACCACGATGTGCTCCGCCCCGTACTCCTTCAATCTCTCACCGATCACCCGGATCAGGCCCGCGCTGCTGACCATCCCCGTCTTCACCGCGTCCGGGCGGATGTCACCGAAGATGCAGTCCAGCTGGGAGGCGAGAAATTCCGGCGTGGACTCCAGGATCCCGTATACGCCGGTGGTGTTCTGGGCGGTGAGGGCCGTGATGGCGCTCATGCCGTAGACCCCGTTGGCCAGCATGGTCTTCAAATCCGCCTGGATCCCCGCGCCGCCGCTGCAGTCGCTGCCCGCGATGGTGAGCACCGCCCGCCTCTTCCCGGCAATCCGCTCCGCCAGAAGCCGCAGCCTGCGGGCCGCCGCCCTCTTGTCCTCCGCGGCGAAGATGGCGCTGACCACGGCGATTCCCGCGATTCCCGACGCCGCCAGCTCCATGCAGTTGGCCTCCGTGATGCCGCCGATGGCCACCGCCGGCACCTCCACGGAGCGGCAGATCCTCCTGAGCTCCTCCCTGGACAGGGGGGTGGTGTCGTTCTTGGTGGCCGTGGCGAACACCGCGCCGCACCCCAGATAATCCGCCCCCTGGCGGACGGCCTCCCTGGCCTCCGCCTCGCTGTGGGCGCTGGCCCCGATGATCTTGTCCGGCCCCAAAATGCGCCTGGCCTCCGCCACAGCCATGTCCTCCTGGCCCACATGGACTCCGTCCGCCCCGGATTCCAGAACCGCCTCCACGTCGTCGTCGATGATCAGGGGCACCCCGTATGCTTCACAGACCGGCTTCAGCCTCCTGGCCGCCGCCACCAGCTCCCCGTGGGATGCGTGCTTCTCCCGCAGCTGCAGGATGGTGACTCCCCCCGCCAGGGCGGCCTGAACTGCCTTCTCCAGGGTCTCCCCGCCCTTCAGCCAGGACCGGTCCGTCACCGCGTAAAGCCTCATTCTATCTGCCGATATCTTCAATGTCTTCCCTCCATTCTCTCATCTGGCTGGCCGCGTCGAACAATTTCACGTGAAAGGTTCCCGCGCCGCCGCCGGCCTTCTCTGTCTGCCTCCACGCCGCCTCCCCGCAGGCCTTCCAGAAGGAGGAAGCCGCCGTCGCACCGGCGAGCAGATCCCGGCTCTCCCTCCCCTGGGCGCCGCAGAAGGCGCCGATCAGGGCCGAGAGCATGCAGCCGGTGCCGGTGATCAGCCCCATGGCCTGGCTGCCGCCGCGGATCACCCGGGTCATGCCCTCCCCCGCGGCCACGTCCTCCCGCCCGCTTAGGAGCACCGCGCAGCCGTACTTCTCCGCCGTGCCGGCGGCGGCCGCCAACCGCTCCTCCAGACCGGCCTGGGCGCTGTCCACCCCGTGAAATTCCCGGGGATTGCCCAGGAGCACCAGGGCCTCGGAGAAATTGCAGTGGATCACATCCGGCCGGATCTCGTCCAGGATCTCCAGGATCCGCTCCCTTCTCCAGGGGCTGGCCCCCGCTCCCACCGGGTCCGCGATCACCGGCACTCCCGCCTCCTTCGCACGCCTGCCGGCGGCCCGGATCGCCTCCAGCTTCTCCCGGTCAGGGGTTCCGAAGTTTAACACCGCGGCGCTGCAGGCCGCGGCGATCTCCCCCGCCTCCTCCCTGGCCTGAGCCAGGATGGGGGCGGCGCCAGCCGCCAGCAGAATGTTGGCCACGTCCGGCCCCGCCGCCAGGTTGGTGATGCAGTGCACCCTGGGGCGCCGATCCCTCACCTGGGCCAGGAGCCGCCCAAGGTCCTCGTCCCTCCATGCCCGGATCCCGGACTGCTCCCGGCTCATCGCCTCACCGCCTCTTTCATGAAGGCGAAGCCCCCGTTTCTGCGGAGCACGGCGATCACCGCTGCGGCGATGGCTGTGCCGCCCACGGTGGACACCAGAAACGGCAGCACGTAGGCGAACAGAGCCGCCTCCTTGCCCATCACCAGGACCGCCACCGGCCAGGCCGCCAGGCCGCCCAGAACTCCCGTGCCGAGGACCTCCGCCGCGTAGGTCAGCCACAGCCGCTTAGTCCCCGCGAAGGCCAGGCCGCAGAGCAGGGCGCCGCACATGCTCCCCGGGAAGGCCAGCAGGCTCCCCGTCCCCAGCATATTCCGGATCAGACTGGTGACAAAGGCCATGGCCACCCCGTACCAGGGCCCCAGGAACACCGCCGCCAGCACATTCACCATGTGCTGCACCGGAAAGCACTGGGAAGCCCCCACCGGAATGCTGAAGGGCGAGCACGCCACCGCCACCGCAGTGAGCAGCCCTGCTGCCGCCAGCTTTTTCACATTGAACGATTTTCTGCCTCTTCTTATCATCTGTATCCTCCTTCCCGGGGGAAAACTATACTGCAAAGAGGACATGCAACGCATGTCCTCTCTCCACATCGCCTCAGGTCCCTACGTTGGCATTACCCACATCAGGTCATCGGGTCGAAACAGTCCAGTTTCCTCTCAGCCTGCTCCCGGCAAGCTCCCCGTTCTCATTTTCTTAGATTATAGCACCGAAGAAAATGGGAGGCAAGATATTTATTTTTGTGAATGAACCGTCTGGGCGCCGCTCAGTTCTGCACCGCGTCCTCCGCCGGCTTGTAGTCCAGGGTGATGGAGATCTCGTGCTCCACGTACTGGCCGTTCTCCAGCCTCTGAACCGTCAGGGTCACCGTATCCCCGCCCTCGTAGTAGGTGAGCATCTGCTGGAGATCCTCCATGGTGCGGACGGAGGAGCCGTCAAATTTGGTGATGATGTCCTTGGCCTGCAGATCCGTCTTGGAGGCCGCACCGCCCTCAATGATCTCGTACACGTAGACGCCCTGGGGCATTCCGAAGGTGGAGGAATAGGTCTCGTCGATGGTCAGGCCCTGGATGCCCAGATAGCCCTGCTTGCTCTGGTCCACCTCCGTGCGGGTCTTGGTGTTCATCAGGTCGTTGATGATGTCCTGCACCGCCGTGATGGGGATGGCGTACCCCATGCCCTCCACGTCCGTGTCGGAATACTTGGCGGAGTTGATGCCGATGACCTCCCCCTTCATGTTCAGCAGCGCGCCGCCGCTGTTGCCGGGGTTGATGGCCGCATCCGTCTGGAGCAGGTTCCTGGTGATATTGTCGTCGCTGGTGCGCACCTCCCGGTCCAGGGCGCTGATGTAGCCCACCGTCACGGACTGTCCGTAGCCCAGGGCGTTGCCGATGGCGATGACTCCCTGGCCCACCTTCAGGCTGTCGGAGTCCCCCATGGTGGCGATGGAAATCTGGCTCATGGTGTCCGCCGGAATGTTCTCCAGGGGAACCGCCACCACCGCCAGGTCATTCTCCACGTCCGTGCCCTTGATCTTGGCCTCCACCGCCTGGTTGTCGATGAACACCACCTGAAGGTCCTCGGAGTTCTCCACCACGTGGTTGTTGGTGACGATCAGAAGCTCCGTGTCGTTCTGCCCGATGATGATGCCGGAGCCGGCTCCCGTGGCCTCATACTGCTGGGGGCCGAAGAACCAGTTGTTGCTCTGGAGCAGCATCTTGTTGTTGATGGCCACCACCGACGGCATGGCCTTCTCCACGATGTCGGAGACATCCAGCACGGCGCTCACCCGGGTGCTGCTCACCGTCTGGCTGCCGCCGTCTGAGCCGTCCGCCGCTGCCTCCGTCTCCGCCGGGGCCGTGGTCAGCTCCGTCCTGGCGGGGTTCTGCTGCCGGTTGTAGTAGTCCGCCACCATATTGATGCCCACCATGGTGCCGCCGGACACCGTTCCAAAGAGGAGGGCTGCGGCCGTGATCAGGGCCGCCTTCTTGGCCATGCCGCCCCTTTTCTTCTTGGGTTTCTGGGGTCCCTCCGGGATAAACACGCTGTTGCCGGAATCCTCGTTATTATTATAAATGTCAGAATTGTTGAAATCCTCGTACATACGGAAGTCTCCTTTCATCCTTTTCTCTTTTTCATTTCATGGCCATAGTGTACCAATGAAATGTGTCTGAATTGTGATGAAAGGGTCACAAAAATGTGAATCTGCGAAGTATTTCTCCTACAGAGCCTTTAAAATGGCGTCCCCCATCTCCGAGCAGCTCACCAGGGTGCAGCCCTCGGCCATCATATCGCCGGTGCGCAGCCCCTGATCCAGGACGCGGCTCACCGCCGCCTCGACGGCCTCCGCCTCCTCGTCCATGTCAAAGCTGTATTTGAGCATCATGGCGGCGGCCAGGATGGTGCCGATGGGGTTGGCCTTGTTCTGCCCCGCGATGTCCGGGGCGGATCCGTGGATGGGCTCGTAGAGTCCCCGGCTCCCCTCCCCCAGGCTGGAGGACGGGATCATGCCGATGGAGCCGGTGATCATGCTGGCCTCGTCGGAGAGAATGTCGCCGAACATGTTCTCCGTCACCACCACGTCAAACTGGCTGGGGTCCTTGGCGATCTGCATGGCGGCGTTGTCCACCAGCATATCGGAGTACTGGATCTCCGGGTACTCCTGGGCCAGGCGGTGCATCACCTTTCTCCACAGGCGGCTGGTGTCCAGCACGTTGGCCTTGTCGATGCTGGTCACCTTCTTTCTCCGCTTCCCGGCGGTCTCAAAGGCGATTCTGCCGATGCGCTCGATCTCGTGCTCCGCGTAGCTCATCACGTCCGTGGCCTTCAGCTCCCCGTCCGCCTCCTCCGTGCGGTGCTCCCCGAAGTACACGCCGCCGATCAGCTCCCTGACCACGATAAAATCGATCCCTTTTGCCACGATCTCCGGCTTTAAGGGGCTGGCAGCCGCCAGCTGGGGCCAGAGTCTGGCCGGACGGTTGTTGGAGTAGAGGCCCATGGCGGAGCGAAGGGCCAAAAGCCCCTTCTCCGGACGTTTGTCCCCGGGCATCCCGTCCCACTTGGGTCCGCCCACCGCTCCCAGCAGCACGCTGTCTGAGGTCATGCATTTCTCCAGCTCCGCCGCCGGCAGGGCCTCCCCCCACCGGTCGATGGCCACGCCGCCCATGTCCGCCTCCACATAGCGGAAGGTGTGGCCGTATTTTTCCGCCACGGCGTCCATCACCCGCAGGGCCTGTTCCACAATCTCCGGGCCGATTCCGTCTCCCCGGATCACTGCAATCTGTTTTTCCATGACTGTCCCCTCCTACTCCGCGATGCTGTTCATCAGGCCGCCGGCCTGGATAATGTTCTGGATAAAGGGCGGGAAGGGCTGAGCCTGAAAAGTCTCCCCCGTGGTCTCGTCGGTGATCACCCCGGTGTCAAAGTCCACCTTCACCTTGTCCCCGTTCTGGATGGCGGCGCTGGCCGCCGGGCACTCCAGGATGGGCAGGCCGATGTTGATGGAGTTGCGGTAGAAGATCCTGGCGAAGGTGGCGGCGATGACGCAGGAGACGCCCGCCGTCTTGATGGCCAGGGGCGCGTGCTCCCTGCTGGAGCCGCAGCCGAAGTTGGCGCCGCCCACGATGATGTCCCCCTTCTGCACCTTGTGGATGAACTCCGGGTCGATGTCCTCCATGCAGTGGGCCGCCAGCTCCTTGGCGTCGGGGGTGTTTAAGTAGCGGGCGGGGATGATCACATCCGTGTCCACATTGTCCGGGTATTTATGTACAAATCCTGTTGCTTCCATAGATTTTTCCTGCCTTTCTCTCTGCAAAATGATGGGGTGGGGAAATTTATCCTTCCCCTGTCTGCCGTGACGCTGCGGTCAGATAGTCCGCGGGTCGGTGATGTATCCGGTGAGGGCGCTGGCCGCCGCCGTGGCCGGGCTGGCCAGGTACACCTCGCTCTTCACGTGGCCCATGCGGCCCACAAAGTTGCGGTTGGTGGTGGAGACGCACCGCTCTCCCTCCGCCAGAATTCCCATGTAGCCGCCCAGGCAGGGGCCGCAGGTGGGGGTGGAGACCACGCAGCCGGCGTCCACGAAATCCGTGGTCCAGCCCCTCACCAAACACTCCCGATAGATGGCCATGGTGGCGGGGATGATGATGGCGCGCACGCCCTTGGCCACGTGTTTTCCCTTCAGAATCTTCCAGGCCGCCTCCATGTCCTCCAACCGGCCGTTGGTGCAGCTTCCGATCACCACCTGGTCGATCTTGATCTCTTTGCCCTGGGAGGCCGGCTTCGTGTTCTCCGGCAGATGAGGCCAGGAGACGGTGGGCTCCAGCTCATCCAGGCAGATCTCGATGGTCTCGTCGTAGACCGCATCCTCGTCCGCCTCGTAGACGGTCCAAGGTCTCTGGCTGCGCCCGGTGAGGTAGGCCACAGTGACCTCGTCCACCGGGAAAATGCCGTTCTTCGCCCCGGCCTCCACCGCCATGTTGCAGACGCTCAGGCGATCGTCCATGGAGAGGGATGCCACCCCCGGGCCGGTGAACTCCATGCTCTTGTAGAGAGCCCCGTCCACCCCGATCTTTCCGATGATGTGGAGGATCAGATCCTTGCCGCTGACCGCCGGGTGAAGGGCTCCCGTGAGCACGATGCGGATGGCCGCCGGCACCTTGAACCAGCACTTTCCGGTGGCCATGCCCGCCGCCATGTCCGTGCTGCCCACCCCTGTGGAGAAGGCCCCCAGGGCCCCGTAGGTGCAGGTGTGGCTGTCCGCCCCGATGATGCAGTCCCCGGCGGTGACGATGCCCTTCTCCGGGAGGAGGGCGTGCTCGATGCCCATCTCCCCAACATCAAAGAAATTGACGATCCCGTGCGCGTTGGCGAAATCCCGGCACTGCTTGGACTGCTCCGCCGCCTTGATGTCCTTGTTGGGCACAAAATGGTCCAGCACGATGTTGATGCGGGTGTTGTCAAACACCTTGTCGAAGCCGGCCTTCTTGAACTCGTTGATGGCCACCGGGGTGGTGATGTCGTTTCCCAGCACCTCGTCCAAGCTGGCGTTGATCAGCTGCCCCGCCTCCACCGTCTCAAGCCCTGCATGGGCGGCCAAAATTTTCTGCGTCATTGTCATTCCCATAGTTCTCTCCATCCCTCTCTGTGATTATTTATTGTTGACCGCGCTGATCATCGCCTTGATACCAGCACGGATAATGTCGGTGTCCGTCCCTGCGCCCCAGGTCACAGTTCCGTCGCCCCACTGCAGGCCCACGTAGGAGGCCGCCTCACTGGTGGAGCCGTGCTCCAAGCTGTGCTCGGAGTAGGTCATGATGGTGAAATCCCATCCGGTGGCGATCTTCACCGCGTTGCAGACAGCGTCCAGACGTCCATTTCCCCTTGCGGATACCTCGATCTGAGAGCCGTCCGCCGTCTGGATGGTCACCGTCACCGCGATGCCGTCGGTCTGGATAAAGTGCATGTTCTTCACTTCCACCGGCGTTCTCTTGTTCAGATAGGTGGTGCGGAACACATCCAGCACCTCCTCCGGCTGAATTTCCTTGTGGGCGTGGTCGGAAACCGCCTTGACCACATATCCGAAATGCTCCCGCATCTTGGGCGGAAGCACAAATCCATACTTCTGCTCCAGGAGGAAGCCGATGCCGCCCTTGCCGCTCTGGCTGTTGATGCGGATCACGTCGGCGTCGTAGGTGCGTCCGATGTCCGTGGGATCGATGGGGATGTAGGGCACATCCCAGCGGTGGAGGCCATGCTCCTTTCTCCAGATCATGCCCTTGGCGATGGCGTCCTGATGGCTGCCGCTGAAGGCCGCGTACACCAGCGCTCCCGCGTAGGGGGTTCTCTCATACACGTGCATCCTGGTGACTCTCTCATACACCTCCACGATGGACGGCATGTCGCTGAAATCCAGGCGGGGATCCACGCCGTGGGTGTAGAGGTT
>CALWMI010000042.1 GCA_944381745.1 uncultured Lachnospiraceae bacterium | reverse complement strand
CAGGGCAAACAATCTGAAAAGGAAAAACCCCGAAAACCGCATGGTTTCGGGGTTTTTGAGCTGTTTTGAACTAAAATTATCGCTTGCTGAACTGCGGAGCGCGACGGGCTGCCTTGAGACCGTATTTCTTTCTCTCCTTCATTCTCGGATCTCTTGTGAGGTATCCGGCTTTCTTCAGCACCGGGCGGTAATCCGCATCTGCCTGCAGGAGGGCTCTGGCGATTCCGTGCCTTACAGCGCCTGCCTGTCCTGTATAGCCGCCGCCGTGTACGTTGACCTTCACATCGAACTTGTCAGCTGTGTCGGTAGCTACCAGAGGCTGGCGAACGATCACCTTCAGCGTCTCAAGGCCGAAGTACTCGTCGATGCTTCTCTTATTTACTGTGATAACGCCTGTTCCAGGCACCAGATATACCCTTGCGATGGATTTCTTTCTTCTTCCTGTTCCGTAAAAACTTGTCTTTGCCAATTCTATTCCCTCCTTCTAATTAAAATGTCAGTACTTCCGGCTTCTGAGCCTCATGTCCGTGCTCAGCACCCGCATATACGTGCAGCTTCTTGTACATGCTTCTTCCGAGGGGTCCCTTCGGCAGCATACCCTTTACCGCCATCTCAACCACTCTCTCCGGTTTCTTCGCCAACATTTCACGTAAGGTGGTTTCCTTCATCCCGCCCACATAATCGGAATGTCTGTAATATACTTTCTGATCCAGCTTCCTGCCGGTCACTTTGACTTTGTCTGCGTTGATGACGATCACATAATCGCCTGTATCGATATGAGGGGTAAAGATTGCTTTGTTCTTTCCTCTCAGTACCTTCGCTACCTCAGATGCCAAACGTCCTAATGTATGTCCTGTAGCATCGACTACGTACCATTTTCTCTCAATTGTTGCCGGACTAGCCATGTAACTCTTCATCGGTTGACCTCCTTAAATTCTATCAGCAAAAATTAACCTTACCACACAAAACACGCCTGCCTTCCGGGCATGCGTCCCTATATGCCAAGGTGTCTGTATTAGCAAAATGTCTGTATCCGGGGCTTTGGAGCAGACATTTCCATACGTCATCATGCTTATCTATTCTACTACACACCTCCAGGCGTGTCAATAAATTTTTCACATTTCTTTTATCGTTTCTTCTGCCCTTCTCCGCTTCTATTCCTGCTGCCGTTCCTCTTCTCGCTGCCTCCAGCAATCCCTCTATGGCCGCCTCTTTTCCAGCCGTATCGCCTGCGCCCCAAGCCGCTCCCCCTCTTCCGGCCGGTGCGTGGAAAAAATCAACGTCCTCCCCCGCCTCTCCTCCCGGACATACTGAATCGCCCGCAGGCGCGTCTCCTCGTCCAGTCCGTTGAAGGGCTCGTCCAGGAGCACCAGGGCAGAGTCCGGATACAGGGCCCGCACAAGAGCCACCCTGCGCTTCATGCCGCCGCTGAAGGTTTCCACCGGCTGTCCCAGACAGTCTGCCAGAAGGAGGCGGCGCAGATGCTCCGCAATCCCTGCGCGGTCCCTGTCCTCCCTGCAGGGCACCGCCAGAGCCACGTTGGTCACCGCGTCCTCCCAGCCGCACAGGCGGTCCTCCTGAAAGGCCATCGTAACCGGGACCCCTGACAGGCCAGTCAGCTGCCCGCCGTCCGCCCGCTCCAGCCCGGCCAGCAGACGCAGCAGCGTCGTCTTGCCCGCGCCTGATTCTCCCTCCAGGCAGTAGACGCCTCCCTTGCGGAAGCAGAAGGAAAACCCGCAGAGCACCGGGAGGCCGCCATAGTACTTCTCCAGCTTATCCGCCACAATTGCCCCGTCCATATCCCGCCTCCTTCTCTCTTTCATCTGCCGCCGGCCCGTTCCCTGATCCTCTCCGTCCGTCTGTCTTGGCAGCGGCTGAGCCGGACACTCTCCGACCCAACAGCCCAAGGAGGCGCAGGAAGGCGGCCTCATAGACCACACTCAGAAGAAGCACTGCCGCCGTCCAGGCAAAAAGCTGATCCATCTCCAGATAGATCTTCGCCATATACAGCCGTTCACCGATGGACCAGTCCGGGATGCCGATCACTTCTGCAGCCACACCGGCCTTCCAGCTCATCCCCACGGCGATACTGGCCGCGTTCAGCAAAAACGGCAGCAGAGACGGGCGGTAAATGTACCAGATACGCCGCCAGCTGCCGATCCGGAAAACCTGCGCCACCTCCAGCATCTGTGTCGGGACAGCCCGCAGCCCGTTCAAGGTGCTGGTATAGAGGATGGGCAGCACGGCCACAGCCACCACGGCAAAGGTCAGTCCCTCTGTCCCCACCCACACCAGCGCCAGGATCACAAAGGATGCCACGGGCACCGCCCGCAGCAGTTTCATAAAAGGAGCCAGCAGAATTTCTGCCAGCGGGAACCTGTAGGCAGCTCCTCCCAGCGCAATCCCAGCCGCTCCCGAAGCCAGGAGGCCTCCCAGTATCCGCAGCCCGGAAGCCGTCACAGTCTTCCAGAAATCTGCCTGGGCAAGGAGGCGCAGGAAAGCAGCGGCGGCAGATTCCGGCGCCGCCAGCACAATCGGATTATCCACCGCCAAGCTCACAAGTTTCCACAGGGCAATCCAGAAAAGGACTGCCCCAGCCTTTTTCCAAAGGGGCTTCCTGTCCCCCGGCCTGTTTTTACTCTGCCATATAATAGAACGCCTCATCCGGCATTGCCCCTCCCACGGTGGCGGGATCATAGTCAAAGAGTACCGCAAGATATCCCTCCAGGGCATCCTTCATCTCCTGCCCGGTTATGCAGGCAATATTGCACTGCGGAATGGCCTTGGCTGCCAGCGTCTCATTCTCGATAATCCCCAGCCCGGCCACCAAAGCGGCCGCTGTCTCCACATCGCTGTTCACCGCCTCCACGCTGGCCGCATGTTCCTCCAGGAACAGCTCCACCGCCTGGGGGTGCTCCTCCAGGAATCCCTGCCGCACCACGGTCACGCCGGTCACCAGACGGCTGCCGCCTGCTTCCTGCAGCGCATCCCACTGCTCTGTCATGTCCAAGACCACCTGCAGGCTGCTGTCCTTGGCGCAGGCCGCCGTCACATAGGGCTGCGGCAGCAGGCCGATGTCGGCTGTCCCTTCTGCCAGCGCCGTCACGACCTCTGCGGCCTCTGCCTTGTACTCCAGCGTCACCTCATCCAGGGCAATCCCATTCCCCGCCAGCACATACTGCAGCACATAGTCCGGCGACGTCCCCATCCCTGTCAAGGCGATTGTCCTCCCCCTCAGGTCTTCCACATCATCCACCTGTCCGTCCGAGGACACCATGTACAGCACGCCCAGCGTATTGATGTCAATGACCCGCACCTGCTGTTCCAGGCGCTGATACCAGATAGCGGCCGCGTTTGCAGGGATGAGGGCGATATCCAGCTCCTCATTTACCATAGCTGCCAGCAGGGCGTCCGCCCCCGCCTCCATCTCAAACGTATAGTCCTGCCCCGCTGTGCCCTGGCTGTCCGCCTCCATCAGGGATACCAGCCCGATGGACGTGGGACCCTTCAAGGAACCCACACGAACAGCTGCCGTCCCTTCTGCGGCTCCCTGTATCCCGTCTGTTTCGGAGCTCTCCCCCTGGGCCTCGCTGCCATTAGAGCCCTCCTCCTGGGCCTCACTGCCGCCGGAGCCCTCCTCCTGGGTCTCGCTGCCGCTGGAGCCCTCCTCCTGAGCCGCCCCGCTCTCGGAGCCCTCGCCCGGAACCTGCGCGCACCCAGCTGTCACGAGCACAGCTGCGCAGGCCAATACTGCCAACCATCTCTTCATTCTGTCCTGCTCCTCTCTGATTGTCTTCGACGCGGATCCCCCTCGTAGTCCATGCGCACCAGGGTGAGCCCCCTGGCCGGTGCCGTAGGGCCAGCCGCATGCCGGTCCTTCGCCTCCAAAACCTGGCGGATATGCTCCGGCGGGTACTTCCCCCCGCCGATCTCCAGCAGCGTCCCCACGATAATCCTCACCATGTTATAGAGGAATCCGTCTCCTTCTATGTGAAATGTGATCATTTCCGTCTCTTGATCCTTGCGGATGGAAATCTCCCGTATCCGGCGCACCGTGCTGGCCGCCTGGGTCGCCACGCTGCAGAAGCTGCAAAAATCGTGCTCCCCCACCAGATACGCAGCCGCCTCCTGCATCCGCCCCACATCCAGCTTCCAGTAATAGAAATAGGAGAACAGCCGGTAATTGGGAACCGGATGTATCGTGTTCAAAAGCCGGTACTCGTATACCTTACGGCATCTGCGCTTTCTCGGATGGAAATCTGCATCCACCTCCCGCGAGTCCAGAATCTTGATATCCTCCGGGAGCCTCTGGTTCATGGCAAAGCTGATTTTCTCCCCCGGCATCCGCGCAGAAGTGTCGAAGACCGCCACATTTCCCAGGGCATGCACACCGGAATCGGTGCGGCTTGCCCCAATCACCTTCACAGGCTCCCCCAGCAGTTCGCTGAGCTTCTGGTTCAGCACCTCTTCAATCGTAATTCCGTTCGGCTGTATCTGCCAGCCATTGTAGTTTGTCCCATCGTAGGCCACGGTGATCATCACTCGCTTCATACGCGCCTCGCTTTCCCAGTTCCTTACAGCACAACTCACAGCAAAATCCTCACGGCGATGGTAGCCGCCAGATACAGCGCCAACAGCCCGTATCCTGCGTAATCCCGCTTCTCATACATGAGCGGCTTCATCTTCGTACGCCCCGCCCCGCCCCGGTAGCACCTGGCCTCCATAGCCAGAGCCAGGTCGCCAGCCCGGCGAAAGGCTGAAATGAACAGCGGCACCAGCAATGGCACCATATTTTTGGCTTTCTGGATCAGGTTCCCGCTCTCAAAATCCGCCCCCCTGGCCATCTGCGCCTTCATAATTTTATCCGTCTCCTCCAGGAGAATCGGGATAAACCGCAGGGCAATCGACATGATCATCGCGATCTCGTGCACCGGCACCTTCACCATGCGCAGCGGCCCCAGCACCCGCTCCAGCCCGTCTGTCAGGTCGTTGGGCGTGGTGGTCAGCGTCATCACCGAAGACCCGATAATCAGGTAAATCAGCCGCACTGCCATAAATCCTGCCTGGGAAAGCCCTTCCCGTGTCACCCGCAGCACCCAGAACTGCCAGATGACCTCCCCGGGAACCACAAACAGGTTGAACACCACGGTGATCAGCAGAATGATGAAAATTGTCCGCAGGCCCTTCATCATATAGCGGAACGGAACTCTGGACGCCTTGATCACGCCTGCCAGGAAGACGGTCGCCACCACATAGCCCACCCATCCGTCGGAGATAAACAGCGACACCAGGAAGGCCATCGTCCCGATCAGCTTCAGCCTCGGATCCAGCCTGTGGATCACCGAATCCGCCGGGTAATATTGTCCAAGCGTAATCTCTCTCAGCATAGCGGCCCCCTCTCCCGGATGCAGGCTGCCAGCCGCCGGATCTCCTGGCGCGCCTCTTCCACCGTGGTCACGTCCGCATTCACCGAAAGCCCGTGCTCCGCAAGCCCATGCATCAGGTATGTCACCTGCGGGGCAGCCAGGCCCACGCTCTCCAACTCCTTATAGTGGGCGAACACCTGCTTGGGCGTTCCGTCCAGCATCACCCTGCCCCGGTTCATCACCAGGATGCGCCCCACATATTCCGCCACATCCTCCATGCTGTGGGATACCAGGACGACCGTGATGTGTTTTTCCTGGTGCAGCCG
>CALWMI010000041.1 GCA_944381745.1 uncultured Lachnospiraceae bacterium | reverse complement strand
GGTGTTGATGTGGTCGATCGCCTCGTCGATGCTGGATACAGTCTTGATGGAGAGGATGTAGTCCAGATACTCTGTCCCCCAGTCCTCCTCCGTCGCCTCGGCGATATCCGGCAGCACCTGCCTGGCGGTCTCATCGCCCCGCAGCTGTACGCTCTTCGTGTCCAGACGGCGCTTAAGCCTGGGGAGCAGGTCCTCCAGCACATTGACATGCACCACCAGGGACTCGCATGCATTGCACACGCCGATGCGCTGAGTCTTGGCATTGAAAATAATATTGACCGCCATATCCAGGTCGGCGCTCTCATCCACGTAGATATGGCAGTTGCCCGTCCCGGTCTCAATGACGGGGATCTTGCTGTTCTCCACCACGCTCCGGATAAGCCCTGCGCTTCCCCTGGGGATGAGCACATCCACAAACGGCCGCATTTTCATAAACTGTGTGGTCACCGAGCGGTCGGTATCCCTGATCAGCTGGATGGCGTCCTTCGAGACGCCGGCCTTCTCCAGCACCGCGCGGATACAGTTGACGATGGCGATATTGGAACTGATGGCGTCGCTGCCTCCCTTCAGGATCACCGCGTTCCCGGTCTTGAAGCACAGGCCGAAGGCGTCCGCCGTCACATTGGGGCGGGCCTCATAGATCATTCCCACAACCCCCAGAGGCACCCGCATCTGCCCAATCAGAAGGCCGTTGGGGCGCTTCTTCATGCCCAGCACCTCCCCGATCGGGTCTTCCAGCGATGCAATCTGGACAAGCCCCTCCGCCATGCTCTCAATCCGCTCCGGCGTGAGCATCAGGCGGTCAATCAGCCCTTCATGCATCCCCTTCTTGCGTCCGGCCTCCACGTCGGCCTTGTTCTCCTCCAGGATCACGTCCGCACTCTTGACCAGGACATCCGCCACGGTCCTCAAAATTTCGTTTTTCTTATCTGTGGGCAGGATGCGCATCACCCGCTCAGCCGCCCGGGCGCGCTCTCCTATCTCCTGTAATTCTTCATTCCACTCCTGTACTGCCATTGATGTAGTCCTCCCTCCTGAATGAATGTAAAGCCTTCCTCTGTGAGCAGGGCGTCCACACGTATATCGTGCGCCTGCATGGGTATGCTGTCAGCCACCTGGACCTCGTAGGCCAGCGCCAAGGTGGCCGCGTGGGGGTACTTGGACAGGAAACGGTCATAGAAGCCTCCTCCATAGCCAATCCGCCCTCCCCTCCGGTCGAAAGCCGCCCCCGGAAGTATCATGAGATCCCGGGAGTGGGCCGACGGCACGGCCAGGGAATCCTCTGTCCCCCGCGGCTCGGAAATCCCCCGGAAACCTTCCGACAGATCTCCCATCCCCCGGATAACGAAAAAATCCATCTCTCTTTCCCGCACCTTCGGCACAGCCACCTGCCTGCCGGATTCCAGGGCGCAGGCGATCAGGCTGCGGGTGTCCGCCTCCGAGCGGTAGGAGACATAGGTAAATATGCGCTCTGCCTGGCGGTACAGCGGATGCTCCGCCAGCAGCCTCCACCGCTGCCTGTCCATCTGCTGCCGGGCGTCCTCTGGCAGGGCGTCCCGCAGGGCCAGCCTCTCCCTGCGCAGGACTTCCTTACGCAGGACTTCCTTACGCAAGACTTCCTTGCGCTCAGTGCCGGATATGCTTTCCATATTTCTCCCCCAGATTGGTGACGGAGCCGTCCTCCTCCACAATGTCAATCCGATCCAGCTGCCCGCGAAGGCTCATGCGGAAGGCTTCCACATACTCCCTGCGCAGCCTGGCCTGCTCCTCCTTCTCCGCAGGCGTCAGCCCCTCGGCCTTTGACTTGTGGTAGAGCTCATTGATGCGGTCGATCTGTTCTCTCTTCATCCGTTATATGTAGTCTGTGAGACGGAACTCCTCGTCCTTGTGCGCCAGGAACAGCGTCCCACATTCCTCTCCTTCCAAAATTTTGTAGATAATCTCCGGGTCAGCCCCGCTTGCAATCACCATGTCCGCGCCGGATACCGTGGCAATCTTGGCACAGCGCAGCTTTGTGGCCATTCCCCCCGTCCCCATGCCGCTCCCGGAGCTCTCCTTCGCCATGGCGTTCAGACGGGAATCCATGCGCTCCACCACCGTCACCAGGTGGGCGCGGGCATTGGCGTGGGGGTCGTCTGTATAGAGGCCGTCGATATCCGTGAGCACCACAAGGAAGTCCGCGTGGATCAGGGCGGCCACCACCGCCGACAGCGTGTCGTTGTCGCCGAATTGGATTTCGTGGGTGGATACCGTATCATTCTCATTGACCACCGGGATCGCCCCCATGTCCAGCAGCGTGTTGAAGGTGTTGTATGTATTCTCCAGATCCTGCGGGTTGAGCATGACATTCTTCGTCATCAGGATCTGGGCGGCCAGCTGGTTATACTCTGAGAACAGCTTCTGGTACATCATCATCAGCCTGGCCTGGCCGATTGCCGCGCACGCCTGCTTCACCGGCAGCTGTGTGGGGCGTTCCTTCAGCCCGGCTGCCGAGCGTCCCACGCCGATGGCCCCCGAGGAGACCAGGACGATATCCCGCCCCTGGTTGCGCAGGTCCGCCAGGACGCGCACCAGGCGTTCCAGCTTGTAGAGGTTCAATTCCCCTGTGTGCTTGTGGGTCAGGGATGAGGTGCCGATCTTCACCACAATCCGCTTCTTCCCCTTTAATCTCTCTCTGTAGTTCATATAGTTCCTCCTGCATTTTCGCTTCTATCTTACAACATTTTGGAACTGCCGTCCAGACAAAAACTGCCGGATGCCAGGCAGGCATCAGCGGCAGCTTCAGCTGGTAAAGTTCTCCAGGAATGCGTAGAGATCCGCGATTTCCATATAACAGTCTGTCCGGGAAATCTTTTCCCGCAGCTCCTCCGGGAGCGTGACACAGACGATATCCGTGTACTCGTAGATGGTCTTCTTGTCCAGGTAGTAGACGACCACATGGCCGTCCACCTCCCCTAGGACATATTTGTAATCCTTCTCCCAGGGGACATAGGTCTTGCGGAACACAATCCGCTGTTCTGAGAAGGACTCCAGCTCCATGGAGGAGAAGCCCCTCTCCAGGTCGGAGATGTCCGGATCTTCCGTGTAGCTGTCCGCGTAATCCTGCGCCTCCTCCCTGTCCATGCCGATGAGGGCTGAGGGGAGCTGTGTGCGCACCTCCTCCGTCTTGCCCGTCTTCTCATTGTAATTTTCCACAACATATTCCGTATCTGACTTGACGAGCGCTTCCTGCCCGCTGTCCGCCAGGACGGCTTCCCCCGCGTACTCCAGCTCATTCTGCTGCTTCTGCATGTGGCCGTAGGAGAGGCGGTAGCTTCCGTAGTATGCCAGGCAGAGCAGCCCTCCGTAAGCCAGGAAAGCGCCGATACCATACCTTTTCATGGGATGCCTCCTTCTTGGCTATAGTATCGGCGTATTTTCGGCAAAATATACCTGGCCGTCCAATTTTCCGCAGTCCTTCCAGCATCCCCCTCACACCGCTCACATGAGGCGCAGCCTGCGGGCGACGCGCAACAGGGCCGCTCCCTTGGGGAATTCCAGAAGCTCCTTGCGGGTAACGCCTCTCAAGAGGAGCAGGAGGACAAAATAGACGAAGGCGCCGATTCCGATCACCGGGAAGAGCTTCAGGCCCGTGGCCACGGTGCGGGCAAGGACGGAAGCGTCCGCAAACGGAAGCAGCAGGTCCAGGACAAAGTAGAGGCCATACACCACGCCCCCCATCACGGCGGAACAGATCAGCGGAATCAGGAACGTCCGCACAAATTCCTGGCGGAAGCCAATATAGCGGCGGATGGCAAAGCCGTTCAGCAGGCACATCAGCAGGGCGAACAGGCTGTTGGCGTGGATGACGGCATAAATCCCAAGGTCAAACTTGGCAAGCATCACATAGAGCGCCGCAAGGTGCAGCACAAGGGCCACTGCCGCATGGGTGACCGGCGTGCGCATCCGGTTGATCCCCTGCAGGATGCCGTTGCTCAGCGTGGACAGGGAGTATAGGACAATGGACACAGCCCCCGCGTACAGCATGCCGGCAGACAGCGGGTTGGTGTCCCCGTACAGGAGGTACAGGATCGGCGAGGCCAGCACGCCGATGCCCACTGCGCACGGGAAAGCCAGGATCATGGTGAACCTGGTGGAGGTCTGGATCTTCCTGCGCGTCTCCTTGTAGTTCCTCTCAGCCATGTACATGGCCAGGACAGGCACCGTGGAGGATACCAGGGCGTTGGCGATGGCGATGGGCACATTGGTCAGCGTCTTGAATTTTCCGGTGAAGATCCCCCAGGATGCGCTGATATCCTCCGGGCTCATGCCAAGCCCTGGGGTGAGCGCCTTGTAGACGATCTGGTCCAGAATCCCGCTCACATTGTAGATCGCCGTGCTCAGGATAACCGGGATGATGGTGAGCACCAGCACCCGGAGAATCTCGGAGGAGGACTCCCTGTGCCTGGACTTGTCCTTGCGCATCCGGCGCATGTAGCCTCCCCGCGTCGCCCCGTACACGAACAGCAGGAACAGGAGGGCAGCCAGCGCCCCGGCCGTGGTCCCCAGCGTGCTCCCGCCCGCCCCGTAGGCGTGGGAGGCCGTCGTCGTCCCCAGGATGGCGTCGATCTCTGTCCCCATGTTGACAAACAGGTAGGCCGCGCCGATGCTCACAATGGCGTTGATCACCTGTTCCGCCAGCTGGCTGGCCGCCGTGGGCATCATCGTATTCTGCCCCTGGAAAAAGCCGCGGAACACGCCCATGACGGACAGGATCAGGATGGCCGGGGCCAGGATGCGCAGGGCAAAGGTGCTCTCCGGCGTGCGCAGGATGCTGGTGAAAAATCCGGCCCCCAAAAAGGTGACGGCCGACAGCACCAGCCCGACCAGGAACGAGAAGAACAGGGCTCCCCGAAAGACGCGGTGGGCATTGCGGTATTCCCCCAGGGCGTTCCTGGCGGACATCTGCTTGGCCACCGCCAGCGGAATGCTGTAGGACGAGATCAGGAGCATGATCGTGTACACCTCAAAGGCCGCCGAGTAAAAATTGTTGCCGTCGTCCCCGATAATCCGGGTCACAGGGATCCGGTACAGAAGCCCGATGATGCGCACAAGAATAGAAGCAGCTGCCAAAATCCCGCCCTGCTTCAGATAATTTGCAGATTTTCTTTTTCTCCGGCGGGGGGCGGCTCCTGCCGGCTCCCGCACCGTCTCCCGGCTTCTTGCCTCCCGGTCTCTTGTCTCCAGGCCTCTCATCTCCCGGCCCCTCGTCTCCCGGCCTCTCGCCTGCCGGTTCCTCTCGCCTTCTCTTGCCATGGTCTCCTGCTGTCCTTCTCCTCTACTTCTTTTACCGTCCAATCGAAAGCCTGGACAGGATCTCCTCCTGCCTTCTCTCCATATCTGCAGCCATATCCGCCTCCTCATGGTCATACCCCATGAGATGGAGCATGCTGTGCGCGATCAGGAAGGCGTACTCCCTGCGGACGGCATGGCCATATTTCTCCGCCTGCTCCAGCACCTTGTCCACACAGAGGATGATGTCGCCCAGCATCAGCTCACCCGTGTCCGGGTGGAAGCAGTCCAGCTGCTCCTCCTCCACATGGCTGAAATCTCCCGGCCTGCCGTAGGCGATCAGCGGGAAGGACAGCACGTCCGTCACGCGGTCGATGCCCCGGTAATCCCGGTTGATCTCCTGGATCGCAGAGGCGCCGGTAAGGATCAGGTTCACATCCGCCTCGTAGGGGCAGTCCTCGTAATCCAGCGCGCAGGCGATCACATCCTTCGCGGTCTTCTCCCAGTCAAAATCAAATGCCGGTGTGCACTCTAACTCGATGGAAACAGTCATCAGCGGTTCGTCCTCCTTCGCGCTTTGTGTTCTTGGCCGCGCTTCGCGCGGTAAGCCTCCCGCCCCTCATAGTCCTCGTAAGCCTTGACGATCTTCTGGACGAGGGGATGGCGGACAACGTCCTTGCTGGTGAGATAGCAGAAAGCAATGCCGTCGATCTTCTTCAGCACCTTCTCCGCCACATCCAGGCCGGACACCGTCCCGGGGGCCAGATCCTTCTGGGTGGAGTCCCCGGTGATGATCACCTTCGACCCGAAGCCGATACGGGCCAGGAACATTTTCATCTGCGCCGGCGTGGTGTTCTGCGCCTCATCCAGTATGATGAAGGCGTTGTCCAGCGTCCGGCCTCTCATATAAGCCAGGGGGGCGACCTCGATCAGCCCCTTCTCCATATTCTTCATAAAGCTGTCCGACCCCATGATCTGGTACAGGGCGTCGTACAGCGGGCGCAGGTATGGGTCCACCTTGCTCTGCAGGTCGCCGGGCAGGAAGCCCAGCTTCTCCCCCGCCTCAATCGCCGGGCGCGTGAGGATAATCCGCCCCACCTCCCCGTTCTTGAACGCGGTGATGGCCATTGCCATGCCCAGGTAGGTCTTGCCGGTCCCGGCAGGGCCGAGGCCGAATACAACCATCTTCTGCCTTATCTCATCCACATAGTTCTTCTGCCCCAGCGTCTTCGGCTTAATCGGCTTGCCGCTCACCGTGTGGCAGATGAGCTCCTTGTCGATCTCCACCAGCGCCTGCTCCTTCTCCTCCGCCGAAAGCGCCAGCGCATAGTCCACATTCTGTTCGGTAATGGTGTTGCCTCTCTTCGACAGCTCCAACAGCTGGCTCAGCACGCGGAAAGCCTGCCGCGTCCCCTGTTCCCCGCCCAGGATCTTCAAGGTATCGTCCCGGGCAATCAGCGTCACGGACAGAGCCCGCTCCAGCTTCTTCATATACTCGTCAAACTGGCCAAACACATTCTGCTGATGCTGGGCCGGTATCTCAATCGTCGTCTCCACAATACTCATTCCGTCTGTTGTTCCTTTCCTGTACCCTCTAGAGGCTGCTCCCCAGCCGGGTCGGGCAGAATCTCTGCCGGCACATACTCCGACGCCCTCTGCCGGACGGTCAGCGTCCCGGACGCCGTGCCGGAGCTGGAGCCTAACTGTATTTTAACATTATTTTCTATAATTTGAACCCCTTTTTTCTCCAAATCCTCAAAATCCTCCTCCATCCTGCTGCCGAGAAGGGCGGCCAGCTCCTGGTCGCTGTAGGCGCTCTCCCGCAGCTGGTACTCCCTGTGGAGGATGGTGCCGGTATAGATGGGAAGATAGAAATTGTCCAGGAGCTTCCACTGCACCTCTTGCGTCAGCGTATCCCATGGAAGCCCTCCCTCTGTCTGGGGGTTCAGGCTCAAGGACTTGGAGAGCCAGCGGATGAAGAAGCCATTCCGCTCCCGCCCGGTGTAAACCTTCTCCTCGTATGCCCGGGAAACCGTGCACGCATAGGGCATCTCCCAGACAATGTCCACGTCGCCGTCCGCGCGGCAATATTCATAAGCATACACCTCTTTGCTGTCATTGACAAGGTCAATCCGCCCGCTGATCAGCGCCTCGCCCTTCTCCACCGTATCCCCCTGCCTCTTCACCGGCGTCCCCTTGCGCACGATCATCTCGCTGATCACCCCGCTCGCCGGGGCCACCAGATCCGCCGGCTCCTCCTCCCCGGCCTCCGGCATCTCCCCGGCCACCGTGTCCTCCTTGATCTCGATGAGAAGGCGCGTCCCCTGGATGCTGGCGGAAGCCCAGGTGACCCGCGGGTAATCGTTGCGGATCAGCGCTTGGATCTCCCCGCAGTCCACCTGGGACTTTCGCATCCCGTGGACGATCCCCTGCTCCCTCAGGTACCCCACGATCAGATCCTGGGTGTAGGACACGCCGCCGTCCACCCGGATATCCCATATAAACAGGGACAGGAACCACAGGGCCGCCGCACAGAAGGCCATTCCCGCAAAAAACACCTTGCGCTTCCGGTTCCGGAAGATAAAAAAAGGAAGACCATGCTTCTCCCTCACCATGATCTTCGTCTTCGTCTTTCTGACAAGAGGGCGGATCTGACGAAATCCGCGGATACTCATTTTCATCTCGTAGCCCGCGCCGCAGCTGGCGATGTCCCACACCAGGATTCCCCGGCTGCTGCACAGGTTCAGGAACCGCTCCGGCGAAAAGCCGCTTACCCTGATCAACACATAGCCGTGCAAAAAGCGGATGATATGTAACAGCATACAAACGCACCCTTCTGGCTGAAATCCTTGACTGCCGGGGATTTTCCCGCGCCTCAGCTCAGAAAGCGGACGCAGTCAAAAAACCCGTGTATCTGCATCTCGTCGTTTGTATAGTAGGTGACCTCCAGGTTTTTCCCCTCCAGGAGAACCTGGCAGCCCTTCCCCTGGAGAAGGATCCTGGCATCTGTGTACTCCAGGATCCCCCGGTAATTTTCCACGAAGGCCTCCTCGCAGCCGGTCAGGCTGATCAGCATATCTCCTCCCGCCAGGTCGGCAGGAATCTTCAAATGTTCAGCCAGGCGATGCTTCATTCCGCCCCACCGTCCCTATCCGTTCACAAAACTATATGAGGCGCTGGCTGTCCTTTATAACAAAATCCTATCCAGTTCATCGGGAACATAGAGGTTTCCGCGGTAGGCCCTGCGCCCCTCCGCCAGATAGCGCGCCTGCCGCCCAGGCCCGTCCTCGCCCATATGGGTGTCCTCTGTGTGCCACAGGACGAGATTGCGCACCCCCGCCTCCTCCGCCAGGGTACAGGCATCCTGTACCGTACTGTGATGCTTCTTGTAGGGCTTGAAGAGTTCCCTCTCCCCGTGGAGGCAGAACGCCTCGCACAGCGCCCAGTCTGCGCCCTGCATCAGAGCCCTCCTGCCCGGATGGCAGGGCTCGTCCCCGTAAAACACCAGGCGCTTGCCGGATTTCAGCCTCATCCAGAAGGCGAACTGCTTCTCCTTCACCGACAGAATGTCAAAGAAATGCACCTGCCAGCCAAGGATCTCCTCCTGGCAGCCGTCTGTGACGCGCTGGAAGAGGATCCTGCGGTCAAAAAAGTCTGTCAGCTTCTGCTGCAGGGTCAGAAGGCACATGGCCCGCACTGTCTGCTCCAGCACGGCATGGCAGTAAATGTACAGGTTCCCACGGTAAGTTCCGTCCCGCATGCCGGTGGCGATCTCCCTGATCAGCCACACCGCCCCCAGCACATGGTCAGTGTGGCTGTGGGTGATAAAAAAGTGGTGGATGCGGGACGAGGGAAGCCCGGCTCTTCGCAGGTTCCGGAGGATCCCGTTGCCTCCGCCTGCATCCACTGCGAAGGCCTCCCCGCTCTCCCCGTCAATCAGGGCGAAACAGGTGTTGTAGCATTTGAGCGCCATGGCGTGGCCACAGCCCAGCACAAGCAGTTCTTCCATCAGTTCTTGTCCTTCAGGAGAGGCTTGATCGCCTTGTACACCTTGCCGCCCTTCGTGCTGTCATAGCGCTTCACCAGGGCGTTGTTGATGGCCTGCTTTGTCTTGAACTTCTCGATGATCTCCGAGACGGCCTGCGCCTCCTCCCGGGAGTCGTCCCCCAGAAGCTCCATCAGCTTCTTGATCTGCTCCTCCTGCTCCGTCTCCGCCTCCATCATGGAGAGGTTGACGATCTTCTTCACCTCGATGTTCTTCTGCTTCCAGAAGTTGCGCACGTAGTCGAAGCCGTCGTCCTTGCTCACAATGTAGTAGATCTCCCTGGGATCCTTGGCGATCAGGTAGCCCAGATACGTGGCCAGCTGCACGTCCAGGGCGTTCTTCTTCCCCACGTTCACCTTGTAATAGAAAATCTGCGCAGAAGACTGCATGATCATCTCGTGCACGTCGAAGGTCAGGGTGTTCGCGTTCTTGCTGTAAAAGATATAGACCTTATCTTTCTCGGTCAGGCCGTTGATGCCCTTCAGGCCGTTATATCCCACGTTTTCATAGTCCATCATGTAAATTGCCATTGTCTTTTTCTCCTTGTCATTTCATTCAAAAATAAACCCGTTCCCGGTCCGGGTGCTCCCCCGACCAGGCAAGCTGGGGCAGGGTCATCAGGACAGACATGTCCTTCTGGGAAATTTCAAAGTCGAACACATCCAGGTTCTCCCGCATCCGCTCTTCGGAAGAGGACTTGGGAAGAGGCACCACATGGCACTGCAGGCAGAACCGCAGGCAGAGCTGGGCCACCGTGCAGTCATAGCGGTCCGCCATCTCCGCCACTGTGGGATCATCCGCCATGCGCATCCTGCCGATGGGGCTCCAGCCCTCCACCAGGATGTCGTGCTGCTGGCAGTAGTCCACAGCGGTCTTCTGCATATACCCGGGATGGAATTCCATCTGATCCACCATCGGCGCAATCTTGGCCGTCTCCATCAGCGTCATCAGGTGGTGCGGCAGGAAATTGCTGACGCCGATGGCCCGCACTTTGCCGTCCTCATAGAGCTCCTCCAGCGCCCTCCACGTCTCCTGCATCTCGCTCTCCCAGTCCTCCTTCTCCAGAGAACTCTTGGGCCAGTGGATCAGGAACAGATCCAGGTAATCTGTCCCCAGCCGTTCCAGAGACTTGCGGAAGCTCTCCTTCGCCTGCCGGTATCCCATGCTGTCCTTCCACAGCTTGGAGGTGATAAAGATTTCCTCCCTGGGGATGCCGCTGCGGGCGATCGAGTCGCGGACAATCTCCTCGTTGTTGTAGAAGGCAGCCGTGTCGATATGCCGGTAGCCCACCTGCAGCGCGCGGAAAATCACATCCTTATCCTCCCCCGCCACCGCCTTGTAGGTGCCAAAGCCAATCACCGGTATCCGGACGCCATTGATCAGTGTCGCGTATTCCATGTACATACGTGTAATCCCTCCTGTATCTCTTTTTAACGATTGCTGCTCCCCTTTTTAACGATTGCTTCTCCGCTTTTGGCCCGCTTTCTGCTCTGCAAAGCGGTACGCTTCCATGACCCAGCCCATCAGCTCCTCGTCCGCCTGCGCTGGATCCGAAATCAGCACATGGTGCGTCCAGCGGCCCGGATACGGCTCAATGGCCGCATCGATACGCGGAGACTCCACCTTGTGCCCAAGTCCGAAGGTGACCACCAGGAAAGGCTCCGGGCAGTCCTGCTTCCTGCGCACCCGCGCAAAGGAGACGCAGGCAAACAAATGCCTCCGGTAAAACGAAATCTGCGTCTTCTGCACACGGATCTCCACATCCTGCGCAAGCTGCCCCAGCTTTTCCACGAACGCCTCATAGAGCGGCAGGGCCTGGGGATGCCTCTCAAAGAAAAAGAACTCCTGTCCATCCATAAAATTTCCTCACCCTGCCTTCTATTATAACAGCCGGAGGGCAAAAATCAATCTGGCAGGGAAAAATACCTCGAAGTGCCGGCATCTATGATGATAAATATCGAACAAAATATACCGTACGATTTCTTAACAATCTCGTACCGTTTGCGTATCATGAGGATGAAGAAGAATACCATTGAAGACAATGCCGAATGCCTGATCTCTACATCAGCTGCTACCGGCATTTTCTATGTGCTGCGCAAGGCCTCTGGATCTGCCCAGCAGGCCAAGGAGCAAAAGCATGAGAAAGCATACTGAACGCTGCAATTTCAGCGAAAAATGAATGGACTATTGCCAAAGAACTGGAACTTAACGGTTATATCGTGAGTGGGGCATGGCGTGCCTCCACAGGCTGTGAATCTATATATTCTGGCACTGTTCCAGGCGCTTTCCCGCAGTAATGGCCTTGATTTGTCCTTTTAAATTCTCTCCCGCATTTTGGGCATTTCCACATATTCCTTCTCCTTCAATCTATTTATTTCTCTGATGTAATTTCCTTGCCATACAGGCTTTTTGAAACAACTTATGATACGGCTCCCCATAACGTATTCCAGTGCGGTTTTCTGTTTTTTAAAAGCCTCCATTATTATAAGCTCTTGTTATCACATAAGACGGCTCATAGTATGCGCTGCTATTGTAATTATCTATCGTATCACATATTTCATCATTGTATACTCGAATCATTCCATTGATATAATCTTCCTCCGGCTGCAGCGTTGACAGGATCAGTCTTGTATACACCTTTCCCATCTGTGTCTCTGACGGAATTTCTTCCACCAGCTCCGGATCAACCTCTTTTATATCAAAATCTCCTTTTTCTAGCTTGTACTCTTCGATCCATTCCTTTTCAATTTTCAGCGGATTTTCACAATGCAGCACATTCGCAAGGCTGATTAAACGCACCCACTCATCTTTCGGTATGGAATTAACAACATATTTATTTCTCTGATGCAATTTCCTTGCTACGCGTTCTATCATATAACATAAAAAATAAAGATCGTTCTCGGTTATTTGCTCTTCCGGAAAAAATTTGTTTGTCATAGCGAATAACTCCCTTCAAATTGGGTAGTCTGTAATGCTTTTTCTGTACAGAATACGATCTGATGTGTCGGATACTTAAACTTAACCAACTCCCAGAACGCCTCTTTTGAAATTCGTTCAGCCATATAGTCCTCAACATAATCCCAGATTGTATCGTCTGCCATTGGTCCTTCCACAATATCGTAATCATGTTTTAAGCCAAGCCGGCAGTTTACTACAAACTGTAGCCATTCTTCTGTCATTTCTCTGAACTTTTTTATATTCAAGTTCTTATCGAGAGAGTATTCATAAAGATTTACAATATGGTTCCTTCGTTTTGTCAAGGCCCATCGTTTTGCCTGCTTTTCTATAATTGTACAATAGAACCCATAGCGTCGGTGTACCAAGGGACAATACGGTCAAAAATGGCTGATTTGCGTTCCTGCTGCGTTACTTTCACTCCACGTACGTCCAGTACGCGTCGTTCAAGTGCCTTG
>CALWMI010000040.1 GCA_944381745.1 uncultured Lachnospiraceae bacterium | reverse complement strand
ATTTAATAGGGAACGAAGTTTCCTATTAAATGAGAAAACAGCCGCGCACAGAACTCTTGGCTTTCTGTGCGCGGCTGCCGCTTTTCTGCTGTGCCAGGGAAGCGTACCGCTCCCTTCACACCTCTATTATTTACTCTCCCCCCAGTCCAGCATACGGTTGAAGTCGTCTGCGCTGCCGGACAGGAACAGCACGTCTCCGCCCTGGAAAATATAGTCGGGCATCACGTTCTGGTTCACATTCTCATTGTTCTCTATCGCGATGATGTTCAGGCCGAACCGCTTACGCAGATCCACCTCCTGGACAGATTTGCCGATCAGCTTATCCGGCACAATCAGCTTGGAAATATTCACCTTCTTGCTCAGCTGTATGTAGTCCAGGATCTTGGCAGACTCCAGCCGGTGGGCCAGGCGGACGGCCATATCCCGCTCCGGGTAGACCACCTCTGCCCCCAGCTTCCTCAAGATCTCCCCGTGCTCCTCGCTGGTGGCCTTGGCGATCACCTGGGGAATCCCCAGGGACACCAGGTTCAGCGTCATCAGGATTGAGATGTCGATTTTCTCCCCGATGCACACCACCGCCACGTCGCAGTTGCGCACGCCGGTATCCTCCAGCGCCTTCTTGTCATAGCCGTCCACGACAAAGGCGTTCTCTGTGTAGTCCCTCAGCCCGCGCACCTTCTCCTCGTCCTTGTCGATGACCATAATCTCGGCGCCCTCCTGCGCCAGCTCCAGGGCCAGGGCATGGCCGAAGCGTCCCAGGCCTATAATCGCATAATTCTTATCGCTGCCTTTTTTGGTATTGTTAAACATAGTCATTCCCTCCTGTAATCATCCGGCATCCTGCCGTCTGTCAATCCCACACCTGACGCCGGGCTTCCAGCAAACCCTACGGCGTCAGCCGATGGCGATATTTCCCTCCGGATAACGGGCTCTCTCTCCCTTGTCAAAATACCAGAGCGTCGCTATGGTCAAAGGCCCCAGCCGCCCGATATACATAATCAGGATGGACAACAGCTTGCTGATGTCCGACAATCCCGGCGTGATGCCCGTGGACAAGCCGACTGTGCCGAAAGCACTGGTCACCTCGAACAGGGCGTCTATCAGGCGGATATCCGGCTCCACCGCCACCATGATATAGGTTCCGGTGAGCACCACGCCCAGAGCCATCAGCGTAATCACAGCCGCCTTGCGGAACGCGTTGGCTGGAACCGTGTACTTGAACGCCTTCTCCGTGGTGTTGGTCGCCGAGGACTTAATCCCCTGGAGCAGCACGAAGAAGGTGCTGGTCTTGATACCGCCTCCGGTAGATCCCGGGGATGCGCCGATGAACATCAGCACGGTCAGGCACAGAAGCCCGGCGCTGGAGAAGGTTCCCAGCGAATACGTGGAGAAGCCCGCCGTCCTGGCCGACACGCTGTGGAAAAATGCCGCCAGCCATGTGATATCCTCTGTCAGCTTCAGAAGCACCGCGCCCACCACAATCAGCACCGCACTCATGGAGATCACCACCCGGGCATGCATGGACAGCTTCTTCCAGTGAAAGCGCTTCCTCCACACCTCCTGGATCACCAGGAAACCGATACCGCCGAAGATAATCAGGCCGCACGTCACCAGGTTCAGCAGCACATTGTCCCGGTAGGGGATCAGGTTCTGGAAATTGCCCAGGATATCGAACCCTGAGTTATTGAAAGCCGCGACAGAATGGAACAGGCTGATGCCCGCCGCCCGCAGGGGCGGATAATCCTGCACGAACACGAGGAAGCTCAGCAGAGCCCCCGTCAGCTCAAAAATCACCGTCACCAGGAAAATATGCTTGACAAAGCGCACAAGCCCTTTCCCGGAGTCCAGGTTCATCGCCTCCCGGATCAGCGTCCTGCCCTTCAGGTTCACCCGCTTCCCCATGGCCACGATAATCCCCGCGCCCACCGCCGTGACTCCCAAGCCCCCGATCTGGATCAGGGAAGCCAGGAAAAACTGCCCCAGCGGCGTAAATGTGTCTCCAGCATCAATCGCAATCAGCCCGGTCACGCAGACAGCGCTGGTAGATGTGTACAGCGTGTCGATATAGCGGACCTCCACTCCATCCTGGACACTGCACGGCAAGATCAGCAGCACCGAACCCACCAGGATGACAAGCGCGAAGCCCAGGGCTATAATGCGCCCGGGAGACTGCCTTTTCAACCATCGAAACATAATTTCAGTCCCTCTTTTTCTGCATAATTGTACCCGTCCAGAGGGCTTGCACCCCCGCTTCGGATACCGTCCTTATCTTAATACAACTTATCTCTTAATGCAATTTTATATTTCTTACGTTTTGCCGGGAATTGCTGGATATCGGCTGCCCGGGCCGGGATCTGCGCACAGTAGAATGCCCGGCGGGCAAGCCCGCCGGGCACTTCAAAGGGGAGGATAAGTATTACTTTTGTCTTTTGTCCCGCAGCCCGTCGGAGGGGGGATTCCTCCGGGCTGCCTAGAGCATACGCAATTTTTATCTCGTCCGGATACCCGCGTCCTCGCGGCCACCCGGATAAGATATTAGTATTATTGCCCGGCTTTTCCCTTTTATACAGCCCGCCAAAAATTTTTTGAAAATAATTTGCCGTCCACCTGAAAATAGTATATACTGTACTCAGCGCATGGCGGCGCAGCCCGCCGTCCCGCCTGCCGGCTGCGCTCCCCGCTTCGGGCGCGCGCCAGGATATGATATACAGATAAAGGATGGATTTACTATGGCATTGTTAAAAGAATGGAAGAAAATCGCCTACGACGAGAAGGCGAATAAAGGCGACCTGCAGAGGTTCTGGAACCGTTATTTTGAGATCGAGAAGGAGATCTATGAGCAGCTCCTCTCCAACCCGGACGAGGAGGTCAGCGGCACGGTGAAGGAGCTGGCGGAGAAGTACGGGCAGGATGTCATGACCATGACTGGTTTCCTGGACGGCATCAACGACAGCCTGAAGACGCCCAACCCCATCGAGGAGATGGAGGAGGACACCGTCGTAAGCCTCGCCTTTGACAAGGAGAAGCTGTACAAGAACATGGTGGACGCCAAGGCAGACTGGCTCTACAATCTCCCCCAGTGGAACGATATTTTCACCCCCGAGCGCCAGAAGGAGCTGTACCTGGAGCAGAAGAAGTCCGGCACCATCATCAAGGGCGCCAAGATCGGGCGCAATGACCCCTGCCCCTGCGGCAGCGGCAAGAAATACAAGAAGTGCTGCGGAAGATAAGCAGTTCCCAGACAGAGCCGCCCCGGCCGCCGCTGCCTGACAGCAAAGAAGCCCAGGGACGGGCAGACCAGGAGGAGCAGAAGACGCTATGAACCCTAAGAGAGAGCAGAGAAGCAGACAAGTCAAGCGGTGGATGGCCGTCATCGGGCTGGTAATCATCGCCGCCCTCTACCTCATCACCCTTGTCCTCTCCTTCCTGCGCGTTCCGGGATCTGAGCGCTGGCTGATGGCTGCCCTGGCCTCCACGGTGGTCATTCCCACCCTCATCTGGGTCTGCCTCTGGATCTACCGCCTGCTGAACCCTGACAGCAAATAAGCGCCGCATCTGCGGCGCTTATTCCTTATTCTTATGCATAGAAGACGGCTCTGTGCAGCCCTGCCCTCATGCCCTCAGCATCTCCTCCAGCTTCTGCCTCGTCTCCTCGTAGCCTGTGAACACAATCCCCTGAATTCCCAGCCTCTTGGCTGTCTCCACATTAGCCGGGTTGTCGTCCATAAAGACGCATTCCTCTGCCTTCAGCCCGTATGTCTCCAGAAGTCTCCTGTAAATCCCCTCGTCCGGCTTGATCATCTGCACCTTCCAGGAGAAGACGCCCCCGTCCATCTCCCGCAAAAACTTCTCCAGGATGTGCCTGGAGCCCTGGTATATATAATCCGAATAATTGGAGAGGTAGTAGACGCGAAAGCCTCTCTCCTTCATCTCCCGCACCCAGGACACGGCGTACTCCCTCTCGCTGATCGTCTCCCCACTCCGCCGGAAAGCGTCCCGCAGCTCCCTCTCGATTGCCGGATCGTTCCTCACAAACCGCTCCACAACCTCTTCCGTGGACAGGACGCCCCGGTCAAGCTCATTCCAGTCTGGGGCTGCGAACATCGCCCGTCCAATGCGCTCCGCCGTCTCCCCCTCATATCCCAGGCTGCGGATATAGCCGCGCCAGTCATAGTTCACCAGCACCTGCCCGATATCGAAAATAATATTTTTTACCATATGTCCCTCCTGCTATGCAAAGGACGTCCCGCCAGCGCAGGACGTCCTCTCTTCCGTCACCTGTAAATAATGTCGTCCCTGCCCGGGCCGTTGGATACCATCGTAATCGGGAACCCGATCCGCTCCTCCACAAACTCGATATACCGGCGGCAGTTCTCGGGAAGCTCCTCATAGCTGCGGATCCCCCGGATATCGCACTTCCATCCCGGAAGCTTCTCAAACACCGGCTTCGCCTTCTCAAGCCTTGCCGTCACCGGGAAGTCTGTGGTAATCTGCCCGTCAATGTCATAGGCCACACACACCGGGATCTCATCCAGATAGCCCAGCACATCCAGCACCGTAAAGGCCACGTCTGTCGTCCCCTGGATGCGGCAGCCATAGCGGGAGGCCACACAGTCAAGCCAGCCCACCCTCCTGGGTCTTCCAGTGGTGGCGCCGTATTCCCCGCCGTCTCCTCCCCGGCGGCGCAGCTCCTCCGCCTCGTCGCCGAACAGCTCGCTGACAAACGCCCCAGCGCCCACCGCGCTGGAATACGCCTTGCAGACCGTGACAATCTTCTTGATCTCATAGGGCGGGAGCCCTGCCCCGATGGCGCCGTAGGCCGCCAGCGTGGAGGAGGATGTGACCATCGGGTAGATGCCGTGGTCCGGATCCTTCAGCGAGCCCAGCTGGCCCTCCAGCAAGATCTCCTTGCCCGCCTGCACTGCATCCCAGAGATACGCGGACACGTCGCACACATAGGGGAGCAGCATCTGCTTGTACTCCATCAGCTCCTGGAAAATCTTGTCAGGATCCAGCAGCGGCTTGTGGTACAGGTGCTCCAGCAGCACATTCTTCTGCACGCAAACCCGCTCTGCCTTCTCCCGCAGCCTATCCTCGTCGAACAGCTCGCTCACCTGGAAGCCGATCTTCGCATATTTATCAGAATAGAAAGGCGCAATGCCTGATTTGGTAGACCCGAAAGAATTCTTGCCCAGCCTCTCCTCCTCATACTGATCCAACAGAACATGGTAGGACATGACCATCTGGGCTCTGTCCGAGATCAGGATGTGGGGCTTGGGCACTCCCCTGGACACGATGGACTCAATCTCCTTCATCAGGATCGGGACATTCAATGCCACCCCGTTGCCGATAATGTTCACGGTATGCCCGTAGAACACGCCGGAGGGAAGGGTATGTAAGGCAAACTTCCCGTAATCGTTCACAATTGTATGTCCCGCATTGGAGCCGCCCTGGAAGCGGACGACAATATCAGCCTGCCCGGCCAGCATATCGGTAATCTTACCCTTGCCCTCGTCGCCCCAATTTGCTCCAACCACTGCTTTCACCATTTTGATTCCTCCTGTGGAATGCTGTCTTCGCATCTTTCTATTTGTAAAAGGGAAAAAAGGCCTTTTTACTTCCAAAGTATACTACAAAGTTCCTGAGAAGTAAAGGGATAAGTTGACCGGCAGGGGGATGTAGCCTGGCAAGCAGCGGGACATAAGCTGATAAGCAGCAGGGCACAAGCCGGCAAGCAGCGGGACATAAGCCGGCAAGCAAAAGGGACGGCAGGAAAGCCGTCCCCCTCTGGCAAAGGCCACTCCCCCGCCAGCATATCTTCTTATTCTTCTGTCCCTCTTCCGAAAAAGGTCACAAGATACAGCCCGCACACTGCCACCAGAATGTAGACCGCCCTGGACAGCCAGGACATATCCCCGAACAGGAACGCTACCAGGTCAAAGCGGAAAATCCCGACCATCCCCCAGTTCAGAGCACCGATTATGGCAATCACCAGAGCTGTGTAATCCAATGCTTTACTCATATGCCGCCTCCTTCCCCCTTGAGTATGCCCGGGAAAGGGGCGATCTATTCCATGCTCCAGCGGCGCCTAGAACGTGTCGTAATGGCGGATAAAGCCAAGGCCCACTGGATGCGGCCCGGTGTACACGCCGATGGTGGCCCCGATCTGGTAAATCCCCACCGGCCCCAGCGGCCGTCCGTATTTCTTATGAAGCTCCTCCTCCAGGAGATCCCGGAATTTCTCCGCCTCCGCATAGTCCAGCCCGTAACCGGTCACAATCTCATAGTCGTCCGGGTCCATCTTCTCCTGCTCCATATACTCCAGCGCCTTCTCGATGACCCTGCGCCTGGATTTCACCCGGCCGTGCACGACCCCCTCCGGGTAAAGCTCCCCGTTGTGCAGCGTAATCAGAGGCTTCAGCCCCAGGGTTCCCGCCGCCAGGCCGGTCAGCCTGCCGATCCTGCCCCCGTGCACAAGGTAATCCAGGCTGCCGATTGTGAAGAAAATCCGGCCGGTGGCCTTCACCTGCTCCAGCACCTCCACCGTGCGCTCAAAGGAATACCCGGCATCCCGCATCTTGGCTGCCTCCAGCACCACAAGGCCCTCCAGCACCGTGGCCACAGTGGAATCCACCACCGCAATCTTGGCCTGCGGGTACTGCTCCAGCAGAAGCTCCCTGGCGTTCACAGCCGAATTGTAGGAGCCGCTGAACTTGGAGGTCAGGCATACGCAGATCACGTCGATGCCCTTCTCCACATACTCGTACATGGCCCTCCCGTAATCAGCCACGGAGGGCAGGGAAGTCTTGGGAAAGACCTTGGGGTTGGCGTCCATAAACTCATAAAATTCCCGGACGCCCATCTCCTCAATCTCCTTCTTATATTCTCCCTCTTCCACGGAAATATAATAGGGAACCACGTGAATCTTCCATCTCTCAAGGAGCTCTCTGCCCAAATCGCAGGAGCTGTCCGCTATGATCTGAAACATACCATACCTGCTTTCCTACTCGAAGTCGTATAGATCCAACAGACGCCTCCGCAATTGCGCCGAAGCCCTGTCTTCCGGCGGCAGGCGAGCGCCAAGCGCCCGCCTGTCCCTTATATCTATATTATCCTATCCTAGCACCTTTTACTAAGTTAAGAAAGCATAAATATTTGAATTATTTCGTGTAATTTTCAGAATTTCAAGAAATTTGTCCCGCCCCCGGCCTGTACAGGCCGCGCAGCTCCTTCTCCACAGCCAGAAAGCTTTCCAGCAGCTCCGGGGAAAACACCCCGCACTGCCCGCCCACAATCATATCCAGGGCTGTCTCCACGGAGAAGGCATCCTTGTACACCCGCTTGCTCACCAGGGCGTCATACACATCCGCCACAGCCACAATCTGCGACCACACCGACGCCTCCGCCCCCCGAAGCCCGTCCGGATAGCCTCTCCCGTCCCAGCGCTCATGGTGGTGCCGGGCAATGTCGTAGGCGTAGCGGAAAGCGGCGTGATCCCGCATCTGGGGGATTTTCTCCAGCAGCTCGGCCCCCTTGAGGGTGTGGGTCTTCATGATCTCGTACTCCTCCGGCGTAAGCTTCCCCGGCTTGTTCAGGATATTGTCGGGTATCGCAATCTTGCCTACGTCGTGCATGACCGCCGCCATGGAAATATGGGTGACCGTCTCCTCCGAGAGCCCCTCCCCCAGCTTCGTGTGCAGCAGCATATGCCTTGTGATGTCGTGGATGCGGCGCACATGGGCGCCGGATTCCCCGCTGCGGAACTCGATCGCCGTGGACAGCGCCTCGATCATCCCCATATTCAGCTCGATGATCTGCTGCGCCTGCTGGAAAATCTCATCCTGCTGTTCCGCCACCTTGCTGCTCAGCCGCTCCCTGGCGCTGAAAAGCTCGATGACAGAGCCGATCCGCCGCTGCACCACGTAGGGGACCACCGGCTTGGAGATCACGTCCATAACCCCCAGCGTGTAGGCCTCCCGCAGCACGTCCGACCCGGCCTCCGCCGTGATGAGAAAAACCGGTATCTCTTCCGTCCAGCCCTGGGCGTTCATCTCCCGCAGCACTTCCATGCCGTCCATCACCGGCATCACCACGTCCAGGAGCACCGCGCAGATGGACTCCCTGCCATCCGCCAGCTGTTCCATGGCCTCCTGCCCGTTGCACGCCTCCCGTATGCGGTATCCCCGGCTGAAAATATTTTCCAGCAGCCCCCGGTTGATCTCGCTGTCATCCACAATCAGAATCGTATCCGCCTGTCTTCTTCCCTCTGTCCTCTCCAATCTCCCTTTTCCTTTCACTGTAATATGCCGTCCGCCGTTTCCTCTTCGCTCCAGCCCTGCGCAAACCCTGGCCGCGCCGCTTCTCTCCCGTCCCACTCCTGGCAGTACAGCGCTATCCTGTGCACCGCTTTGCCGGACTTCTTCGCCTCATACAGGATTTGGTCAGCCTGGCGGAACAGATGCTCAAATTCCGCCTCCTGGTTCTTCACCATGACCACACCCATGCTGCAGCTCACCGCAACAGGATACTCCCGCACCGCCGACCGGAAATTCTTCTGGATCTGCTGGCATTTCCGGTTCATCAACCCTTGGGAAGCCGCCCCCTTCACCAGCACCAGGAACTCGTCCCCGCCGAACCGGCCCACAATGTCCGTGGAACGGAACGTCCGCAGCAGCACCTTTCCCATCTGCTCCAGCACCAGGTCCCCCACAGCGTGCCCCAGCGTATCGTTTACCCTCTTAAAATCATCCAGGTCCGCAAGCAGCAGGGTACAGACCGTCTTCGCCCCTCCCTGCTCCACGTACTCCCGTGCCGCATCGATGCATGTCTGCTTGTTATAGATGCCCGATATGGCATCCATACGGCTGAGGGTGCGGTACTTGATCTGCAGCTCATAGCTCTTCAGCCGCAGGCTCAGGATCAGGTTGGTCACCACCCCGGAGCAGATCATGGCCACAAGGGAGATAAAAATATCATACTGCCCCAGATAGGGATTCTTGAAAGCAAGCACGCCAGCTATATAGAGCGCTTCCATCGCGCACAGCAGCACACAGGTGAGGGTATAGGGCACCGCAAAAATTGCCGGCATGGCGATCAGCATCACGGGCATAAAGGCGCTGGGGCCTTCCGGCGTCCCCGCCGTGTCGATCAGGATCAGGAACAAAAACACGACCGCCTCATATACGATACAGCAGCGGGTGACCCAGCTTCCCTTGCATTTCCCCTTGCGGAACAGCAGCAGCCCGCCAGCCCCCACCGCCAGCGCCGCCGGCAGAAAGGCAAGGTGGTAGGGCGTGGCCGTCCACCCGCGGATAATCCAGGGAGTCACCGCCAAAAAGAGCACCAAAATCAATGCGGTGGCCACTCCCGCCTTCCTCAGTATGGACAAATTCTCCCGTGCAATCTCTTCCTCCGCCTGCTGGAAATATTTCTTTCTCTGCCCGTGCAGATCCTTTATCAACCGAACATACTTCATCGCGCCTGCTATCCTTTCCCTCCTGGCCTACAGGCTCTGGACTGCGCTGCACACCTGGCTGAAAGCCTGCGCGATATCTCCCATCATGGAGACCGCCCTCTCCCAGTCCCCAGCCCTGAAAGCAGCCACCTGCTCTGTCAGCAGGCCGTGCAGGACATTCATAGACAGGTTCCCGCAGACTCCCTTCAGCGTGTGGGAGGCCTTCAGCGCGCCGTCCGGATCCCCCGCCTGCACCGATTCCTCAAGCTTCCTGTAGCTCTCATCTTCCAGAAATTTCTTCAGGAATCTCTGGAAAAGCATTTCATTTCCCATAAAGCGCTCCAGAGCTTCCTCCACATTGATTCCGGCGGCCTCAAGCCGCTGCCTTACCGTCTCGTCCATCTGCTCCATCCCTCCTGTCCATTCCGGGCAAACCGCACCGGACACGGTACGTTTTCTTTAAGTGTACAATATCGCCCCTGAAAAATCCAGTGCGCCGCCCCTCTTTTTTTGCAAAAAAACCGCCTTTTTCCGCAAAAGCCCCGACGCGCAGGAGGGCCCGCGCCTGCCTGTGCGGCAGATGCTGGCCCTCCCTTTTCCCCGCGCTTGGCTCCGGTGTGCAAGGGGCGCTACTGCGCGCCCAGATAAGCCGCCAGCCGTACACCCACATTTTCCTGCAGGTTGCGGTAGAAAAACTGATAGTCATAGAGATGGTAGACGCCATCCTGGAAAATCGACAGCCCTGCCGGATAGTCCTCCGGGGAAACGTCGGGCACCTTAAGCGCCCCCCGCTCCTGGTCAATGTACGCGCCGGTGAGCTCCGGGATCTCCGTCTCGATCTCCCCGTCATAGTTGGTAAAGCAGGCTCCCAGGTTCTCCTCCTTCCCCGCTGGCGTGCCGTCTGTCTTCCAGTTCAGCGGGTTGATGGCAAGCGTGCGGGTGCCCTCCGGGATCAGCAGGGAATCACCGATATCCTCCGCCTCGCTGTTGAAGGCGATGATGACGCCCGTATCCTCCTCGCCGGATGCAAACTGAAGCTGCGGATACTCCTCCAGCTCCTCCTCCGTCACTCTCCAGCCAATGGCATAGCAGGCCACCAGCAGCTCCTGCATCTCCTCCTCGCCGAAGCACTCCTTCAAGAGCCGGATACTCAAATCCGCCCCCTGGGAAAAGCCCGCCAGGATGATGGGCTGCCCTTCGTTGCAGTTCTCCATGTAATAGAGGAAGGCATCCTCCACATCTTCATAGGCGTAGGTCAGATACTCCTCCCTCTCCTCCTCCGCAAGCTCGTAGGCACTGAGCCCCGCCTGCCGGTAATAGGGGGCGAAGAAGCGGCAGTCCTCATCGTAGATGCCCTTCTCCATATTGGTGGCCCCTACAAAAGACGCCTTGGCCTCCTCGTCATCCATGGACATGTTATAGCGATCCTCGCCGCCCCCATAGACTGTGGGGCAGATGAAGAACACATCCGCCTCCCCATCCTCTTCCGTCTCCAGATACGCCCAGTTCTCCGCCTGGGCATAGTCTAAGGCATCCTCCGCCTGGCTGGCTTCCTGCCCCTCTTCCTGGCCTGCCGCCTGCTCCTCTTCCTGGCCGCACCCGGTTAAGGACAACAACAGCGCCAGCACAAGGAAAAGGCTCACCGCTCCCTTTCTCATCGCCATATCCTCCTCGCATCCGTCTTCTCCTGAAATTGCAAAGCCGCAAATTTTTAAGCTCCTGCCCTTTCAGGCAGATTCCAGTATAATCAAAATCCCCCTAAGTGTCAACAAAATATGTATACGCGGACGGGCAGCCTGCGGCCCATCTCCCGCCTTGTGTTCTTCCAGGGAATGAAATATAATAGAAACATTGTCGGAGGTGCAACGTTATGGACTACAGGATACAGAGAGATAGGGGTAAGACACCGGATGTCCCGTCCGGCGCAAAGGCGAGCCACATTTTACTTTTGGAGGACGACGAAGCACTGGGGCGTGGAATCTGTATGGCCCTGGAGGCGCCGGGCCGTACCGTCACCCATTGCGGTACCCGGCTCCAGGCGGCAGATATGCTGCAGGGCACGGTCTTTGACCTGCTGATTTTTGACATCAACCTGCCGGACGGCAGCGGGCTGGAACTGCTGCGGGCGCTGCGGCAGGGCGGCGACGTTACGCCCGCGATTTTGCTCACGGCCAATGATTTGGAGCTGGATGAAGTCACCGGCCTGGAGGCTGGGGCGGACGATTACATCACGAAGCCCTTCTCCCTGGCAGTGCTCCGGGCCAGGGTAAATGCCCAGCTGCGGCGCTCTGCCCCGGCAAAGCCAGACCGGATCGAGCTGGACGGCTTCACCTTCGACTTTGCCAGGCTTGTGTTTGCCAGAGACGGGGTTCCCATCGACCTCTCCAAGACGGAGCAGCGGCTGCTGCGCCTGCTGGTGGAGAACCGGGGCCGTACCCTGCCCCGGGAGCTGCTGCTGGAAAAGGTGTGGGACGGCAGCGAGTTCGTGGACGAGAACGCCCTGTCGGTGGCCGTGCGGCGGCTGCGGGCTAAGCTGGGGGACGCCCCCATCAAGACTGTGTACGGGGTAGGCTACGCCTGGGAGGCGGAGCGATGACCGGCCTCTCCTGGGTTCTGCTGGCCCTGGCCGCTGCGGGACTCGCCTTTGGCCTGTGGCAGTGGTGCCAGCGGCGGCAGGCCATCCGCCAGCTGGGCGCCATGCTGGACCGCGCCATTGCCGGTGGTTTTGCTGAGGACCGGTTCGATGAGACGGAGCTATCTGCCCTGGAGGCAAAGCTGGCCCGGTTTCTCCGGGGCTCCGCCCGCGCGCAAAAAACCGTCGCGGGGGAACAGGCGGCAGTAAAGGCGCTGATCGCCCATATCTCCCACCAAACACGCACCCCCATCGCCAATTTGCTTCTCTATGCCTCGCTTTTAGCGGAGAGCGATTTGCCTCCGCAGCAGCGGGAACAAGCCCAGGCGCTCATGGCCCAAGGGGAAAAATTATCTTTTTTCATTCAGGCGCTGGTAAAGGCCTCCCGGCTGGAGACCGGCATCATTGTCCCGGCCCCGGTTCCCCAGCCTGTGGAGCCATTGTTAGAGGAGGCTGTGGGACAGGAAGCGCACGCGGCACAAAAAAAATCGGTCACACTGCAGGCAGCCCCCTTTGCGGGCACGGCGGCCTTCGATCCCCGGTGGACGGCCGAAGCCCTGGGCAATGTGGTCAATAATGCGGTAAAATATACCCCTGCCGGCGGAAGCGTGACGGTCTGCGCCCACATGCTGGAAGCCTTTTGCCGGGTTGATGTGGCGGACACCGGCCCCGGCATTCCCGAGGAAGAGCAAGGGGAAATCTTCAACCGCTTTTACCGGGGCGTGGGGACACGCACCGCCGAGGGCCTGGGGCTGGGACTTTACCTGGCCCGGGAGATTCTGGCCCTTCAAGGCGGCTACATCAAAGTTTCCTCCCGGCCCGGAAGCGGCAGCACCTTCTCCCTGTATCTGCCCCGTGCATAGCGCCGGTGTGCCAAGGGACAATCCCCTCCCTGGTACACCAACGCTGCATCGGGCATGAAAACGCGAAATCTTTCCACTCTGTTAGATTTGAGAAAGGCTCCGGAAAGAATGTTGTGGTAAAGTCTGTATTGTCAAAAGGCAATACAGATTTTTTTCCTGGAGGAATACACAATGAAGATTTTGGAAACCAAGAATTTAAAGAAATATTACGGCAGAGGAGACACGCTGGTGAAAGCCCTGGACGGGGTGGATCTGACTGTGGAGGACGGGGAGTTCGCAGCGATTGTGGGCACCTCCGGCTCCGGCAAGTCCACCCTGCTCCATATGCTGGGCGGCCTGGACCGGCCCACGTCAGGCTCCGTCACCGTGGACGGGAAGGATATCTTCTCCCTGAAGGACGAAGCTCTCACCATTTTCCGCCGCAGGAAGATCGGCTTCGTCTTCCAGAGCTATAACCTGGTGCCGGTGCTCACCGTGCGGGAGAACATTGTCCTCCCTATCCAGCTGGACGGCGGAAAAGTGGACGAGGATTATGTGGGCGAGGTGGTCTGTGCCCTGGGGCTGGAGAAGAAGCTTGCAAACCTGCCCAGCCAGCTCTCCGGCGGCCAGCAGCAGCGGGTGGCCATCGCCCGCGCCCTGGCCACGAAGCCAGCCATCCTCCTGGCCGACGAGCCCACCGGCAACCTGGACAGCCGGACCAGCCAGGATGTGCTGAGCCTGATGAAGGTGACCGGGCGGAAATTTTCCCAGACGATGGTCATGATTACCCACAACGAAGAAATTGCCCAGCTCGCCGACCGCATCATCCGCATCGAGGATGGACGGATCGTGACACGGTAAGGGGGTGGCGTCATGAGAGTCTCCAATCGAAAATGCATCCGCCATCTGGCCTGGAAAAGCTTACAGGCCAGCCGCACCCGCAACCGGATCGCCATCGTGGCCATCGCCCTGACGGCGGTGCTGTTCACCTCCCTGTTCACGATCGCCCTGTCCATCAACGAGGGCTTCCAGCAGAACAACTTCCGCCAAGTGGGCGGTTACTCCCACGGCGGCTTCAAGTACCTCACCCAGCAGCAGGCCCAGGAGCTCCGGGACGACCCGCTCATTGCCCAGTGGGGGGAGCGGCGTTTCCTCGGCATGCCCATGGACGTGCCCTTCAACAAATCCCATGTGGAAGTGAGCTGGTGCGACGCCAACGAGGCCCGCTGGATGTACTGTGAGCCTGTGGAGGGCTCCCTCCCGCAGGAGGGCACCGGCGAGGCCGCCACCGACACCCATGTGCTGGAGCTGCTGGGCATCGAGCCAGAGATCGGGGCTAAGTTCACCCTTACCTTCGACGTGGATGGGCACGAAACCACCCAGACCTTTACCCTCAGCGGCTGGTGGGAGTACGACGAGGCCATTGTGGCCAACCATATCCTGATCCCGGAGAGCCGGGTAGACGCGGTTCTGGCGGAGGTGGGGGTGGATCCCAGCAATCCCAGCGATACCATGACCGGAACCTGGAACCTGGACGTGATGCTGAAAAGCGGTTCCCGGCACATTGAACAGGACATTGACCAGATCTTGGCCAACCACGGCTATCAGAGCGAGACCCCCGGGGAAGACTACATCCGCACTGGCGTCAACTGGGGCTACACCGGGGCCCGGATATCCGACATGGCAGACCCGACGGCCATAGCTGCCATCGCCGCTGTGGCCCTGCTCATTGTCTTCACCGGATACCTGATCATCTTCAACGTGTTCCAGATCTCTGTGGCCGGGGACATCCGCTTCTACGGCCTGCTCAAAACCATTGGCACCACCCCGCGGCAGCTGCGGCAGATCATCCGCCTCCAGGCCCTGGCCCTCTCCGCCGCCGGCATTCCCATCGGCCTGGCGATTGGCTGGCTCATCGGCGGTCAGCTGACGCCGGTGATCACGGCCCGTCTCAACGGCGTGATGGCCGTCACCTCCGTGAGCCCCTGGATCTTCGCCGCTTCTGCCCTGTTCGCCCTATTCACCGTGCTGCTCTCCTGCCGCAGGCCGGGCAGGATGGCAGCCAAGGTATCCCCGGTGGAGGCGGTGCGCTATACCGAGGGCGGCGGGAAAACCCGCGCCAAAGGCCGAAGGGCGCGGAAGGTGACCCCCTTCACAATGGCTGTGGCCAACCTGGGGCGGAGCAAAGGGAAAACCGTGGTGACCGTGCTCTCCCTGTCCCTGGCGGTGGTGCTGCTCACCGTGACGGTGAACTTTACAGGCGGCTTCGACATGGACAAGTATGTGTCCAACTTCACCGCCAGCGACTTCATCGTGGCCAACGCAGGCAAATTCCAGACCAGCTCCCTGGGCTTTACGGACGACATGGGTGTCCCCCAGCAGGCCATGGACCACATCGGCGCCCAGGGCGGCATCACTGGCAGCGGCGTGGTGTACGGCCAGACCTTCCCTGCGCTGGAGTACGTCTCCGAGGACTATTTCCGGCAGCTGAACGGGCATTTTTATGACCCAGGGCAGCTGGACAACCTGATTCACCTGACGGACAGGAATGAGGCTGGCAGCTTGGCCGCCGGGGTACAGCTCTCCGGCATGAGCCCCTTTGCGCTGGACCATCTCACCACACTGGAGGGGGATCTGGCCGCCCTCTATGAACCGGGCAGCCGGGCCATCGCCGCCGTATACGCGGCGGATGAATTCGGCAATATTGACAGGGCTTCCCACTGGGCCCAGCTGGGAGACACGGTCACCCTCCGGTATGTGGAGGAATCTGAGTATTATGACCCGGATACCGGCCAGGTGTATGGCGCCTACGAGGACATCCCCGAAGGGGCCAACTGGGTGGAACGGCCGGTGAAATACCGGGACGTGGAGTACACCGTAGCCGCCCTGGTGACGGTTCCCTCCGCCCTCAGCTACCGCTACTACGGCAGCGACGAGTTCATCCTGAACAGCCAGACCTTTGTCCAGGACACCGGCACGGACAGCGTCATGTACTACGCCTTCGACACCACGGACGAGGCCAACGCACAGATGGAGAAGTTCCTGGCAGACTACACGGAGAACGTCAGCCCGGAGCTGGACTACGAGAGCAAAGCCACCTATGCCAGGGAGTTTGAGAGCATGCGCTCCATGTTCCTGCTTCTGGGCGGGACGCTGAGCTTCCTTGTGGGCCTGGTGGGCGTGCTGAACTTCTTCAACGCCGTCCTTACAGGCATCATTGCCCGCCAGCGGGAGCTGGCCGTGCTCCAGGCCGTGGGAATGACCGGGCGGCAGAAGCGCACCATGTTGATCTGGGAGGGCCTCCTATACGCCCTGGGAGCGGCAGGCCTGGCCCTATTGCTGGCGGCGGTCCTGGGGCCGGTGGCCTTCCGGGCGGTGGAGGGGCTGTTCTGGTTCTTCCCCTACCGGCTGGCCCTGCCGGTCTTTCTGCTGATCGTCCCCCTGTTCGCCCTGCTGGGGGCGGGCATCCCCGTCCTCACGGTCCGGGCGGCGGAGCGGCACACGGTGGTGGAGCGGCTCCGGGAGGAGTGAGAGACAGCGTTATGTGAACTGTGGGCGGTGTCGGTGGGATCTCCACTGACACCGCCTGTTGTTTGCTGGAGTTGAACATTGAACATTGAACATTGAACATCAAGCGGATCATTTGAACTGTCAAAGGGGACATGTCTAATGAAAGAGGTCATCATCATTCGCACGGTTGACCCGGACGGCAGTATGTTCCAGGCCATCATGGACGCACTCCGGAGCAGGAGGGCGGAAGTTTTTGAACTGACTGGGACTTCTCACGATATGCTCACCTTTGGGGACGTTGAGATTTACCCGAACCTTCGGACAGTGCTCAAAGCAGGGGAGGAGGTACATTTGAGTCACGGTGAGTTTTCCATGCTCCTGCTCCTGGCCAGCCACCCCAAGCAGGTGTTCTCCAAAGCGCAGCTCTATGAGGCCGCCTGGGGGGAGGCATATCTCCACGGAACAAACTCCGTGGAAAATATCATTTGGCGTCTGAGAAGAAAACTGGAGGAGGACCCCAGGCGCCCA
>CALWMI010000039.1 GCA_944381745.1 uncultured Lachnospiraceae bacterium | reverse complement strand
TCACGTTCTTACGGTCCGCGCAGCATGTGCGCAGACCTGGGCTGAACTGTTACTGGTTTTGCACCGCCTTCCCGGACAGCAGGCAACGCTTGCGCCAGGGGGCTTGCTTTCCTGCAGTATAACAAAGAAAAGTGACAGCTCAGTGACGGTATATCCTGATTTCAAAACAGGCGCCGCCATTTTGCAAATTGCAGGCGGTTATGGTTCCGTTCTGCAATGCAAAGATGGAGCGGGCAAGAGCCAGGCCAATTCCGATTCCACCGGGCGTCCCACGCCGCCCCCGGTAAAACCGGTCGAACAGATGCGGTAAGTCCTCTGCGTCAAAGCCGGCCCCGTCGTCCCATACCCGAATTTCTACATAGAGGGGATTGCCCGCGTAGTCACAATGGACGACGCCCCCAGGACTGGAATGTTCCATGCAATTCTTTAGAAGATTGATGAGGGCTTCCATTGTCCATTCCAAATCTCCCGCAAATTCCATGCAGCCATTTTCTGGGATGGCAACCGATATGTGATTTTTCCGCAATAGATCGCTCAGATTATCTGCCGCCAGATTCAGCACGGTATAGAGGTCAACCGCTTCCCGCTTGAGCGGCAGCGTTCCGGCGTCGATTTTGGAAAGCATGAGCAAAGATTCTTCCAGACGGTTTAGGCGGTTTAACTGCTGTTTGACCTGCTCTGCGCAAGCCCCCGGAATCTCTCTTTCCATCAGCTGCAGCGACAAAAAAGCCGCTGTGATGGGTGTTTTCAGCTGGTGGGCGATATTCGCCAGGTTCTCTGCAAAATTTCTCTTTGCGGCAACTGCCGCTTCCCTCGTTTGATAAAGTGCCGTGACTGTTTTGTATATCTCGTCCTGCAAATGGGAATATTCATCTTCCTGTGTTGGTATCAATGTCCCTCCTGCGCCGGTGTTGACTTTCTCTAAATACTCCGTCAAACCGGCGATCCTCTCTCGGTTTTTTCTGCGGGACAGAAAAGTTCCGGCCGCGAAGGCGCAGGCGGCCGCAAGGAAACATAGAATCGGAAAAAGCACGGTGCCCAGCGGAAAACCACGGCAAAAATCATCGGCCCGGTATCCGTATTTTCCCAGATAACCGTTCCCGCTAAGCCCTTTCTCCGTCAAGGAATGATATTCTTTCAGGGCCTCCAATACCTGCGGCTCTGCTTCCGGAACATTTGCCAATATGGTTTCGCATAATGCCGAAGTGTGTTCAAACGCGATCTGCCGGTACGTGTGCAAGAAGAACGCGGAGGTAAGTATCATGCCCGCCGCAAGAACAGCAAACGGAAAAATCAGAAGGGTTTTTTGTCTCCACTTTTCACTCATTGTGTGTCCTCCATACGGTAGCCAAAGCTTCGGATTGTCTTCAGGCAGGCTGGGTGATTCAGCTTTTCCCGCAGCCTTTTCATTGTGACCGTCAGCGTGTTGTCGTTTACATAGTTCCCGCTGCAATCCCAGACCTGCTCTAACAGCTGGTTCCGGGTGACCGTTTTTCCCTTGTTCTCCATCAGGATCTGAAGAATACGGTACTCCGGCTGGCTTACGGCGATTTCTTTCTGCCCGTCATAGACGGCCATTTTCTCTTTGTCCAACAGCAAGCCATCGCAGAACAACTTTGTGCTGGCTGCGCCTTCGGTTCTCCGCAGCAGCGCCAAAATACGGGAATACAACACAGCAAGGTCGAAGGGCTTCACCACATAATCATCCGCCCCGTTTTGGAAACCGGCAACCATGTCATGGGAATCGCCGCGGACGGTCAAATAGACAACCGGCAGGGCCTTCCATCTCTCCCGAATCCAAAGGCACAATTCATTTCCTTGCCCGTCCGGCATATTCCAGTCCAGCAGGACGACCGTAGGCAAATGGCCGAGTAACGCCTTCCTGACATCGGCAATTCTATCAAAAACTGCCACTTTGCAATTCTGCTGTTCCAAATATTCTTTTACGGATTTGCCAATCGTTTCATCATCTTCCGCATAATAAACTTCAATCATGCTGTCCTCCTCCTGATTGCCCGGCCGGTTTTCTCTGCCCGCCCATAAAAACACCCTCGCAGCGAGCCGGTAAAGCTTGCCGCAAGGGCTTGTCTGTCCTTCCTATTTCAAAAATTTCTTCAATTCGTCCATGAAGGTGTTCACATCCTTGAACTCTCGGTACACAGAGGCGAAACGCACATAGGCCACTGCCTCCAGGTCTTTGAGCCGCTCCATGACCATCTCGCCGATCTCGCCGCTGCGGATCTCCCGCTCCTCCCGGTTGAAGATCTCCGTCTCCACCGAGTCCACCAGCTCGTTGATCTGATGGATGGAAATCGGGCGCTTGTGGCAGGCCCGCAGCACCCCGGCCAGAATCTTGTTCCGGTCGTACTGCTCCCGGTTGTTGTCCTTCTTGATCACCACAAGGGGGATTGTCTCCACCTTCTCATAGGTCGTAAACCGCTTCTGGCAGGCGTCGCACAGCCTTCTCCTGCGGATGGAGCTGTTGTCGTCTGCCGGCCTGGAATCGATCACCCTCGTATTGTCTTCCCCGCAAAACGGACACTTCATCCTGGCACCTCCTGCCTTAGCCTTCGCCGCCCATGCCGTTCACATAGTCGTAGTAGGCGTCCAGGTTAATCTGCGCCTGGGAAGTGTCCGGGCGGTTCACCCAGTCCACCACCGAGTATCCCAGCCACACAACGCACACAGCGGCCACCAGGATGCCGATGCCCCTGCGCACAGCCTTCTCCTGCTTCTCCTTCTTGATAATCTCCTTGCGGTTCGCTTTCTGTTCCTTATATCTGTCTACTTTCTCCTGGCTCATCCTGCCTGACTCCTTCCTCCCGCCGGGCGTATCCGCCCGAACGTACTTATTGTACTAAAAAAGAGCGGATTTTGCAAGACGCCTGCGCCGTCAAAACCGTCCGCATGCCGGGCTTTGCATTTCTTACAGCTCCGGCTTCTTCCCTGTATAGTGCTCTTCGATATCTCTGATCAAATCCACTCTGGCTGCGTGCCTTCCGCCCTCAAACCTGGCTCCGAAGAACTCGTCCAGAATCATCTTCGCCAGCTCCGGCCCCACGACCCTGGCGCCCATGGCGATGATGTTGGCGTTGTTGTGCTGTACCGACAGACGGGCCGTGTACGGCTCGCTGCACACTGCCGCGCGGATACCCGGCACCTTGTTGGCAGCCAGGGAAATCCCCACGCCTGTCCCGCAGATCAGGACGCCCTTCTCCACCTCTCCCGCAGTGATGGCCTCCGCCACCTTGCGTCCCTGCACCGGGTAATCTGCCTTCTCTCCTGGGCTGATCCCGTAGTCCACACACTCGTGGCCCTTCTCCTCCATATAGTGCAGAAGCTCTTCCTTCAGCTCCGCAGCAGCATGGTCACATCCAAAGCCGATCCTCATAGTTCAAACTCCTCCCGTACGAAATCTCCCTGCCATCGTAAAATTCACGGCACGAAAAATGCAATACTAAAATGCAATACTAAAATTATACCAACAAAAATACCATACTAAAAATACCATTGTATGTCCCGCTTTGTCAACTGCTGCCTGCGCAGAGACTAGACGCACATGATAATCCCGCCGTCGTTAGCATACAGGCTGCTGATGCCCCGCGTATTGAGCACCAGGATGTCCTGGAACTTCATGTCCTTCTCGATCTCCCGCTTGACCCCCAGCGCCCGCTCCAGGCAGTTGCAGTGGGAGATTGCCAGTATCTTCCCTGCGGGATCCTTCACTTCCCTCTTCATGATCTCCACCATCTTCTTCAGCGCCTTGTTGATTCCTCTGGCCTGGCTGAGCTGGCAGATAGTTCCCTCGGGCGTGGCCCCCATCACCGGCTTGATGTTCAGCGCCGACGCCACAAAGGCCTTGAGCCCGGTAAGCCTCCCGTTCTTGCGCAGCGTCTCCAGGGATTCCAGGACAAAATACGTGTTCATGTCCTGCACATACTGCTCCGTCTCCCTCACCACCTCCTGGAAGTCCTTCCCCGAGAGGTGGAGCTGCTCCGCCTTCCTGCCAATCAGCGTCTGCCCGATGGAGGCGCTTCTGGAGTTGAACACATGGATCTGCCTGTCCGGGTGCTTCTCCTGGAACAGGTTCATCGCCAGCACAGCGCTGTTGTACGAGCCGCTGAGCTGCTCTGACAGCGTCACCACATAGACGCAGCCCGCCTCCCCTCTCTCGTACGCCTGCAGGTACTGCTCCGGGGAGGGGCAGGAGGACTTGGGACACTCTGGGCTTGCGGCCACTCTCCTCAGAAAATCCGCCTGGTCAAAGCTCTCGTCGTCCACAATCCGGCACCCGTCCACATCGATCTCCAGCGGGACATTCTCGTACCTTCCCTCCTGCTTCCACTCCTCCGGCACCTCCCCGCAGCTGTCAATGACGATCTTGTAATCCATGTCTATACCTCCTCTAACTTTCCTGCCCGTCCCAGCATCCTGCCGGCCACGGCCTGCGGTCTGCAAAAACCGCATCTTCTATCATTAAAAAATATCATATGTAGTATTTAATACCATGTAATCGTATCACAGTTCCCCCCGTTTGAAAAGAGCTTTCTCTCCATTTTTCCGGAATCTTTTCCCACTGCGGCTGACGGCCTCTTTCTTGACAAACTTCTGTCCCGGACGGTAAGATAGAGGCAACCATCTTACGGCGGCTGCTTTCGTTTTTGAGGCAAACGGAATGATGGCATCATATTTGACAGGAGGAGAACTTACTATGAACTACACAGAAGAGTACGCTTCTAAACTCACAACCGCCGCAGAGGCTGTCAAGGCCGTGAAGAGCGGAGACTGGGTGGACTATGGCTGGTGTACCGGCCATCCCGCAGACCTGGACCGGGCGCTGGCCGCGCGCATGGGCGAGCTCACCGGCGTGAAGGTCCGGGGCGGCGTCGCCCTGTCTGCGCCTGCAATTTTTCAGATAGACCACCCAGAAGAACATTTCTGCTGGAATTCCTGGCACATGTCCGGCGTGGAGCGCAAGGCCATCGACCAGGGCTTCGCCTACTACGCCCCCATGCGCTACTCCGAGCTTCCCCGCTTCTACCGGGAGAACGTGGAGGCGGTGGATGTGGCCATGTTCCAGGTCGCCCCGATGGACAGCCACGGCTATTTCAATTTCGGCCCCAACGGCTCCCACCTGGACGCCGTCTGTCAGAAGGCCAAGGTGATCCTTGTGGAGGTCAACCAGAATATGCCCCGCTGCCTGGGCGGCTTCCAGGAGGGCATCCACATTTCCCGCGTGGATAAGATTGTGGAGGGCTCAAGCCCTGCCATCGGGATCCTGCCCAGCGCCGCCCCCTCGGAGGTGGACGAGGCTGTCGCCCGCCTGATTGTGGAGGAGATCCCGGACGGCGCCTGCCTGCAGCTTGGCATCGGCGGCATGCCCAACGCCGTGGGCTCCCTCATTGCCAAATCGGATCTGAAGGATCTGGGCGTACACACCGAGATGTACGTGGACGCCTTCGTGGATATCGCCAACGCGGGCAAAATCACCGGCAGCCGGAAGAACATCGATAAGGGCCGCCAGGTGTACGCCTTCGGCGCAGGCACGAAGAAGCTCTACGACTACCTGGACGATAACCCGCAGTGCATGTCCGTCCCTGTGGACTATACCAACGATGTGCGCACCATCGCTGCCCTGGACAACTTTATGTCCATCAACAATGCCGTGGACGTGGATCTCTTCGGCCAGGTGAACGCCGAGAGCGCAGGCGTCCGCCATATCAGCGGTGCCGGCGGACAGCTGGATTTCGTCATGGGCGCCTACCTGTCCAAGGGCGGCAAGAGCTTTATCTGCTGCTCCTCCACCTTCCGGGGCAAGGATGGGCAGCTGAAATCCCGCATCCGCCCCACCCTGGCCCCCGGCTCCATCGTCACCGACACCCGGGCCAACACCCACTACCTGGTGACTGAGTACGGGAAGGTGAACCTGAAGGGCATGGCCACCTGGCAGAAGGCGGAGGCCATCATCTCCGTCGCCCACCCGGATTTCCGCGACGAGCTGGTCAAGGAGGCCGAGAAGATGCATATCTGGAGAAGGAGCAACCGCCGCTGACGCAGGACGGCAAAAGCCGCTGACGCAGGACGGCAAAAGCCTGCGCGCTGGCAGAAGGGAAAACCAGACACACCCAGCAGAAGGGGGAGCGCCGCCGTCAATGGCAGGGCGCTCCCCCCTTCTGCTGCACATTCATAAGAAATTATACCGTCGGTGTACAAGGGACAATACGGTGCTTGAACACTTCCCGCTGTTGCACACTGGCGCTATCCGATCCGGTAGTAAGCCTTCACAAGCTCCGTCAGGCTTCTCTGGTCCTGCGCCCCCATCAGCTCCCGGGCTGAGTGCATGGCCAGAAGCGGCACGCCGATGTCCACCGTCCGTACCGGCAGCATGGCAGACGCGATGCTGCCCAGGGTGCTCCCCGACGTGCCGTCGGAGCGGTTGACAAACTTCTGGTAGGGGAGCCCCTGGCTTTCACAGAGCTGCTGCACAATGCCGATGGCCTCGCTGTCCGTGGCGTAGCTCTGGGAGGCGGCCTCCTTGACCGCTATGCCTCCGCCCAGGATACCCTTGTTGGTGGGGTCGTTCTTCTTCACATAGTTGGGGTGGAGCCCATGGCCCACATCCACAGACAGAAGCAGGGAATCCTCCATCCCCCGCAGGAACTGCTCCCGCCCGGCCCCCAGGGACAGCAGGATCTTCTCCACCAGCATGTTCATCAGGTTGGAACCGGCCCCCTGCTTCGTCCGGCTCCCGATCTCCTCGTGGTCGAAGAAGGCCGCCAGGTTCACGCCCTCCTCCCGCCCTGGGCTGAGGATCGCAGAGAGCACCGCCTGGACGCTGGTTACGTTGTCAAGCCGGGGCGCCGAGAGGAATTCCTCCCCCAAGCCCACATAGCAGCTGTCCTCCGTATTGTAGAGCCCCAGCTCAAAATCCAGGATGTCCCCAGCGGGAACCCCAAGCTCCCCGGCCAGGAAATCCAGGAAGAACCGCTCCTCCCCGGCATTTTCCCCGCAGAGCCCAGCCAGCGGCTCCATATCCGTCTGCCGGTTCAGCTCCACGCCCTTGTTCACCTCTTTGTTGAGATGGATGGCCAGGTTCGGGATGGTGAGCACCGGCCTTCCCACATCCAGCAGCCGCACCTCAGGGCGGAACACCTCCCCGCTCCGTAAGACCACCCGCCCGGCCACAGACAGCGGCCGGTCCAGCCAGGTGTTCAGGATTGCCCCTCCATACACCTCCACATTCAGCTGCCGGTAGCCTTCCCGTGAAACCTCCGGGCTTGGCTTGATCCTAAGCGCCGGGAAATCCGTGTGGGCGGCCGCCATGCGGAAGCTGTCCCCTGGCCGGTAATGCGCTCCCACCGCAAATGCAAAAATGCTGGAGCCGTGGTGCTTCATATAGTATCTCCCTCCGGCCTCCAGCTTCCAGCTGTCCCGCAGCGCCAGCTGCGCAAACCCTGCCTCCGCCAGCCTTCTCTCCACCGCCGCCACGGTGTGGAACGGCGTCACCGATTCCCTTATCAACTGCCGGAGCTCTTCCGTCTCTCTCAGATGTTCCATGTTTCTCCTCCTGTATCGCTTCGTATCCCTCTCTGTCTGTGCGTATTCCCCCGTATTTTGCAAAGAAGCCGCTTGTCCGCCGCCCCCGCCCCATAGTATAATGGTGTGAGAAACGCCGTCTGCGGCTTGACCTACAAGGAGGTTCTTGTTCTTATGCTCGCTTTACAAATTCCCGGGGTGAAGGCTTTCATGTCCCAGCTCCTGCTCACAGATACCTTCGACGGTTTCCTGCTCGCCGAAGCCTCCATCACCACCGGCTTCACTGCGGTCCTGGACGGGCATATCCACCCCGATTTCTATCCCGAGGATGCTGTCCCCAGGCAGGAGGCTGGCTATCTGTACTGGGCGTCCATGCGCCCGGTCTGCCTCTCCCTCATCCGGGGCCAGAGGACTCCCCTATCCTTTCAGTTTGTCTTCCGCCTCTCCGACACGAACACCGCCCGCCTGATCGGGCAGACAGGGGTTGCCTGGGACGCGGCGGATGTGGCCGGGCTGTTCCTCAACATCAAATACGCTGGGGGCAGCCTCTCCGCCACCACCGCCACCTCCCTGCGCCGGTTCTCCATGGATAAATCCCTGGATGCGGCCTGGGATCAGATGGTCCGAAAGTTCTTCCTGAAGAAGGAGCTTGGCTTCGAGGAATCCCTCTGATCCTCTAATCCTCTGATCTTCTTACGCCCCTGCGGCCCTTACTCTCCGGCCAGCTTCAGCATGATCTCGTTGCTGCGGGCGATAAATTTTGTCATCTCCTCCGGGCTCAGCGGCTTGTGGGCCAGCATGGCCAGGTCGTACAGCTGCTGGCACATCATCGCCGTATCGGCGCCCTCCTCATGCTCGGAGATATACTTCACCAGCGGATGCTTTGCATTCAGCACCAGGGTGGCCGGCGCCCCGAACATGGAGGCGTCCATGCCTCCCATGCCGTACATCCGCATCATCTCCTGCATCCTGCGGCTGTCCTCCGAGAGAATCATCATGGAGGCCACCTTCTCATCCTTCAAAAGCTCTGTCTTTACTTCCAGCTTATCGTTGCCCAGCGCCTTGCGGAACACGCCTGTCAGTTTCTCGCCCAGCGCCTTCAGCTCCTGGCCGCCGTCCTCCTCCTTGAGCGTCTCCGTCACATCCGCGTCGATGCGCTGGAAGCGGATATCCTCATTGCGGCTCTCCAGGTGGGTGATGAACGGGCTGTCAATGTTGTGCTTCAGGATCACGGCGTCCAGCCCTGCCTCCCGGAACATGTTGATATACTGGCTCTGCTGGATCTCGTCGGTGACGTAGTAGATCACCGTCTTCTCCGGCTCCTTGTCCTCTGCGCCATCCTGATCTGCGCCGTCTTTGCCTGCGCCATCCTTCTCTGCAGGCCCATCCCCGGCCGCAGCCTCTTCCTGCGGGGCTGCCTCCTTGGCCGCAGGCTCCTGGGCTGCCTCCGCCTGTCCGTCCTGCCCGGCTTTCTTCCTGTTCTCCTCCGCGCAGTCCTTCAGCGTCAGGTACTTGCCGTCCAGGTTCTTGAACAGGATATAGTCGGACATCCGCTCACAGAACTTGTCGTCCCGGATGCAGCCGAACTTGATGAAGGGGCTGATGTCGTCCCAGTATTTCTCATAGCTCTCCCGGTCTGTCTTGCACATGCCGGACAGCTTGTCCGCCACCTTCTTCGTGATATAGTCCGAAATCTTCTTCACGAAGCCGTCGTTCTGCAGGGCGCTCCGGGACACATTCAGCGGCAGGTCCGGGCAATCGATGACGCCCTTTAAGAGCATCAGGAACTCCGGGATGACCTCCTTGATGTTGTCGGCGATGAACACCTGGCTGTTGTACAGCTTGATCGTACCCTCAATGGAGTCATATTCGGTATTGATCTTCGGGAAGTACAGGATGCCCTTCAGGTTGAAGGGGTAGTCCATGTTCAGGTGGATCCAGAACAGAGGCTCCTTGTAGTCGTGGAACACCTTGCGGTAGAACTCCTTGTACTCCTCCTCCGTGCACTCGTTGGGATGCTTCGTCCACAGCGGATGGGTGTCGCTCAGGGATTCCGGCCTCTTGTTGATCTTGGCCTTCTCCTTCGCAGGGGAGATCTCCACAACCTCCTTCGTCCCGTCCTCGTTCTCCTTCTCTTCCGTCTTAGCCTCCTCGGTGAAGCGCTCCACCACCACGTCGTCCTCCGTCACCTCGGACGCGTCCACGGTCTCATACTCCTGGGGTGCCCCCGCCTTGGAGAGGAAAATCTCCACCGGCATGAAGGAACAGTACTTCGTGATAACCTCCCGCGCCCGATACTCGTTGGCAAACTCCAGGCTGTCCTCGTTGAGGAACAGGGTCACCGTGGTGCCCACGGTATCCTTCGTCCCGTCCTCCATGGAAAACTCCGTGCCCCCGTCGCACTCCCAGTGAACCGGCACAGCTCCCGGCTGGCAGGAGAGGGTGTCGATGTGCACCTCGTCCGCCACCATGAAGGCGGAGTAGAATCCCAGGCCGAAGTGGCCGATAATCTGATCCTCGTTCGTCTTGTCCTTGTACTTCTCCAGGAAATCCGCAGCCCCGGAGAAAGCGATCTGGTTGATGTACTCCTCCACCTCGTCCGCCGTCATGCCGATGCCGTTGTCGGTGAAGGACAGCGTCTTCTTCTCGTCGTCCACCACAACCTGGATGGCCGGTTTATACTTCTCCGGGAAGGTGTACTCCCCGATCATCTCCAGCTTCTTCAGCTTCGTGATGGCGTCGCAGCCATTGGAAATCAGCTCCCGGAAGAAGATATCGTGATCCGAGTAGAGCCACTTCTTGATAATGGGAAAAATATTTTCACTGTTAATCGAAAGGCTTCCATGTTTCTCTGCCATATGACACATCTCCAATCTCTGATTTTTCATCAAATCTTTTCCACTGTGATCTTCCATGCCTTCCCAGGCACGTCCTCATCTTTCTCTATACTAATCCCATACTTCACAAAAGTCAAGAAAAAATTAGCACTCGTTTATATCGAGTGCTAATAAATCATTTCCCCTGTATCCGGTCCCGGATCTCCTGCATCTCCATGTCTGTGCGGTTGATCTGCCCGGCAATCTGTGCCAGGCGCTCCACAATCTCCTCCGCGCCCTCGATGTCCTGCTTGTACTTCATCTGGTGCTCCAGGCTGGCCCAGAAATCCATGGCGATTGTCCGTATCTGCACCTCCACCCGCATCGGCACCTTCTCGTCCGAGAAGAACACCGGTATCTCCACGATCATGTGGTAGCTGCGGTAGCCGTTGGCCTTCGGATGGCGGATGTAATCCTTCACCTGGATCACCGTGATGTCGTCCTGGGAAGAGAGCATCCCCGCGATCTTGTAGATGTCGTCGATGAACGCGCAGATGACCCGGATCCCTGCCACGTCGTTTAAGTTCCTGCGGATCGAGTCCACCGACATCTCATAGCCTCTGCGCTTAAGCTTCCCCGCAATGCTCACCGGCTTCTTCACCCGGGACTTGATCATCTCGATGGGGTTGTGGGGGCTTCTCACCGCCAGCTCGTCATTGAGCACCTCCAGCTTGGTGCGCACCTCCCGGATCGCACAGTTGTACATCATCATCAATTCCTGGAACTGGGCCAGCTGGCCGATGAAAGCCTTGGCGTCCTCTGTGATCTCCGTCCTCTCCGGGATCGTCCTCAACAAATCTTCCTCTATCATACGCTAATTTCCTTCCTAGTTTTCCTGGGCGAGGCAGCTCTCATAGGCCTCGTAAAAATCCGCACCGCCAAAGGCGGCCTCCGGCGGGAAGGCAAGCCCTTCCATCCGCCTCTCGGACGTCTGGCACACAAGCTCCCTGGCCGCCTCCTCATACACCTCCTGGAAGGCCTGCCACCGCTTCTGCTTCTCCAGCTCTTCCTTGTGGACGTCCGTCGCCTCCCGGTCGAAATTGCTGACGCACAGAATGATGTGGTATCCCTGGGCAGACTCCACCACCGTGCTCATCTCCCCGGCATCCAGGGCAAAGGCCGCCTCCTCGAAGGCCTCGTCCATCTCCCCGCGCCCAAAGCTGTACTGGATCCTGGTATCCTCCGAGAACTCCCCGGCCAGCGTATCGAAATCCTCTCCCCGGGTGAGCCGGTCAAACACCGCAAGCATCTGGGAGTAGGCTTCCTCCTTCTCCTCCGGCCCAAGCCCGCCGGTCTTCTTCATGATATGCTTCACCGTGATCACCCGCGCCTCGTCGTCGCTGATCTCAATGTCCTCCTCCGCCGTGAGCTCCCGAAACACCTTGTCCGCCAGGGCAATCCGCTCCATCAGCACAGCCACGTCCTCCTGGGAGGCCTCCGTGTAGGCCAGCTGCGCCTCCCCCAGTTCGCCGTAATACTGGGCAGCCGCAGACAGGATGCGTCCGCGCTCCTCCTCCGTCAGGCGGATCTGGTAAATGTCTGCCATCTCATCCATGACCATCACCTTCCCCAGGGCCTCCAGCACGCCCTCCCGGACCTCCTCCTCCAGCGTCCTTCCACCCATGTCCCTGGAGAGTATGCCCTCCCCGTACAGCGTCTGGTATCTGGAGAGCTCCGTCATCAGCACAATCTTGGCCTGGGGCTCGGTCATCTCCTCGTCCTCTATCCGGAACAGCCCGTCCGCAGACAGGCCGGCCGTAAAAATCAGCTGCGGGAAGCCCCCTCCGCCGGAGCAGCCTGCCAGCGCTGCGGCAGCCAGGAGGAGGATCAGCGCACATCCTGCTGTCTTACGCATGTTCCTCCTGCCTCCTTATGCCTCCACCACGAGATACCTGCTGTCCGGGAGGGCGAACACCTCCGCCGACTGGAGGAGCTCCTCGTCGTCCATCCCCTCCACGTCGGCTCCCTCCTCCTCAAAATATTCCCGTACCTCTCCCGGCGTATCCAGCACCACCGCCATACAGTCTGCCAGGAATTCATCCGCCTCCTCCAGCGTCTCTGCCACCGGCTCGTCAAACAGCTGCCCCTGCAGCTTCAGAAAGGTCTCCAGCACGATCTCTTCAAACTCATACATGTCCCTGTCCTCCTCTTGCCGCGCCCTCACCTGCGGGCCGCGATGCCCAGTATCTCCTGGGGCCTGTCCACCAGCACCTGGGCCCCGTTGTCCATCAGCTCTCCTCTGTCCCGGAATCCCCAGAGCACTCCCACCGCGTACATCCCCGCGGCGCATGCGGTCTGCATGTCCGTGTCCGTATCGCCCATGTACAGGCAGTTCTCCGGCCGCACCCCGAATTGCTCCGCCAGGGCCAGGGCCCCGTCCGGGCATGGCTTCCTGGGAATCCCGTCCACCTGCCCCTGCACCGCGTCAAAGACCCCCTCGCCGAACAGGGCGCTGATCACATCCACCGTCCGCGCGTGAGGCTTGTTGGAAAGCACCGCCACGCGGTACCCCATATTCTTAAGGCCCCGCACGGTCTCCGGTATGCCGTCGAAGGGCTGCACATGGTACATGCAGTCCTCCTGAAAGATGCGGCCGTAGATGGCCTCCATCTCCGGAAGCCGCGCCCCTTCTGTATCTCCGCTGGCCGCCAGCGCCCGCTTCAAAAGCTCCTTCGCCCCGTCCCCGGCGTAATAGCGGTACGCATCCGTCTCCAGCGGGCCGTAGCCCAGCTCGCCCAGCGCCCGGTTCGTGCAGTAGGCGATGGATTCCAGCGTGTCGGCCAGCGTGCCGTCCAGGTCAAAGATCGCCGCCCGCCCCTCCTTCAGGTTCTTGTATACCCGGCAGAAATGGTTCAGCGGGAATCCCACCACGTTCAGATAATCCCCGTCAATCCTCTCCACATATTTTGCAAAGGCTCCCTGGATCCCATAGGCCCCGGCCTTGTCCATCGGCTCCCCCGTGGACACATAGGCCTGGATCTCCTCCTGGCTCATGGGCGATACCCACACCTCGGTCTTCTCTGAAAAGACGCGGGGGACGCCCTCCCACACGATGCAGACCCCTGTCAGCACCTGATGGCTCCTGCCCGCCAGAGCCGCAAGCATCTGGCACGCCTCCTGCTCATCCTTCGGTTTCCCGAGAATCCGCCCGTCCAGGACGACCACCGTATCTGCGCCCACCACGCAGGCGCCCTCCTGGCCCAGCCTGGCAGCCACCTGCCCGGCCTTGTCAGAGGCCAGGTTCTCCACAACCTCCGCAGGGCTCTCCCCCCGGATATGCTCCTCCACGCCGCTGGGCACCACCGCAAGGCCGAAGCCTGCATGTTCCAAAATTTCCTTCCTCCTCGGCGATGCGGATGCCAGCACCAGCCTGCCCACCGTCTCTTCCATTGCACTTCCTCCTTCGCCGCTCTCCCTCTCTTCGGTACGCTCCTACCATTATACCCGAATTCAGCCCCTGCCACAAGGCCGGTTTTCAACGGCCTGGTTTTTATAAGCTGGTTTTCAAAGGCCGCGCGCCCTGTCCTAGGACAGCATCCCGCCCAGCATCCCGCTGGCGATGCAGATGACGGCGGAGGTGGCCAGGTTTCCGGCGGCAGCCGTCCCCGTCTCCCTCATGCCGAAGGACACCAGCAGCAGGATCCCGTAATAGACACAGCCTGCCGCCATCCCCCACAGGAACTTTCTCGTCCCGCACAGCTTTCCCATCACGAACCCCGCCAGAAAGCAGGAGACAATGTATACGGCGATGATTCCGCCGTTCACAGCCGCCTCCCCCAGCTCCAGTTTGTAGAGCAGGAAAGCCAGCAAGAGGAGCAGCAGCCCTGTCACAGCGTAGGACAAAAGCAGCACCTTCGCCAAGCGCTTCACCACGGTTTTGGCCATAAAAACATCCCTCCCATACGACAATATATGGAAGGGATGCCGCCGAATATGCCTACAATTCAAAGTTTTCCAATATGCAGTCCCGCATCAGCGCCAGCGCCGCGCTCACCGCGCTCTCCCGGATTTTCCTGCGGCTGCCGAAGAACTGGCACTTGCGCACCGTCACCTTGCCTCTCAGGCTGCAGGCGATGTACACAAGCCCCACCGGCTTCTCCGGTGTCCCGCCGTCCGGCCCCGCGATGCCGGTCACCGCCACAGCCATGTCGCACCCGGCCCGGAGCGCGGCGCCTTTGGCCATCTCCCTGGCTGTCTTCTCGCTCACCGCCCCGTTGGCCGTCAGCGTATCCTTCTTCACGCCCACCAGCCTGCGCTTCGCCTTGTTGGAGTAGGTCACATAGCCCTGCTTGAACACGCCGGAGATGCCGGGCACATTCACCAGCCTGCCCGCCAGCAGGCCCCCCGTGCAGGACTCCACCGTGGTAAAGGTGAGATTCTGCTGCTTCAGAAGAGCCGCCACCGCATCCTCCAGCTCCACCTGCTCGTCTGTCGTATAGATATTCCTGCCGAAGCGGAACTTGATCTGGCGCACATAGGGCTTGATCAGCTTCTTCGCTTCACTCTCCGTCTTCGCCCTGGCTGTCACCCGCACCGTCACCTCCCCGGTCTTGGCGTAGGTGGCTATCGTCGGGTTCTCACAGCCGTGGATCAGATCCTTGAGCTCCTGCTCCACGCGGCTCTCCCCCACCTGGCAGATCTTCAGCACCTTGGACACGATGGCCTCCCCCACCTTGTCGCTCAGATAAGGGAAAACGCCCCCCTGGAACATGGGAATCATCTCCATCGGAGGGCCCGGGAGCAGGATCAGCGTCTTCTCCCCCTCCTCCATGATCAGCCCGGGAGCCGAGCCGTTCTCGTTGTCCAGGATGATCGCCTGCTCCGGCACCAGCGCCTGCTTCCAGTTGTTCTCCGTCGCCTCCCGCCCGATCCGCTCAAAGTAGGCGGCGATGCGCTTCCTCGTGTGCTCGTCCTCCACCAGGGCGTGGCCGAACAGCTTCGCGGCCGTCTCCTTCGTCAGGTCGTCCTCCGTGGGGCCTAAGCCTCCGCCCAGGAAGACCACGTCTGAGCGCCCCAGCGCCAGGCGGATCGTGGCAGCCAGCCGCTCCTCGTTATCTCCCACCACACTCTGATAATAGACGCAGATGCCAAGCCTCGCACACTGCTCCGCCAGATATGCCGCGTTGGTGTTCACGGTATTTCCCAGAAGCAGCTCGGTCCCCACCGATATAATCTCCGCAACCATGCTCTTCTTCTCCTTTCCCCAGGCTTTCCAATCCCGCTACGCCTGTTCCTTCAAGACCTCTCTGTTTTTCACCATATAATCTGCCAGGGATACCACCGTCAGGATGAGCGCCGCCCAGATCAGGGCCTGCTCCGCCAGGCGCGCCGCCTCTCCCAGATCCAGGATCAGGACGATGATCATCAGCATCTGGAACACCGTCTTAAACTTTCCCCAGTAGCTGGCGGCGATGACCACGCCGTTGTCCGAGGCCACAAGGCGGAAGCCGCTGATAATAAATTCCCGGCTGATGATCGCAATCACAATCCAGGCCGCCAGCCTCCCCTGGGCCGTCAGGCAGATCATCGCCGAACACACCAGCAGCTTGTCCGCCAGGGGATCCATAAATTTCCCAAAATTCGTCACCAGGTTATATTTCCGGGCGATCTTCCCGTCCAGCATGTCCGTCAGGCTGGCCGCCGCGAAAAGCGCCAGGGCAATATATTTTCCATAGGCGCCGCCCAGGTCTGTCAGCATGAACACCACAAAAAAAGGAATCATGCACACCCGCAGTAGGGTGAGCTTATTCGGCAGATTCATCGGCATATACCATCTCTCCTATCAAATCATATTCCAGGGCCTTCGTCACCTTCGCCCGCACAAAATCCCCGCTCACCAGCACCTCGTCCGTCTGCAGGAACAGGTAGCCGTCCACGTTGGGGGCGTCCTTGTATGTCCGCGCCACGTAGGCGTTCTCCCCGGACACCTGGCCCTCCACCATCACCAGCAGCTCCCGGCCCACCATGCCGCCGCCCTTGTCAAAGGCGATCTCCTGCTGCAGCTCCATCAGCTCATCCCGCCTGCGCTCCTTGACTTCCTCCGGGATCTGCCCCTCCATCTGCGCCGCCCTGGTATCCTCCTCGGGCGAGTAGGCGAAGACGCCCAGCCGGTCAAACTCCATCTGGTCGATGAACTCCATGAGCTCCTCATGCTCCTCCTCCGTCTCCGTGGGGAAGCCGGCGATCAGCGTGGTTCGCAGGGCGATGTCCGGGATCTCCTCCCTGAGCTTCCCGATCATCCTCTCAAGCTGGGCCTTCGTCGTGCGCCGCCCCATGAGCCGCAAGATCCGGTCGCTGATGTGCTGGATTGGAAGATCCAGATAATGGCAGACCTTCTCCTCCTCCTTCATCACCTGGATCAGGCCGTCATAGATCTCCTCCGGGTAGCAGTAGAGGATCCGGATCCAGCGAAGCTCCGGGATCTTGGCAAGCCTGCGCACAAGCTCGTGCAGCATCTTCTCCCCGTACAGGTCCGTCCCGTACAGCGTCGTCTCCTGGGCCACCAGGATGAGCTCCTTCACCCCTCCCCGGCACAGCTCCCCTGCCTCCTCCACAAGCTCCTCCATGGGCACGCTGCGGAAACGGCCGCGCACCTTGGGGATGATGCAGTAGGTGCAGCCCTTGCCGCAGCCCTCCGCAATCTTCAGGTAGGCGTAATGCCCCCCGGTGGTCAGTATCCTGCGGCCGCCGCCCGGCACAAGCCGTTCCAGGCTGTCCGTCTGGACAAAGCGCTCCCCCGCCGCCGCGCGGTCAATGGCGTCCGCGACAGCGTCGTAGGACGCCGTGCCCAGCACCGCGTCCACCTCCTGGATCTCATCCAGGATCTCCTGCCGGTACCGCTCTCCCAGGCAGCCGGTCACAACCAGGGCCTTGGCTCCGCCTTCCCTGCGGTACCTGGCCATCTCCAGGATCGTGTTGACGCTCTCCTCCTTGGCGTCGCCGATGAAGCAGCAGGTGTTGATGACGATAGCCTCTGCCTCCTCCTCACTGTCTGTAAACGTATGGCCCCTCTCCTCCAGGATCCCCAGCATCTTCTCGGAATCCACCAGGTTCTTATCGCAGCCGAGGGAAATAAACAGCACCTTCATCGTTTGTCTGCCCCTTTTCACAATTTAAGAGAGGCGGCCGCCCTCAGGAACGCTTCCCATATGGCTCCCGCCTCTCTTCTCCTCCAAATTCTTATGCCTTCTCTTCCAGTATCTTCTTCACATAGTCTTCCACGATCTGGACGGTGCGCTCGTAGCTGACCGCGCTGGTGTTGATGCAGATATCATAGTTCTCCATCTCCATCCAGTCGTGGCCGGTGTAGTACTTGTGGTACTCGCTCCGGTACTTGTCCGTCTTGTCGATCAGGCGCTCAGCCTCCTTCTTGCTGATATTGTGCTTCTCCATCTCGTGGACGACGCAGTCCTCAAACGGCGCGTACAGGAAAATCCTCACCAGGCGCGGGTGATCCTTCAGCACAAAATCCGCACATCTGCCGATGGCCACATAGGACTCCTGCTGGGCCAGCTCCTTGAGCACCTTCGCCTGATAGTTGAACAGGTTCTCGTTGGTGGTGAAATCGTCGCTCTCCGGCGGAATCAACTCTCCCTTATACACCTTCCTGGATACTCTATAGAGAAGGCTCCCCTTCAGCCGCTCGTCCGCGTTGGCGAAAAGCGACTCGCTGATCCCGCTGTCCTCGGACGCCAGATACAGAAGGTTCTTGTCGTAGAAGCTGACGCCTAAATCGTGCGCAAGCCGTTTCCCGATCGTCGTCCCCCCGGCTCCGCAGCACCTGGAAATCGTAATCACAAATTTATCCATACCGTATCCTCCCCTACAATAAAATTTAAGCTTCCTCTAATTTTATCGTAATACATTTCCCGCGCCCCGTCAAGCAAACCCGCGAAATCTTCCCCCGCCGGTCACGCCCTCTCCTCCGCATCCTCCAGGGACGCGTAGCCGTACCGCCGCACCGTATTGCGGATGATCTCCTCGTTCAGGCTGCGCCCCGCCAGAGCCATCTCCCTGACAAACTGCGCATAGCGGACCACCGTCTCCTCCGAGTAGGAGAGGAGTTCGCCCCGCAGGTAGGTCTGGGAAGAGATCTCCTCCTCGCTGTCCTGCGCCGTGTGCACCGGCCTGGCCTTCCCGGCCAGATTCGGGTATTTCCTGGCAAAATCCTCCATCCACCCCACCTGGATGTCCACCACCGCCTCCACCAGCGCCTTCTTCTGCGGCGGCACCGGCGGCAGAAGGCTAGCGAATGCCGCGTACTTCTCCGGGTCTGTCGTCTCCATCATGCGGGCGTACTTCTGCTCCACCGGATTGAAGCCTGTCCTCTCATCCTCCCGCAGATCCGCAAGGTAGCTCTCCAGCAGGCTGTCCGGCCACGTCTCGAACTGGCTTTCCCGCATGACCTGGAAGGTCTCCCAGTCGTCCTGGCAGGCCGCCCGGCCGCCCTCGTTTTTCGTCCTCTGGAAGAACGCCCACTCCCTGTCCACAATCTCCCTGATCAGCTGCTCTCTCTCATCGGTCTTCCCCATGTTCTGTTCCCCTTTCTCTCTCATATAGGCCTCTCTCCCTTGGTTATGGTTTCCTCACTGGCTGCGGCTTCTCCGCTCTATAGGCCTTCCTGCTGGTTACGGTTTCTCCGCTCTATAGGCCTCCCCGCTGGTTACGGCTTCTCCGCTCTATAGGCCCCCCGCTGGTTACCGCTTCTCCATATGGGAGAGGATCTCTCCCGTATGGTTTTCCAGGAAAGGATCCGGGCAGGCCGAGAGCCCCTGGCTCTTCAGCTCCTCCCGCACCCGGCGGCAGACCGTCTCGATATAGACGACCCGGTAATCCTTCACATTCAGGAACCGCCGGTACTCCTCCGCCGTCATCCCGTCCCACGCCTCCGCCTGGGCCGGCTGCAGCGCCAGCTCCTCCAGGTAGCCTGCCACGTCTGACAGGCAGCCCAGCTCCTGCATTCCCCGGAATATCCACTTATAGTAGGGCATATACCTCCGGTTCAGGAGATAGCACATGGCGGCTGCCGCCTTCGTAAATTCCGCCAGCGCCAGCGATGCCCCCACCGGATCCCTGCGCATCATCAGCCTGGGATAGTTGTACTGTCCCGCCTGGGCCATCAGCGCCGCCTGGAGCGCAATCTTCTGCAGCCACACCCGGCGGGGATAGTATGCCAGAAGCCTCCGACGCACGGCCAGGAAGCTTCCCTCCCCCTCCTGGAACACCTGTCCGCTGCACGCTGCGGCCAGCTGCTCATCCCGCAGCTCCAGCCACTGGCCCTCTGTCTGCGGCCCCTGCTCCAGCCCCAACAGCTCCTGGTAGAAATCCTGGGTACAGCAGGCTCCCACCCGGCCCTCCCCGTGGGCCGAAATCTGCCTTGCCCCCAGCCCCCCAAAGCTCTTCGGCAGGCTGTCGTAGGCCTCTTGAACCTCTCTCCCATAGCGGGCATAATCTTCCCTGTCCAGCCAGACGGCGAAGGATGGGCCGTAATCGTGGTCGCTGGACAGCTGGTCATCGTAGCCGAAGCACTCGGAGCCGTACCCGGCAAGCCCGATGGTCATCCGGGGAAAAAGCCCGGGGAACCGCTCTTGCAGCACCGCCTGGCCGCAGCTCCTATAGTATTCCCGGCAGACCGCCATGCATCCGCCCGGCGCAGGCTCTCTGCCCAAGACCGCTTCCCCGGCAAATCCGGGCTCCCCGCCGGGCAAAAGCCTTTCCTCTTCCCTGCCCGGCGCCTTTCGCTGCCTGCGCCTTGCCTCCTCCAAATTCTCCCGCAGGAGGCGGTAGCTGTCATTCTCCCCGAAGCTCTCCTTCGTCTCCCGGCAGGCCTCCTCATACCAGGCCTCCGCCTCCTGGTATTTTCCTTCCTGGAAGCTCACCTGGGCCATCCCGGCCAGGGCAGCCCCGAAGTGGGCGTCGCTCCTCCCTGTCCGGGACTCCTCCTCCTGGAACAGCCTCCTGGCCTCCTCCAAATATTCCCGGGCCTGCACGGTCTGCCCGTCTTTTGCCCAGAGAAGCCCCAGATTGGTGAGGGACACCGCCCGCTCCGCCCCCGTGTCCGGCAGCTTCTCCAGCACCTGCAGCGCCTGGACAAGGCATTGCCGTGCCTCCTCTGTCCTTCCCATCTTCTCCAGCAGCAGGCTCTCGTTGTTGAGGAGGCTGGCGGCCTCATAGCTGCCAGCCATCCCCGCCTTCTCATACACCTGCCTGGCCTCCTGGTAGAGACGAGCCGCCTCCCCGTAGTCTCCCGCCGCGCGGCAGGCCGTCGCGCCGTTCAGCAGTGTGGTGGCGTAGCCGCCTGTCCCCGCAAGGCCCAGCTCCTCCGCCAGGGCCAGCGCCCGGCGGAACAAGCCGCACGCCTCCCCGGCCTTCCCGATGCTGCGGCAGTAGCCCACCTCCTCATTCAGGACGGCCAGCAGAGCCTCCCTGTCGTTCTCCTCCTCAGCCTTTCTGCGGCAGCTCTCCAGCCACCTTCCAGCCTCCTCCAGCTTTTTCTCCCCGAACAGGGCGTCCAGCCTCTCATAAAACCTTCTCTGATCCATGGGGCTCCTCCTGGGCAAATTCCCGCAGCACAGCCTTGATCAGGCTCGTCTGGTTGATCATAAACGCCTCCAGCGGCTGTTCCCTGCGGGTATCCTCGTCCCGGTACCTGCGGTCAAATTCCTGCACCGTCTCCTCCACGGACGCCCCTCTGGCGTGCATCGCGAGGATAATCTCCTTGCTCTTGGCCATCTCCTGCATGCAGTAGTTCCAGAAATCCGGCTGCAGCGCCAGGTCATAAATGTACCCGTGGGGCACAAGCACATACCGGACGGGAAGCTTCGCGCACTTGCGGATGGATTCCTCGCTGTCCCGGTAGCTCACCAGGTAGTTGGGCACATAAGTCCCCTTGTGGGAGATGACGCAGGTCGTCTCGCTGGCAAAGAGGTAGCCCCCGTCCAGCAGGAACGCCATGGAGCATCTGGTGTGCCCCGGCGTCTCATAGGCGGTAAAGCTTCTCTCCCCCAGGCTCACCCGGTCATTCTCCGCCAGGATCTCATCGATGCGCAGGGCATCCGCGTCAAAGGCAAGGCTGCGGCTTCCTGTATACATCTGGGCCGCATCCTCATTCAGCTCCCGGATGAGCTTCTTGGCCTTCTGGCTTCCAAACACGTGCTTCGTGTAAGCTCCCCCATAGATTTTGAGCTCCGGCCATCTCTCAAGGAGGGCCGGTATCCCGCTCACATGGTCGTAGTGGGAGTGGGACAGCAACACGTAGTCCAGCGGCCGTCCCCCAAGCCTCCTCTCAATATTCTGTATCAGGCTCTTCGCGCTGTACGCCATGCCCGCGTCCACGATGGCCGTCTTCTCCGTCCCCGTCACCAGGTACGTCTGGGAGCCCTTGCCTCCGGACACATCCCAGATTCCTTCCCTCTCCAAATGGATCTTCTTCATTGTCTGTAAACGGAAGGAGCGTACCTGTGCGGTACGCCCTTCTTTTCCTTTCTTGTTCTATCTCACTCCTGGGACTCCTCCGCGCTCTCCTCCAGATCGTCGGAGAGGATCCGCACCTTTCCCTCGTTCAGCTCCTCCACGGCGATGGAGAGAGGCTTCTTGCCTCTTTCATCCACCAGCGGCTCCGCCCCGGACACAATCTGCCTCGCCCGCTTGGAGGTGGCCATGACAATCGAATAACGGCTGTTGACAACCGGGGTCTCCCCCTCTTCCACGCCGGAATTAACCACTTTCATCAGATCACTATAAGATGGGTGCAACATAAACACATTCTCCTTTCAAATTCTCATCTCTTCCAGCTCCGCCTGGATCCTGCGGATCAGCTCCATGCTCCGGTCCGCCCGGCGGCGCTGCATCTGGATGATCCGGTGTGTCTCCTCCACGCACCGGTCCAGGTCGTCGTTGACGATCACATAGTCGTACTTCTCCACTCCCCGGGCTTCCTCAGCCGCCCGCCTCAGCCTGGAGGCGATGGCCGCGCTGTCCTCGGTCCCTCTTCCCTCCAGCCTTCTCTTAAGCTCCGCTGCGCTGGGCGGGGTCAGGAACAGGAGAAGCGCGTCTGGATACTGCTCCTTCACCTTCAGCGCTCCCTGGATCTCAATCTCCAGGATCACATCCTTACCCGCCTCCCGCTGCGCCTCCACGTAGGCCTTGGGAGTGCCGTAATAATGATCCACGTAGCGGGCGTACTCGATCAGCCCGCCCTCCTCTATCATGCGGAGGAATTCCTCCTCCGTCTTGTAGAAATAATGCCTGCCCTCTTCCTCGCCGGGCCTGGGGCTGCGGGTGGTGGCGGATATGCTCAAGGCATAGTTCCCATACCGCTCCAGCAGCTCCTTCATCACGGTTCCCTTGCCGGCCCCCGAAAAGCCGGACACCACTACGAGCAATCCTTCCTCACGCATCGTCTTCCTCTTCTCCTTCTTCCTCCGCCTGGGAGGAAAATCTTCTGGCTATCGTCTCCGGCTGCAGCGCTGACAGCACCACATGGCCGTCGTCCATCACCAGCACCGCCTTCGTCCTGCGCCCCTGGGTGGCATCCACGGCCCGGTCCTCCTCCTTGGCCTTCTGCACCAGCCTCTTCACTGGGGCTGCCTCCGGGGACACGACAGCGGTAATCTTATCGGTGTTCACCGAATTCCCAAACCCTATATTCAGCAATCTCGCCATCTGCACCTGTCCCTATTCAATATTCTGTATCTGCTCCCGCACCTTCTCGATCTCTGTCTTCAAGTCGATCGCCGCATTGGACACCTCCAGGTCGTTGGCCTTGGACAGGATCGTGTTGGCCTCCCGGTTCATCTCCTGGGCGATGAAGTCCAGCTTCCTCCCGATGCTGCCGCCCTCCTCCAGGGTGGCCTGCATGTGCTCGATATGGCTGCGCAGGCGCACAGTCTCCTCGTCGGTGCAGATCTTGTCTGCAAAGATCGTCACCTCTGCGGCGATGCGTCCCTCGTCAATCTGGCTGTCTGCCAGCAGCTCCCGGACCTTATCCTCCAGCTTCGCCCGGTACTGGGCGACAATCTTCGGCGAGCGCTCTTCCACGAAATCCACGCCCCGCTTCATTCCCTCCAGCTTCCCGGCGATGTCGCGGCGCAGGTTCTCCCCTTCCGCAATTCTCGTCTCTACCAGCTGCTGGGCAGCTCCGCACAGCGCTTCCCGCAGGCCCTCCCAAATCTCCTGCTCGTCCACGCCCTGCTCTTCCATCGTGAAGACCTCCGGATACCGGGAGAGGGCCGACACCTTGATGTCGTCCTCCAGGCCGAAGGACGCCGCCATCTGCCTTAAGTATCTCAGGTATTCTCCGGCCAGCTCCCCGTTGTATTTCAGAACCATGCGGCTCTCCGCCGTGTCCTCGTAGGTGATGAAGACATCCACCTTGCCCCGCTGGATGTAATCTTTCAGAAGGGCACGGATCGCAGACTCGAAAAAATTCAGCTTCTTGGGCATCTTGATTCCCACATCCAGATACCGGTGGTTCACCGCCTTGATCTCCACGGTAAACTTCCTCTGCCCCTTCTCGGCCTCGCATCTTCCGAAGCCTGTCATGCTCTTAATCATGCTTCTCCTCACCCTTCCTGGCACTGGCGGATACAGCAGCCCATAATCTAATTTATTATAGTCCATCCCCCTGGCATAGTCAAACATTTTATTGCGATTGTCCCCCCCGTATAAGCCATTTATGATAATATCCCCCGGCTATTGTCCCCTGGCTGCCGCTGTGATAAGATAGTGCTTGAAATATCGGAAAGGAAGTTGTCAATCCTATGGCTTTTGACGGAATCACAGTGGCAGCCATTGTCAGAGAGCTGCGCAGTACCATTGAAAACGGACGGATCAGCAAGATTGCCCAGCCGGAGGCCGACGAGCTCCTGCTGACCATCAAGACCCCCTCCGGCCAGCAGAGGCTTTTTCTCAGTGCGGACGCCAGCCTCCCTCTGGCCTACCTTGCATCCTCCAACAAGCCCAGCCCCCTGGCTGCGCCGAATTTCTGCATGCTTCTGCGCAAGCACATCGGAAGCGGCCGGATCACGGCCGTCACCCAGCCCGGGCTGGAGCGGGTGATCTGCCTGGAGATCGAACATTTAAACGAACTGAAAGACCCCTGCCGCAAGCGCCTGATGGTGGAGCTGATGGGCAAGCACAGCAATATCATCTTCTGCGATGAGGACGGCACCATCCTGGACAGCATCAAGCACGTCTCCGCCCATATGAGCTCCGTGCGGGAGGTGCTGCCGGGACGCCCTTACTTCATCCCGGCCACCCAGGAGAAGCAAGACCCCCTCACCGTCCCCCGGGACGTCTTCCTGCGGGAAATCTTTTCCAAGCCGGTGCGGCTTGCCAAGGCCATCTATACCACCCTCACGGGGTTCAGCCCCCTGATGGCTGAGGAGGTGTGCTTCCGCGCCTCCCTGGACTCGGACCGCCCCGCCACGGCGTTCACGGAGAATGAACAGCTCCACCTCTACGGGATTTTCTCGCTGCTCCGGGAGGATCTGCTGGAGGGCAGCTTCGCCCCAGCCATCTACTATGACGGGGAGGCCCCGGTGGATTTCTCCGCCGTCCCGCTGCGGCAGTTCCAGGATCTCCGCGCCGATTCCTACCAAAGCATCTCGAAGCTTCTGGAGGACTACTACGCCAAGCGGAACGCCCTGACGCGCATCCGGCAGAAATCCTCTGACCTGCGCCACCTGGTCCAGACGGCGCTGGAGCGCAGCCGCAAGAAATATGACCTGCAGCTTAGCCAGATGAAGGACACCGAGAAGCGGGACAAATACCGGGTATACGGGGAGCTGATCAACACTTACGGCTACAGCCTCCCGGCAGGCGCCCGGCAGCTCACGGCTGTCAGCTACTATACCGGGGAGGAGGTGTCCATTCCCCTGGACGGCACGCTCACGCCAGCCGAGAACGCCCAGCGCTATTTTTCCCGCTACAACAAGCTGAAACGCACCTATGAGGCCCTGGAGACGCTTCTCAAAGAGACGGAGGCTGAGACCGCCCACCTGGAATCGGTCATGAACTCCCTAGAGATCGCCCGGGGAGAGGAGGATTTGGCCCAGATCCGGGAGGAGCTTGTCCAGAGCGGCTATATCCGGCGCAAGAGCGGGGAGAAGAGGGCCCGCATCACGGCGAAGCCCCTCCACTACATCTCCTCCGACGGCTTCCACATCTACGTGGGCAAGAACAACCTGCAGAACGAAGAGCTGACCTTCCAGTTTGCAGACGGCGGCGACTGGTGGTTCCACGCCAAGGGAGCCCCTGGCTCCCACGTCATTGTCAAATCCCAGGGCAGGGAGCTCCCGGACAGGACCTTCGAGGAGGCCGCCGCCCTCGCCGCCCACTACTCCGCCCTCCGGGACAGCGGCAAGGCGGAGGTGGACTATGTGCAGCGCAAGCACGTCAAAAAGCCAGGCGGCGCCAAGCCGGGCTTTGTGGTCTACTACACCAACTACTCCATGGCCATCTCCACCGATATCCGAGGCATCGCGGAGGCGCCGTGACAGTTCCCCTGCGCCGCTTTCCAGGCGGTCTCCCGCCGCAGCCTGCCCCGCCCGACGCACCGCCGGGCAAGGCCCTGGCTTGGCTAGGTGTGCACCGGGCGGGGCCCTGGCTCGGCTAGATGTGCACCGGGCGGAGCCCTGGCTCGGCTAGATGTGCACCGGGCGGGGCCCTGGCTCGGCCGGATGTGCACCGGCAAGGCCACTTGCAGGGAGCGCCCATCTGTGATAGAATATGGTAAGTTTTCTCAGATAAAAGGAGTGATTTTTCTTGGATTCAGGTGCTGCTGCGCAGCTAGTCGTTATCGTCGTCCTTCTGGCCCTGTCCGCCTTTTTTTCTTCCGCGGAGACGGCCTTCATGTCACTGAACCGCATCCGCATCCGGACATTGGCCGAGGAGGGCAGCTCTTCCGCCAAGCGGATTGAACAGATTCTCTCCAACCCGGGCAAGATGCTCAGCGCGGTTCTCATCGGCAACAACATCGTCAACCTCTCGGCATCCGCCCTCACCACCGTGTGGGCCACCAACCTGTTCGGCAGCGGGGCTGTGGGCATGGCCACCGGTATTCTCACGCTTCTGGTCCTCCTGTTCGGGGAGATCAGCCCGAAGAATATCGCCACTGTCCATGCGGAGCGGATTGCCTTCGCCTACTGTATCCCGGTCTCTTTCCTCATGTGGCTTCTGACCCCGGTCATCGTCATTGTCAACGTCCTGGTCAAGGGCGTCATGTTCTTGCTGCGGATCGACCCCAACCAGAAGGGGGAGAACTTCACCGCCAGCGAGCTGCGGACCATTGTGGAGGTCAGCCATGAGGAGGGGATTATCGAGAACGAAGAGAAGGATATCATCAACAATGTCTTTGACCTGGGCGACACCCAGGCAAAGGATATCATGATCCCCCGGATCGACATGGTGTTTGTCAATGTGAATGACAGCTACGACGATCTCGTCCGCATCTGCAAGGAGGAGATGTTCACCCGCCTGCCGGTCTACGAGGACACCACCGACAATGTCATCGGCATCGTGAACATGAAGGACCTCATCCTCTATGACGGGAGGAAGGAGGATTTCCACATCCGCGATATCCTGCGGGAGGCGCATTTCACCTACGAATACAAGAAGGTATCCGAGCTGATGCTGGAGATGAAGGGCTCCTCCATCAATTTCACCATCGTCCTGGACGAATACGGGGCGACCGCCGGGCTGATCACGTTGGAAGACCTGCTGGAGGAAATCGTCGGGGATATCCGCGATGAGTATGACAGCGAGGAGGATCAGCTGATCCAGCGGCTGTCTGACCGGGAATACGCCGTGGACGGCTCCGTAAAGCTGGACGACCTCAACGATGCCCTGGAGCTTCACCTCTCCTCCGAGGACTACGACTCCCTGGGCGGCCTGGTCATCGGCCTTCTGGACCGGCTCCCTGCCGTGGGGGACTCTGTAGCCACCGGCGACGGCATCCGCCTCGTGGTGGAGGCCGTGGACAAGAACCGGATTACCCGCGTACACCTGTACCTGCCTGAACCGGCACCTGCTGCGGAGGAAGGCTGACCGAAAAAGGAGAACGGTTTCTCACGCCGTTCTCCTTCTCTCTGTCCAAATATCCGCCGCCTCTTCCCGCTTCTGTCCCTCAGCGGCTGCCTGTCAGAAAATCTGGAAGTCCTCCACCCCGAAGGTGAGCGCCCCGTCTTCCTGGCCGCCCTGTCCTCTGTCCTGCTCCTGGCCGTCCTCGAATGTCTCCCCGGTCAGCTTCAGCAGATCCTTGACCTCCTCCTGGGGCATATCCAGATAACCGGCAATCTCCTCCAGCGTCACCTTCCTGCCAAGCTCGTCTGACAGCTCCCGGATTCCCGCGCCGATGCGGTCCATCCGCTCCAGTATCTGACTATCCTTCTGCCTTGCGTCCTCTTCCTCCTCCAGCAGCTGCCGCAGCGCTCCCTCGATTCCTTCCCTGATATACTCATCCTCTGTCACATGGTCTTCTCTCAGCCCCAGGCTGTCCACCGCCATCATCAGGCCGATGTTGGCCTCCTGAATCAAATCCTCTAAGAGAATCCCCCGGCCCGCGTACCGGACGGCAGTCTCAAGCGCCGCCTCCTGATAGAACCCGATCACCTGCTCCCGGCATGCCCCCCTCTCCGCGAGAGCCCGGAGCATCTGCCTGCATTCCTCCCCGCCCAGCCGTCCCGGCTGGCCCAGCAGCCGGCGGTACTGCTGGTACACGGCTCTGTCTTCCCCGTCCAGGTCTTCCTCCGTCCGGTTCCCCTGTACCTGCGCGGCCGCTTCCAGGCCCTCGACGCGTATGCCCTGCCCCGCCAGATACCGGCATACTGCCGCCTGCTGTTCCTGCCCGGCGGCAAACTGTCCCAGGGCATCCTGCACATCTGCGGCGGAGAGCAGGCCGTTCTGCTGCGCGGCCCGCTCCTCCAGCCTCTTCAACGCTTCCAGAAAATTTTCTTTGTCCTGCATGCTTCTTCTCTCCCTGCCATTCCTCTGTCCCGTTTTTTAAGCCTATCATAGCACAGGGAGCGGCTTCATGCAATCTGCCTGCGCAAAGTCCTGCCTGCACAAAGCCTGCCTGCGCAAAGTCTGCCTGCGCAAAGTCTGCCTGCGCAAAATTCCTTGTCTGGCGGCGTTGCCGGGCAGCCTTCCTGCCCGGCGTTCACACCGCCTTATCCCGCCGGCCTGCAGATCCTGCGCATGTCCGCAAGCATCTTCTTCATGGCCTGCACATACCCGCACCCGCCTGGCTCTCCCCACGGGGACCTGCAGCGCTGGATATACCCGGCTATCTCCTCGTGCCGGGCAGATATCCCTGCGTACAGCCTATCGTAGGGCATGAGGAACCAGCGTCCGGCCTCCAGCCGGTAATATTCCTCCAGGCGCCGCTCGTCCTGCTCCCGGTAGGAGGCCCCGATGACAATGTACAGCTTCTGCGTATACCTGCGGTTGCTTCCCAGGAACTCCTCCAGGTTCCTCCCGATTCTCGGGAAATAGGCCAGGATTGCGTCCGTCTCATGAAACTCCTTCCCGCAGTATTCCTCAAAGTCTCCTGACAGCATCTTGATCTGCAGCCTGGCCTTCTCCCGGCTCCTGCTCTGTAGGATCGTAAGCCCCTCATACAGCTTTCTCATCTCCTCCCCGTATCTCTTCTCTCCCCAGATGATCAGCCTGCCGCTCTCGCCGCCCCTCATGATTTTCTCCTCTTTCTACTCAGCACAAGGAGCACCCCTCCGGATACAGCCGCCGCCAGCAGCCAGGAAGCTGCCCCTGGATCTCCGGTCTTGGGCGTCTGTTCCGCCTGCGCCGGGCTGCCGCCAGAAGGATCCTGCAGCTCTCCGGCCTGCCCTTTGGGCTCCTCAGACACCGTGTATGCCTCGTCCCGGTAGATCACCGGCGTCCTCTCGTCCACGTAGGCGATGGATACCGTCCTCCAGGCAGCATCCACAGAGTCCTCGGGGAAGCCTTCCCCCGCCTTCACCTGGGTCAGGCGGTATTCCCCCGGAAGCAGTCCCTTGGGCCGCCCCTGGGCATCGTCTGTGCCTCCCGTCCAGGCCTTGCCCTGGGCGTCGCTCACCAGCTCCTCCACCAGGTCTCCCGCACGGTACGCCAGCTTCCCGCCGGCCCCGAAGATATCCTCTGCGGCTTCCAGCCGGAACACAGCCCCCTCCTGGGGGCGGGTCACCAGGATTTCCTGGCCTTGTCCATTGTCCTCCAGCTTCTCCCCCTCGATGTAGACGGACAGCTTGCCCACTGGCCGCGTATTTTCCTGGACAACCACCGTATAGTACGCGCCGGACTTCCCATCGTACTCCATGTCCTCCTCCGCAATCTGGAAACGCACAGCCTCCGAAGGGGTTCTTGTCCACATCCCCTCCTCCTCTGTCTCGTAGAAGGTTCCGTTCCCCTCCTCATGCGCCTCCTTCCTGGCGATCTGCCCTTCCTCTCCCTGGAGGATATAGCCGTCTGGGGCTTTGACCTCTTCTAGCTCATAGGTTCCGCACGGCAGCCATGTGTCCAGCACCGCCGCGCAGCCATAGGGCTCCTCTGCCGGCTGCGTCACCCACGGGTTCTCCTCCGTCCCCAGGAAGCTTCCTGTGGCAGCATCCCGGCAGACCACATAGCCGTCATGGAACAGCTCATACTGTGCCTTCTCCCACAGCGTTGCGCTCTGGAAATACCATTCCTTCCAGGCTCCGTCCACATCCCGTACCCGGTAGGCCGCTCCCGCCAGCGCCTCTTCCCCGCCTTCCTCCACCTTGCGGATGACCAGGCGGGACAGCCTGTCGGAATCCCGCAGGAGCAGCGCCCGCCGCTTCTGTCCCTTGCCGTCCCCCAGCACGTCCCGGTCGGAATCGTCGGCCTGGATGCGCAGGACCAGCGGATCCACCGGCGTCTTCCCCGCCGGCACGGTGGTCTCCACAACCACATAGACGCCGTAGGGGAGCGGCGGCGTCTCAATCACGCCTCCTTCCCCTGTCAGTTCTCCCACCTCCCAGGCTTCGCCGTCCTCGTACAGCACAAGCGGGGCAAGCGTCCGCATCCCTGCGTACCCGCTGCCTTCGCGGCCCAGATAGGCCTCCTTGACTGCCTCGGCCAGCTCCCCGTCGTCCTGGCCGTCCCATGTAATCTCTGTCAGGGACTCCACCGGGAAGACCGAGAAGCCCGCGCCGTCCAGCCATTCCATCTGATCCCCCTCCCCGGTCATCTTGTAAATCACCTGCCGCTGTTTTTTCACCGGCTCATAGACTGTTAGGCTCTCTTCCACCTCCGGCACATCCTGCCCTTCGTAATCCAGCGTCACCTGGTAATCCCGGCTGTCCAGGAGATATCCCTCCGGCGCGTCTTCCAGCTCCCGCACCACATAGGTTCCCAGCTCCAGCTCCCGGAAGGATAACGTCCCTTCGCTGCCGACTCTCCCATCCTGCACAAGCGTCCCCTCTGGGAAGAGAATCTCCCCGGTATCCGGCGCCAGGATATCCTCCCCTGCAAAAAGGCCGTACCTGGCATTCTTCTCCTCGTCCTCATAGAAGAGGGCCGCCTCCCCCTGGGGGACGGCCAGCCCGGAGTCCGCATCCACTTTGGCCAGGCAGATATTTCCCGTCACACGGGTATTGGCAAGGGCCAGGCTCTCTCCGCCGGCTGTCTCCTCCACCACAGTCCCGTGGTTGTCCCCGGTAATCTGGATATCCAGCGCGGGGCTCTCTCCCTGCCCTCCGTGGCTGCCCACATAGCCCCAGGGAGCCTGCTCCTCCACCAGGCGGAACCTGCCCTCGTTGTCCTCGCTGTAGTAGAGCCATCCCTCGCTCTCATACCAGCCGTCCCCCCTATCCTTCAGATAGACCGGACTTCCCCCTTCCATGCTGTCTTCTGTCCCCGTATAGGGGAGATAGCTGTCCGTGTCCCTGTCATAGGCAAGCACTGCAAAGACTGCTCCCTCCAGGCCCACGCCGGTCTGCGCGTCGGTCTTCGCAAGCTTCGCCTTGATCCGGAAGGGGCGGTTGTACAGATTTCTCACCAGCTGCCCGGCAGCCGGCTCCCCCTCTTCCACGCGTATGCACTCATACATGTCCGTCTCTTCCGTCAGCTCGTAGGTATACCGGTTCCCGCTGTTGTCGCACAGCACGAGGGGTACCACCGCCCCGTCTTCCCGCTGTCTCCTGTCAAAGAAATACTGCCAGCCCTCCTCCCTCGTCCGGCTCTCCGCCAGCAGGAGCTCCGCCTCCTGGCCCTTGAGCCGTCTGCCAAGGGACAGCTGTATGCTGGGCGCCTCACTTCCGGCCACCGTCCAGTATTTCTCCCCCGACACCGACACTGCCCCGTAGGGGAGTACCGGCGTCTCTCTCTCCACCGTGCGCTTCTGGCCGTGGCTGCTGCCTCCCCGCACGGTGTATTCCAGCCTGCAGCCCTTTGCCTGCCCGTCCCGGTTGGTGGGATAACGGGTATCTGAGATCTGATAGCGGTATTCGTCCTTGAGCTTTATCTTCACCCGGCACTCGTAGGTCTGGCCGGCCCCCTCCGGGATCTCCCAGATCACCGTTCCGCCCTCGGCCCTGGCGCTCCCCTGCTTGGCCTGCACCTCCAGAATCTCCCAGTAACCGGTCTCCACCGTGTCGTACATCACCTTCTCCGTAGCCTTCACCTCTGTCTTTGCCTGCCGGATCGCCGTCAGCGTCTGCGCAAAAGCCGGATCCTCTGAATGCAGGTTCGTGACAAAAGCCGCAAAGGTCGTGCTGTCCCGGTTGGTGGACAGCTCCCGCAGGAAGGCCGCCTCCTCCG
>CALWMI010000038.1 GCA_944381745.1 uncultured Lachnospiraceae bacterium | reverse complement strand
AGATAAACTTTTTGTTTTCTCTCGCCAGTTGGGATGGTATGGACTTCCAGATCATTGAAATCTTGGGGAACTCGCTGATATTGGGGTGTTTGGCAAAATCACGCTCATAAGAACCAATCCCGGCCTTCAAAGATAGCGCCGGTGTACAAGGGGCAATACGCCCTTGGTACACCGGCGCAGGCAAAATCGCAGTAAGAACAAAGGATACTACCTGCCAAGATACTCCTCAAACGCTTCCAATACCTCCAGCAGCGGCCCTGGCAGGCGCTTATGGCATTCTTCCTTCAGCTTGGCAGGAACACCATAGAAACCTTCCGCAATGCTGCCGGCAATCGCCGTCAGCGTATCGCAGTCGCCGCCAAGGGACACCGCCGTACGGATCACATCTTCAAAGCTGTCTCCCTCCAAGAAAGCTGTGATAGCCTCCGGCACGGTTTCCATGCAAGTCTCTATATGAAAATATCCGGGCCTGATTTCATCGCAAGTGCGATTCAGCCTATAGCCAAATTCCTGTTCTATATAGTCCTTCATTTCTGCCTTGCTGCCTCCTGTCCTTGCCAGGAAAATAGCGCTGGCCGTTGCCTCAGCACCTTTGATTCCTTCCGGATGATTGTGGGTAACTTCGGCGGAAAGCCTTGCCGCGTGCCTGACAGCGCCGATATCGTCATATAACCATGCCACGGAAGAAACACGCATCGCAGAACCGTTGCCCAAACTATGATAGGCCTGGCACTCCGGATGGCGAAGCCACCGCCGGAACATTCCTCCGTACCCGGCATTCGGATACATGTTTCCGAACTGGCGCATACGCTTAGCCACATTTTGCAAAATCCAGTCATCCGAGGCGCTGGGCTGTGCGTCAAGGAAAGCCCGGCCAACCGCCAAAGTCATCACGGTATCATCCGTATAGGTGGATTTGCGAGAGAACAGCGGGAACTCCTTGCTCTTGTTTCCACGGTCAAATTCATAAGGGCTCCCGATGATATCCCCTAAGATCGCTCCTATCATCTCCTGCCACCTCTCTTCTTGTAATCCGCGTCAATCTTCTTTTTCCAATCCGCAGACAATGGTGCTCCACACGTTCGCGCGCGGGTGATTGTTTCGCTGATAACCTCGTAGTTGAGTGCCATTCCAGCCTCATCACAATGATAGTCGGCGGCCATAGATTCATCGATGCCAAATCTTCTGGCTTCTGCCGCCGCATCCATGTTTGCCCCGAGAAACAGGAACTCCCATCCATAACGCCCTTTCTGGCGCTCAATCATATGGCGCACCTTATCGTAGGTATAGCGGCGGCTGGCATTCTCCATGCCATCCGTGGTGATGATAAAGAGGGTCTTCTCCGGCACGTCTTCTTTGCGGGCATATTTGTGGACATTCCCGATATGATGAATGGCGCCTCCAACAGCGTCGAGAAGTGCTGTGCAGCCACCCACGAAATATTCCTTGTCCGTAAGGTCCGGCACCTCTGCAATGGCAACACGGTCATGAATCACCTCTATGTTGTTGTCAAACAGCACGGTGGATACCACGGCATCCCCCGGCTCCTTCCGCTGCTTTTCCAACATGGAGTTGAAGCCTCCGATCGTGTCCTTCTCCAGTCCCGACATGGAACCGCTTCGGTCTAAGATAAATACAAGTTCTGTCATTTTGAATCCCTCCTGTTTTTATTGTAATTTCATGATAAGAAAAACAGGAGGGCAAATGGTCGCACAGCATGCGACATTTTTAACGCCGGTATTCCAAAGGAAAATGCCAAGGGACAATCACACCGGCGCTATGCACCGATAAGCGGCTGGTCAAAAGCAAACAGAACCTCATTCAGTTCAAACACATTGTAATTTCGATTTACCAGGAAATACTCCACAATCACGTCAAACTTACTGCTGTGGGAGAGGGCAAACCCCGCTCTGCCAATAAAATCCTTTGTTTCATCAATATCCAGTTCCAGTGCGAAGGCAAAGGCCAGCGCCGTCGTCTTGGATGGCCTGTAGTCCATATTATTGCGGATTTTAGAGAACAGCTTTCTATCTACGTTCGCTTTTTTGTAGATTTCCGAGTCTTTCTTGCCCGTGCGGTCGATCAGCTGCAGGAGTGTCTCGGAAAAACCTGCGTCCAGATCTTCCAGCAGCTGCCCCCAATCATCTGAATCCATGGGCGCTGCTGCCCCGGCAGGCACACCCAGGCACTTTTCCGCTGCCTGCGGCGGACAACTATCCTCTTGGATTCGATGGCTTCGTCTCAGCCATTCTCCGGCACGTCTTGTTTCAAACGGGGAGCCATACGGGCTTTCTGTTCCGTATTCGTCAAGCGTCTTACTGCGGATATAGTTTTCATCAATGTAGCTGCTGACGGATTTGAACAGTTTCTCCGAAAGTGCAAGGGCTTCTTTGCCAAACACAACCAAGTAAATCTGCATTTCATTTTCCAAAAGGAACGTGCTGATTTCACGGACAGCTATTTGCAGGGCAAGGGGCTTGGGAAATCCATAATTGCCTGTAGCGATCAACGGAAAGGCGATGGACTCGCACGCATGCTCTTTGGCCAATGCCAGGGACTTCCGATAACAGGAAGACAAAATCTGCTCCTCGCCGTGGCTGCCATCCTTCCAAATAGGCCCTACGGTATGGATCACATACTTGGCATCCAAGCCAAACCCCGGTGTCATAACTGCGTCGCCAAAATCAATGCGTCCGATTTTCTGCCTGGCTGCCAGCAGTTCGTATCCGGCTTTTTTATGTATTCCGCTGTCAACGCCGGAGCCGATGACAGGGTTCGGGTTTGCCGTGTTCACCACCGCATCCACTTGCATATTTACAATATCATTTCGTACAATTTCAAAAGGCATAGGCGACCTCCTTATTTCATCCCGTCATCCAGAAAATTATCCTTTTTCATCGTCCCACCCCTTCAATCCTCTATAGTAGAATATCTTTAAATTATCCTCAATCATGAACGGAACAATATTACATCGAAAATGATTTGCTGTTTTACTGACCTATACATCATGACACCTGGCTCCCACTAATAGTATTATACCCTATCATCGGAACCATCACAACGCTATCGGAATAATCACTTTTTCCCTTGCCTATTGGCTGAGGGACGGCAGGTTCCCTAATGTTTCCTTTTCTTTAAGCAGCTCGCCAGGAGGGCTATCCCTGCAAGGCATACCATCCATTGCGCGGCAGCGGTTCCTGCCGGCAGAGAAAAGGCAGGATCCACGGCGCCAAGAGCGAGGGGGCGATCCACAAAGATACTTCCATTCAGCAGCCCCAAAAATTCTGGCAAGGGCAGTACCATCAGCAAAACAGGAAACAGCATCCACAAAAAAATCAGCCAAGGCCGCAGATGGCCCAGCAGCCAGCCGCTGCCCAGAGCAAAAATCAGCGGCGGAGCCAGTGTGAGAACCATCGGCAAAAGCAGGGAACTCCAGTTATACCAATGAAACATCTGGCCGTAAAATGCCAGTGCCAACAGGATGACAGCTAAGGCGAGCAAGGCGGTTCCCAGCAGAGCCGCGCAGCATCGCACCAATCCATAGGCAGATGGGCTCACTGGTGTGGCAGAGGTCAGGATTTCTCTGCGCCGCTCCGCTTTGGAAGTAAAAAACGTCAGGAAGAACAAGGTGCCAATCCAGAGCAGCGGAAGCATTCGCGCCAGATAATCTCCGAAACTCCAGGGGGAAAATGGCGCAGTGTGCGACACGCCGAGGATGGTCACGCGATCCAGCACCTGCCAGCCATAGAATAGAAGCGCCGCCAAAAGGCCAATGAAGAATTTGTTGCAAAGCAGCCGCTTGCACTCGTATCCAAATATTTTACACAAGGTTCAGATCCTCCTCTGCCAGTCCGCAGGCATCCAGAAATTCCTGATAGGTCAGGTACGGGTACATGGGATCTATCTCCCGGCCAAACAGCCCCTTCAAAATCAGATCCATAGCATCCTCGCCGCCTACCAGCGCCTCGGCCTTTAATATCTTCAGCGGCATTTCGCAATACTGCCGCACATAAGTCAGGTTATTCGTAATCTCCAGCTGCTTATCCTCCGGCAGCGCAGCCAGATAGTCTGGGTTTCGCACATAGAAGTCCAGATAGTAGTCATCCACCGCCTGCTGCCATTGGTTGACATAGTGCTCCTGGGCATAATCCTCGCCATAGAGCTCCTTGACAATGCGGTAAGTGGTGTAGACCGTCAGCCCTTCCGCAGACCAAGCGCTGCCCGGATCGGACGCATCAAACATATTGCCTAAGCCCCACCACTGATGGACCAGCTCGTGGATCATCACCTCTCCCGCGCCTGCGCCCTTATCCGCGTTGGAAAGGTTTTCGGCGGTGAAGTCAGCCTCATCCAGTAAGCTTGCTCCGTCTGCGGCATAGCCGCCGCCAGACACCCGGCTCTGAATCAGTTTGAGCTTATCCGCTGAGCCGAAGGATAGGCGGCCATAGTGCTTCGTGCAGTATTCCACCACAGATTTGACAGCCTCCGCCGCTCCGGCCGCCTCCATAACAGCCTGGTGCTTGCGGCCATAGTAGAACGCAACGGTAAAGCCATCGACGGCAATGTCTTCCCGGATATAAGTTCCTGCATAGAGGATGCCGCCGGTACTGTTGCTCTCATAGCGCCATGTCTTCGTTCCGTCCTCGTGTTCTGCAACAGCTTGGGCGTCGCTGCTTCCAAAGGGAATGACCGTCATAGAAGCCGGCAAGGTGATTTCCAGCGTCGTGGGATACCTATGTTCATCGGGCATGACATTCATCAATCGCGGAGAGAGCGCCGCATTTTCCAGGCACAGATATTCCGCGCTGATCTCTGCGCCGCCCTGCATGGCGGACATCATGCGGTTTTCCTGGGGGAACCCAGCGTAATGCATAGTCAATTCCACCTGTTCTTCGGCGGGGATGGCCACCTCCAGCATGGCTTCGTTATATTCCTGGTAATCGCTCACTGAGAAAGGAACGTCTGCGCCATTTGCCTGGACATCGGAGATCACATAGCCCGGTGTGACGCCAAAGGCCACCACCTGCTCCTCGCCGGAGCTATTTTGGAATTGATAGGAAGCCCGGCCAGATACCGTCCCGGCATTGACATCTGGGAACACCTGCGCGGTACGTCCGGTACAGACCACGTCCTCAGCATAAGGGATTTCGTAGAAAGACATGGCCATCTCGTCCAGGTTGCTGTGATCCACAAAGGGCTGGGCAGCATAGGCAGTTCCAGCGCAGGCAAGCAGGACGAAGGCGATGGCCGGGCGGTAAGCCCGCCTGGCACTTCGGAGCAGGGAGCCCAGGAGCCCTTTCCCGTACTGCCGGACACAAAGCCACGAAAGTGTCCACACGCCGGAGAGCGCCGCCAGCCACGTCAGCCGCATATATCCAACAGACCGGAAAATCCGAAAGTTGGAAAAGTCATCGGACAGCGCCCACACACAAGGGTTGAGCCAGCACAGCTGCCAGTTATCTGCCCATACCGTCAAGCTGAGGGCGGCAAAGGCCGCGAAGACGGCCAGGGACAGATCCGCCCGGCGGATAAACTGATACGCAGCGGCGGCGGCCAGAACCCCCAGCGGCAGGGCAAGCCCCATGAGGAGCAGATAGGCCAGCACATAGTCCGCGGCGCCGAATACCGTTCCGGTCAGCCACCGGCTGACCGGCAGCCAGACCAGCATGGTAAGCCCAATAACCAGCAAAGCGCCGGCGATAAGAGCCAGCAGGCGTATCAGCGCCATGCAAAGCGGTGAAACCACTGCATCCATCAGGGTATCCACACGGTTTCGGGCAGGCCTGTCGAATGCAAAGACTGTCAGCAGCCCGAACAGGATACCTCCTGCAACGCCCCCAGCAATCGCGGGGTTTGCAAGATACATGGAAAGCATGGTGCTTGCGGAAGCGGGTTTGTAGAGGAACAGGCCCATCGCAGGCGAGAGCACCGTCAGGCCGGCAGCCAGCCAGGCAAGCCGGCTTTGCAAAAGCCGCCGCAATTCCAGAAAAAATAGACAGAGTGTTTTCATTGCGCGGCCTCCTTTGAAATCAGGTAGAGGTAGGCGTCCTCCAAGGAAGGCTCCTCCGCCTTGGCATAGGCTGGGAGTTTGTCAGCCACTGCACGGCAGCGGATGCCCTGACTGGTATTGACCCGCGCCGTGATATGCAGCCCCTGCTCCCAGACGGAATCCTGCTCCCGGACAGAGCCCTGCTCCTGGACAGAATTCCGCTCCCAAAACACGCCCACATGACCCACAGCTGTTTGGATCAGTTGTTCCGGTGTGCCCGTAAACAGCACTTTGCCGTGGTTGATCACAACAAGCTGATCGCATACGGATTGCACATCTTCAATGATGTGGGTGGAAAGCAGCACAAGCCGCTCCTGGGCTGTGCGGGAAAATAGGTTGCGGAAGTGGATGCGCTCCTCCGGATCCAGCCCCACCGTAGGCTCGTCGAGAATGAGAAGCGGGGGATTGCCCAGAAGTGCCTGGGCAATTCCAACCCTCTGGCGCTGGCCGCCGGAGAGTGTACGGATTTTTGACTTGGATTTTTCCTCCAGGCGAACAGCCTGAACCGCCTCTTGGATCGCCTTTTTCGGATTGCGCAGCCCTTTGAGGGCAGCCATGTAGTCCAGAAACTGCGTCACGGTCAATTCGTCAAACAGGCCGAAGTCCTGGGGCAGATAGCCCAAGCTGGCTTTCAGCAGCCGCTCTGACTTGGCAAGGGGCTGTCCATCTACCAGGATGGAGCCGCCCGTAGGCAGGAGGGCAGCCACCAGCAGCTTCATCAAGGTAGACTTGCCCGCGCCGTTGGGGCCTAGCAGGCCGGTCAGGCTTGGCGCTTTCAACGAGAGGTTCAGATGCTGCAGAGCCTGTTTCCCATCGGGATAGGCCATACACAGGTCATGAAGTTCCATTTGCATGGGTAAACATCCTTTCTTTTCGATTTTTTTTTGGATTTCACCCATAGGATACCAGCCCTATATGGAGAGAACTTGGAGCCAATATGTGTTTTGTATGGAGATGCTAACGCCGGTGTACCAAGGGCGTAGCCCCTTGTACACCGGCGCTTACGATTCTGGATTTCCAAAATGGACGGTCACCCGGACGCCTTGGGATGTATTGCCTATCTGGCATTTTGCTCCGTGCCGCTCTAGGATGATCCGCACCAAATAGAGTCCCAGGCCGCTGCCGCCTGTACGGCGGCTGCGGGATTGCTCCTCGCGGTAAAAAGCCTCGAATAGATGCGGCAAAGCCTCCTCCCCAATATGAACTCCTGTATTTTCGATTGTCAGTACCGGGCTATTTCCTTCCAGGCCGGACCAAATCCGAATTTCCTCCCCTTCAGGAGAATAGAACGCCGCATTGGAGAGCAGATTCCCAACCGCCTTCGCCAGCATAGATGGATTGCCCTGTACAACCAAATCAGGGCGCAGATCGGCGGTCACCTTTAAATTTCTCTGATGAATCAGGCCGGCGTCCAATGTAAGCTGCCCCTTGACCGTATCCGAGAGATTGACGGCCTCTTGCATATATGCGCTATCTTGTGCTTCCAGCCGCGACACGGCCAGAATCTCCTGGATCAAATGTTCCATACGGGCTGTTACCTGGAGAGAACGGGCAAGATATTTCTCCCTGTCCTGATAGACAGCGATTCCATCCAGCATACCGGAGAGCTGGCCTTTCAGAATAGTCACAGGCGTTTTCAGCTCATGAGATGCGGCAGAGAAAAAGGCCATTCGCTGACGGTCCAATTCCCGCTCCTGTTCGATCTCTCCGCGGAGCGCTTCGTTCGATGCTTGAAGTTCACGCAGGGCGCTGGAAAGCTTTTGTGACATCTGGTTCAGGCTCCGGCCTAAACGGCCGATCTCATCCTGCCTGCTTTCCTCGCAAGCCCATCCAAAATCCAAATCCGCCATTTTGCCAGCGATTCCGCTTAGCCGCACAATCGGCCGGGTAATATATCTGGAGTAGGCCAAAGCCCCCAGCAAAGAAAAAATCAGCAGGGTTAGCAGCAGCCACGGCGCCATCTGGATCAGAGCCTGTACTGCCAGATTTTCTGCCTTTAACCGGGGCGTCACATACAGCGTGTACACACCCTCCCGATCAGAGAAATGCACATCCGCCGTGATGGTTGCCTGATCAGACATGGTAACTGTTACAGGCTCTTCGGCACCCCATCTGTCAGTGGCATAAGTGACCGTGGCACTGCTGTCCTCTGCTGCAGCGGCATCCCCATCCTCGTACACGGATTGAATGGCAAGCTGGGAGCCTGTATTGACAAGCTGTTCGTCAGGCCCTACCAGCATAGCATCAGCGCCAGCGTCACGGAGAAAGACATCCAGCACCGGGCCGCAATCCTCCAGAGAGGTATCTTCCAATTTTTCTGCCAGCGCATGCACCTGTTCAGCCAGGTCTTCATTGAGCACAGCGGTGTAAGTACTTGGCGTAGCCCATGCAATCAGGCCGAAGGTGATGGTTCCCGCCCCCAGCAAAACAAGAACCGTTATCAAAAAAATGCGGGCAGTCAAGCTCTCACAGATTTTCTTTCGCAGCACGATACCCCCGCCCCCTCACAGTTTCAATATAGCCCGTGCCTAATTTATGCCGCAAATTTTTAATATGGCAGTCCACCACACGCTCGTCGCCGAAGAAATCGTAGCCCCACAATTTAGCAAGCAGCACTTCTCGGGTAAACACCCGCCCCGGACTAGAAATCAATGCTTGGAGCAATTCAAACTCCCGCGTGGTTAAGTCCAGCGGACGCCCTGCCAACATGGCCTCCATCCCATCCAAATCCAAGGTTAGATCCCGGTAGTGAAGGCGCTGCTTGTCATCTGCCCCTCTCCCAGTACGGCGCAGGATTGCTCGGATTTTTTGCAGCAAAATGGGCATTGAGAATGGCTTTGTCACATAATCGTCAATCTCCATCTGAAATCCTCGCAGCTGTTCCTCCTCACTGTCCAGGGCGGTAAGCATCAGAACCGGCACATGAGACTCCCGGCGAATCATTTCGCATACGCCAAACCCATCCATTTTAGGAAGCATCAGATCCAAAAGAATCAGATCGAATTTGTCTTTTTGAAATTTTTCCAGAGCCTCCACGCCATCTCCTGCCAGAGTTGTTTCATATCCGGCATGATGGAGGTAGGCCTGTAAAAGCTCTTGAATATCCGGTTCATCTTCTATGATCAGCAATTTTTCCAAATTAAACACCCCTTTCTGTAAAGGTAGCACAGAAATGTGAATTTATCATGGAGAAAATAGCATTCGACGTAAAATAAATAATCGGTAAGGGAATAACAACATCGCCCTGTGGAGCAAGCCAAGCATCCACAGGGCGCAATATTTTTGCGTAGACACATATATTTAACGGCGCATATACAGCAGCGGGTAGGGGTTTCCTTGTTCGTCAAGCTCCGTCCTTTTGTAGACATGGAAGCCCATGTGTTCATAAAACCCTCTGGCCTGCGGGTTCTGCTCATTGACTGTCAGCCGTTCCACGGCGTAGTTCTCCATCCCGTATTGGATTAGACGTCAGTCACCAAGTGGGCAACCCCTTGCAGCGCCTGCGGGACATATTCTTTGATCTTTTGGATTTCCTCGTCTGACAGGAACAGGTGGGTGGCCCTCTCTGATATCATTTTTTATGCCTCTCAATTGCCATAAATAGCCGTTTTTATGGTTTTAACAGCTTCCAAATATTTCTCGTTCATACATTCCCCTTTATTCTTTGGCTCACCACTCGCAGCAGGCCACAATCTCCTGCTCCAGCTTCACACCCTGCTCCAGCATATAGCCCGCTAGCTCCCGGTACGCCTCCTGCTTTGCCAGGGATTGCAGGCGGACGCGGTCCTGCCCGGTCAGCGGGTGCAGGCAGGGCTGAAAGCGCGGATCCTCCAGCTCCGCGCGCGACATCCGGTACATCTGGAACGGGATGCCTGTGACGCGGCACAGGTGCTCGTGGATATAGAGGCCTCCGGCGTCGATGTCCCCGAAATGGCGGTAGGCAGCCGCCGGGTTGGAGGCATAGACCTTCCGCAGGAAATCCCTCTGGCAGCGGGTGGCGTAGCCGCCCAGGTAAAAGAAGGCCTCTCCCTCCCCGCCGCACCGCAGCCAGGAGGTATAGTTCTCCACCGTTGTAAAAACCGGCGTGCGAAGCTGTATCTCTTCAATCTTGTCCAGCTCGTTCGCAAAAAATTCAATTCCGTGGGGGAGAGCCCCCAGCTCCAGCTCCCTCCCTGCGACGCGCAGCAGCACATCGCCCTTCAGGCACAGCCTCTGTTTCTCCCGCGTGATATGGTATTCCCCCAGGATTTCGTCTTCCAGCTCCGCCTCGCCGCAGGGGCGGCCCAGACAGTCCCGCAGCGCCCTGCACACAGACCCAAGCGTATTTTCCTCCAGATATTTGGAGTCGCCGTAAATCAGAGAGGAGGCCTCGCGCAGATACAACTCCTTTTCATTCGCCTCAATGAAGACGAGCGCCTTGAGCAGGTCTTCCGTCTGGTGGTATCTGGGCGGAATCCGGTTCTTTGCCAGCGCCTGGCGCAGCTTTTCGCACTCCCTCTCCGCCGCGGGAGAGCGTCCGCCGTACGCGGCGATCAGCCCCTCCACATACTGCCTCTTTGCAGATTTCGGCTCGTACCCGTACGCTGTCTCCAGGTAGCGCTCGATCTCCTCAATCTTCTCATCCACCAGGTAAATGCTCTGGATTTCGCTGCTGAACCCTTCCGTCTCATAGGTCACAAAGCCTTTTTCCCGGCATCTTTGAACCGCCTGGTTCACAGCTTCAATCTGGGCCATATCGCCGTCGTTGCGGCTGTAGTTCTTGTAGAGGTGCGACGGGCTCAGCTTTGTCCGCCTCCGGGTTACATTGGTTCCCCTGTCCTTTTTGCTCGACCGGTATTTGTCCGACAGGGCTGTCAGCATCTTTTCCTCGTAGTCCATCCCATCCGCCTCCTTACAGGAATCCGTCCTGTCCATCTATCCTCACGGGCTGCTGTACGCGTTCTCCTCGTGGAACTGCACAATGCCCAGCTGCATGCTGTCCGCGCGCACCCGCAGAGCTGGCAGGATCACCTCGCACGCGTTCCCGATGGATTCCGTCTTATCCGGGGAGCAGAAAATCACCTGGAGCCTCTGCTCCCGCATGAACTGCAGCATCAGCTTCACATTGCCGGGATCCATCTTGGCAAAGGGCTCGTCGATGAAAACCAGGCGGGTGGAATTGACACGCTGGTTGTAGATCAGCAGGAGGGCGGACGACAGGATCAAGAGATAGGGAATCTGCACCTCTGCGCCGGAATTGAACCCTGTCTGGCGGGACAATTTTGCCCGGTGCAGGATCTGGTTGCTGATCAGGATTTCATAGTTCATATAGTTCCGGTAGTCGGCAAAGCGGGCGATCGTCTCCTCGCTGTTTTTTTCGATGATCCGGTTGATGATCTGCTTCATCTCCGACTCCAGCTTCCCGCCCTCCTCGTCGGACACGGACGTGAGCATCCCGAAGGTCATCTGCCCATCCCCGCTGCCGCCCAGCTGCTCCCGCTCGTCCAGGTAGCGGGCGTATTCGATCACCTTTGCATACTCGGAGCCGTCCTTGACATAGTGGACGTCAAACTGATATTCCGCTGCAAAATGCAGCTTTGCCAGCTCCCCGTTGATCTGCTTTAAGTCCTCCCTGGCGCGCTGGCAGGATTTCAAGATTGTCAGCACGAACTCATTCTTAAAGATATCCTCATACCTGCGGGTCTGCTCCTCCAGCTTCTGGCGGATCTCCTGCAGGTTGTCCATCCAGATGCGCTCTCTTCTGCCCGCATACCGCTCCCTGCCGTCTGTCCCCCTCGGCAGCATGTGCCCGGCATGCTTGGCGTTGTAGTCCGCCTGCTTCTGCATCAGCAGGCTTTTGTGCTGTTCAATGCTCCTGGCGATACGGCCCCTGGTCTCTTCCGCCAATAGGCCGCCCACGCCTTTCCTTCCATTCTCCAAGTATTTTTCGTAGGCCTCCACCGTCCGCTGCACGATGGTATAATATTCGGTCTGATATTCCCGGTAGCGCTTCTCCTGCTTGTCCAGCTCCCCAGACTTTTCCCCGATCTTGTCCCGGCATCTGGATATGGCTGCATCCTGTTCGCTCTTCTCCCGAAGCTTTGCCGTATACGCGCTCTGCGCCGCGTCCTGCTCGCTGCGAAGCCGTGCGGCCAGCTCGTTCAGCTCCAGGTATTCCTGGTTGTCCTCCTGTGCCTTCCTCAGGCGCAGGAGCTGCTCCTTGGACGCCCGGGCGCTTTCCGCTGCGGCCTGGTATTCCCGGTGGGCGTCATAGCTGTACTCGGTGAAGAACGCAAGCCCCTGCTTCACGCGGCTCTTCTGCTCCTCCACCTGCTTCTTCTTCGCCAGCTTTTCTTTCTTCTCCTCGTTCAGCCTGGCAATCTCCTTCTCCGCGCGGATCCGGTTCAGCTCAAAGGCCTCCTGCCCCAGATAATAGGCGCGCATCCGGTCCAAGCGCAGGAAATAGCTGTCCATGGCTACGGACACGCGGCCTTCCCTGGAAATGGCATTCTCGTATTCCTTCACGGCCTGCAGCTCCACCGCATGCATCCTTCCCAGCTGGTAGTCAAAATATTGCTTTGCCACTGGATTTTTGATCTCCAGCTTGTGTACCGCCGAGTCCTCCTCCACACGGAGCTTCTTCTTCATCAGGAGCTTCGTGTTGAACAGGTGGGCGTACCGGTGTTCCGAGCGGTTCAGCACATCGTCCGCGATATCGTAATACTGCGGCTCCACCAGAATCGTATACCGGCGCGGGCCTAGAAACGCCTCGATGGCGTCCCGCCATGTTTCATCCCGCAATCCGATCACATACTCGCATGCGAACTGCGCCCTCGACCGGATATGCCGCTTTTCCAATTCCCGGTTGATCTCCTCCCGCAGGCCCACATACTCGGGAATCTGGGCAAAGGTATTCCGGTGCTTTCTGCACGCCTCTGCGATCTGGTGCTGCGCATGCAGGCTTTTGTCCAGCTCCTCCAGCTCCTTTGCGGCCTCTGCGGCCTTAGCCGCCAGCCTGTCATTGCGCTCGTCCACCTTCTGCTGGAACCTGGCCACCGCCGCCGCCTTTTCCGCCGCCGTATGCTCCCGCCCGCAGAGGGAGGCCAGGATATCCGAATCCTCCACCGGCGTCTTTTCCTCAAAGAACTCGTTCATAAGCTCGCTGACCACCGTCTGGAAATGCTCCAGCTTCCGGCATGCGTCCATCAGCGACTTTTTCTGCGCCTGCAAGCCCTCTAGCCTCCGCTCTTCCTCCGCGATCATCCGCGTGCTGTCCAGCTGCTCCAGGCTGACCCTGGCCTGCACCAGCTGCCCGTCGATCTCCCGCTTCCTCCGCTCCAGAGCCTCCAGTTCCTTCTCCAAATCCTCTTTTCTTCTCTGCGCCACTTCCCAGTCGTTCTGCTGCCGCTCGATCTCCTGGCCCAGCTCTTTTCTCTTTTTATAGACGATACGGATGTCGTCGGCCAGCAGGCGGTTTCTCTCTCCCTCCCAGGCATCGTACTCTCCCAGTATCTCATCCAGCTCCTGAAGTTCCTGCTGGATGACCGCAAAGCTCTCGTTCAGCCGCTCGATGTTCTCCTTCGCCTCAATCAGCTTCCCGAAATCCACGTTCCGCTCCTCCAGGACGCTTTCCCGGATGAAGCGGTCGATCCTGGCGTTGGGGTCATAGGACATGATCCCCCGCAGCTTGCGAAGATAGGTGGGAAGCTGCCCCAGGGCCAGCTTTAATCCGGTCATCTGCAAAAATTTCGGCAGCCCCTGCTCCCGGTTCATCAGCGTCAGCCGGTATTTCCTCTGGAGATAAGAGGCGCTGCAGGGCATGGTGACGCCGTCCTCCTCGTAGGTGTGCTCCACCCGCTCCATCACCGTCCGGTCCATCACATAGCGGTACGTCTGGCAGTTGTTGGCCGCGCTTGTCTCGATGACCGTCCCCAGCAGAAAGGATTTCTCCTCCACATCGTCGAAATACTCCAGCACAATATGGCTGTACACATTGGGCACCTGGTCTGCCGGGCGCATATACGTCCCGGCGGTGGCGTCCAGCAGCCCCCGCGTGTAGGAGGACAGCGTGCGGCTTCCTTTGCTCTCCGAAGACTTATTGAATACCGTATCTCCGTAGGCAGCATACTTCACCGCGTCCAGCATGACCGATTTCCCATTTCCATTCTTCCCTGCAATCAGCGTGAAAAACCCGATGGGAGCTGTCACATTGGAAAACCCATACCAGTTGATCAGCCGCACCTTCTTCAACAGGATCATTCCTCTTCCTCCTCAAATTCCTCTGGGATTATCCCTTCCCCCGGCTCCCCGGTTTTCTCTGGCTCCCCGGCCTCCTCTGTCTCCTCTTTCAGATACTCCTGGGCCACAGCCCGGAACTGCGCAAGATCCCAGCCAAACTGCAGCGATGGGTAGAGCTGGATCTTCATATCCTCGCCTTCCTCGCTGTCGTCGAAATTGATCAGGCTGTATTTCTTGAACAGGCGGAAGGCGGCGTTGAGCTCTGCCCGGGTCAGCGGGATATCATAGGACTTGATCTTGTCGATCAGATCCCCCTTTGTCACAAAATTTCCCTCGCTGTAACCGAGATTTTCCAGATATACCTTCCAGAGCGCCAGCAGCAGATGATACTGCAGCGTGGAAAAGGTCACCACGTTGGCCCGCTTCAGACCCACAGTATCCGCGTCCTCCTCGCTGGCCGTCAGCATGCACACGCCTGTCTTCTCCTCCACAACCACATCGAAGCCAATCATCCGCAGGTATTCGGAAATGTCCTGCCGGTTGGATTCCCTGGACGCAAACTGATACAGCTTCTCATCCCTATCCCGCAGGATGAAGGTGGACTCCAGAAGCTTTCGTATACAGCGCTTGAACAAATGGCTGCTCTCTTCTTTGATTGCTATCTGCAAACGGATATCACTCATGATTTCTTCCTCTTTATGTTGATGTTGCTGATTGCCGCCGCCTCAGTCTCCACCATGCCTCCCAAAAATTCCACCTCGTAGGGAAAACCGGCGGTGCCTGAATAGATCATGCTGGCCGCCACCATGGTGGCATCCTCCCTGGTATGTACCGCGCATTCCTCCACGGAGGCCTGCTCCCTGCCCTTTAAAATCCTGTCGAAATGCTTCTGCACGTTGTCCATGCTGTAGCGGTCCGGCGTCTCCGTCAGGAGTTCATCCGTCAGCCGCTGCCTTTCCTCCTGGGACAATTCTTCGGTGACAAGACCCACATTTTTCTGGCTGGGATTGCGCTTCTTCCTCCGCTCAAAGGACTTCCTCCCGATATATCCCACGCTCATCAGGCGGTGCGCCTGCGAAAGCTGTGCCAGCGCCTCCTCCCGGTTCTCCCCGTCCAGGTTTTTCAAAAGCAGAAGCACCCGGTTCAGCTCGTGCTCCAGGTTGGTATTCTCGCTCAGCACCATCATCATCCGGGTGGAGTACAGATTGTAGTAGTTGTTGATTTTCCGGTCGATGTAAGACATCTCCTGCTCGTATTCCAGGTTGATGAAGCTGTCCAGCTCGTTGAACAGCCGGTCGATCTTCTCCTTCGCCTGAGCCTCGCCCGCGTTTTCCAGCTTGGTATATTCCTGAACCATCCGCCCATACAGCTCTGAGCGGCGCAGCTTTCTCAGCATCCGGTCAATCTCCGAGATATAGGAAGGGATCAGGCCGCTCTTTTTGATGAAAAAATAGTCGTTGAAAAAGCGGTTCAGAAGCTCGTCCTTCATCAGGAACTGGCCAAAGCTGTTGGCATCTGCCATCCTCATCACCGCGCGCATGATCTCGCGGATGCTGTCCTTCAGGATCAGCAGTTCATTTTTCAGGTCGCATTCGTTCTCCACCAGCGGAAGCAGAATATTCTGATAGGGGCGTATCGCCCGGGCGCTGTCCTTGCCGAAAGAGGCCTTCAGTATTTCATGCATGGAAAAAATATGGTTGGTGATCGCGCCGTTGGCGTCTCCGTCAAAGATCTTGTGGATTGCGTCAACCAGCTTGCGGCAGTACGCTGATACAGACGCGATATTGTCCCCGCTGCGCCCGATCTCCTGCGGCGTAATCCATCCGCACGCGCGAAAATACCGGAGAATGGCGGACGCGTTTTCCTGCGGGGTTCTCCCGCTGGCGATCTCCTCTCCGATATTTTCCGTCTCTATCGCATAGGTACAATTCTGAAGGTACAGGATCAGCGTGTCTCTGGCGTCCGTCTCATACAGGACGGCGATCTCCTTTGATTTCTCAATCAGCTGGCTGATGCACGCAAAGTAGAGCGCCCGGTTCCTGCAGCAGAACGGGTTGAAAAATTTGTCGTTGAGCGTTTCAAAAAAGGACATTTCTGCACTCTCCTCACATGCTCCCATTATAGCAAACCAGCTTCCATATTTCCATAGCGCCGGTGTACAAAATTATACGCTGGTGTACAAAGATATGCAACCATCAGCGGCATGCGGAAAATCGAACGATCTTTCCTTATAATTCCTTCTTTTTCGTGCGATTTCATTGATTTATCCGCTCAAATCGCATATAATAAAAGAAACATAGAGAAAGGAGGCGCTATCCATGATTGTCACTGCAACCGAATTCAAAACTAATTTTGGCAAATATCTGGATCTAATTTCCAAAGAAGATATTTTTATCACCCGCAACGGAAAAACGATCGCAAAGGTCATAAATCCGCAGGTTTCTGCTGTAGACTCCCTACGAGGGATGCTTAAGGAGGTTCCCGCCGACATTGACCTGGATTCTTTACGAGAGGAGCGTCTATCCAAATATGAAGATCATGTGTGACACCAACATCATCCTTGACGTTCTGCTGGAAAGAGAACCTTTCGTGGAAGATTCCTACAAAGTCTTAAGCCTTTGCGAGAGACATCTCATTGACGGCTTTGTGTCCGCTTCCTCCATAACCGATATTTATTACCTAGTCAGGAAATACACCCACAGCACCAAACTTGCTTATCAAGCAATTGGAAAGTTGCTGGAAATCGTAAAAGTGTGCAGCGTGACCAACAATGACGTCCTTATGGCATTCCAAAAGGGAGCAAGGGATTTTGAGGACTGCCTTATCGCCACCTGTGCGAAATCCATCTGCTGCGATTATATCATTACCCGCAATAAAAAGGATTTTGAAGAATTTGACCTTCCGCTGCTTACTCCCACAGAACTTCTGCGGCAGATCTCATAACTTTGAAATCCGCCGCCGGTACTGCCGCAACTTTCTCATAGCATCTCCCCCACCCCCCCAAATCCTCCCAGATCACAAAGCGGGACAGTTCCCCTCCGGCTCTCCCTTCGGTTCCTCTGTCCCGCTTTCCGCCGCCTGTCAGGCAGGCGGCCTCTATTTGTTAACTATCTGCTTTTCAATCTGAACTTTCCTCAAGCCTTCCGCCTTCTCCTGACAGCCGGAAGGGCCAGAAGCACAAGGACTCCTGCGGACGCCGCCAGCAGGGCGGTATAGGTTCCCACCGGGCTTTCGTCGCCGGTAGCCGCAGCCTGCACCTGTGCGCCCGGGGCAGCTTCCTGGCTGCCTCCTGAGCCGCCGCTTCCGCCGTCCCCGCCTGTGCCAGGGGTCTGAGCTGTCTCCTTCCATTCCACCGCCACTGGCGACAGGGAAGATACCTTGAACTGGATGCCTGCGTCTGTCTCCGTCACCGCCGGGTACTCCATCTCTCCCGCCTTCCTGCCGTTGATATCCATCGTGGCCATGTGGGCCACGAAGAAATCATGGACATCCCGGCTGGTTCCGTTGGGATAAGGCAGGGTCACGGTGATGCCTCCCGCCGGGAAATTATCGGCTGTGGCCAGTACCCAGCCGGTTCCATTGACATTCACCCACAGCCTCACGTCATACACCGCCGTATTGGCCTCCCCAATCCCGGGGGTCATCCGCCGGCAGCGTATAGTAAGACGCCTTCTCTCCCTCAAGGAGAACCGGCTCCCCTGCCCAGGACAGGGCGACCTTCGTGCCGCCCGGCTCTGTGGAAACGTAAACGCCTGTCAGCCGGTCAGCCGGACAGGTAAAGGAAACCTGTGCTTGATCGCCCTCCAGAATACCGGACACCTGCAGGCTGCCGTCATTGTCCACCACAGCCACTGACGGATCGCTGCTGGTATAAGTCACAGCGCTTCCTTCTGCCGCGCCTGTCAGCGGATTGACAAAGGCTCCATCCCCATAGGTTTTATCCAGCGCACCCGCCTGGAAGGCCAGATTCTGGGGCGTCTTATCCGTCATATAAACGGTAAGCTCAATATCAAAATGCTTGTAGTTTTTCGTTTCTACCACGGAAACTAGGATTATTGCGTAGTTTCCCACATTTTTACTGTCATTTGCCAGCGTACCGGTGACCACAGTACCGGTACGCGTCACGCCGTTGGGCAGAATCCCGTCCGGATTCATCGGTGCTGACGGGGGTCCCAGCTTGTAACCCTCCGGCAGGAAGGGCGCCAGGTCATATTCCATCTTGTTGCCCCGCTTCACGGAAATCTGATCTGTGACAGCTGCATGTTCCGCTTTGTTCACCGTCAGCTGGAAGGGCTGGCTGGTATACTCTTCGCCGCCGTCCATAATCTTTACCGTGAAGGAATACGCCGTATCCGGCCTGGCATCCAAGCCCGATACCGTATAGGTAGCGCCTGTCGCGCCGGACAGCCCTTCCCCATCTTGATACCACTGGTACTATATGGCTGCCCCTTCCGGCACATTGGCTATCAAAGTAACTTCTTCGCCGTATGTGACAGCAGATTGGGCTCCGGTGACCGTCACAGATAAATACGCATAATCCGCCGGTGAAAGGGTCAGGAGCGCTTCCCCGTACATGGAAACGGTATCTTCGTAATATGTATAAATCACAATCTCATTGCTATCGCTCCAAAAAGTATACGCACCAGATAAATCACCTTTCGTCAGACATGCCAGAAACAGATGATCGTCCGCGCCCACCATTCCTGTATCACAGTTGGTCACATCCACCAGATAATTCTTGCCGTCTTCCATTGTAACAATGTCCCACATATGGCCGCCCCCGATGTTTTCGCCGGTTCCGCCCGCGATCCGTCCAGTGACGGTATAGCATTTGATGTCATTTGTAAATGTAGTTAAATCACACAGATACTGAAAGGCTTTCGCATAGCCCTCGCAGACAACGTTTGTGCTGGAATCACCATCAAATACCCAGATCAGCTCCATGGATTGCCATAAGGGGTGCTGATATTATCAGCCGCCTCATCATTATATGCCGTCAGATTACATATCGTGTCTTTGTAGGCTTTCAGCTTCTCATAGTCCGATTTGGATGCATTGTCCGATACGATCTGCTGTGCGGCAGCCATTCCCCTCCGGCTGGCCTTCCTCCGCCGCTGCGCCGCCCAGTTCTGCAGTAGCTGCCGCCAGGGTGCTTCCCTATCCTCCCAGCAATACCAGTGCCAGCGCCAACGCACAGAGCCACTTCCAGATTCTCATCCGCTTTCCCATTGTCTCCCACTCCTATCCTCCCTGCCATGCACCACAAACGGAGCCATCCTCTCTGTGCCTGCTTTCACAGCACAGCTGGCTCCTTCCGTTCCTGTTATTCCTGCACAGAAATCCAATTTCCTTTATCATAGCAGAAAATGGTTTCTGAGAAAAACCTTTTCTCCAAAAATTCACTATTTCCTGGTTTCTCCCTAGGCGCTCCCACAAAATCCTTCTCTTCTCTAGTTATTTCGTTTCTTCCATCTCCTCCTCTATTTTTCCTGCTCCTCCCGCATGTTCTATAGCAGCTCCCACAAAGCCTTTGAACAGCGGATGCGCCCGGTTGGGCCTGCTCTTGAATTCCGGGTGGAACTGAACCCCTATATAGAACGGCCTGCCGCTGATCTCCACGGTCTCCACCAGCCTTCCGTCCGGGGACATTCCGCTGAATGTCAGGCCTGCTTTCTCGAAGGCTTCCCGGTAATCATTGTTGAATTCATAGCGGTGCCTGTGGCGTTCGCTGATATTCTGGGCGCCGTAGCAGCGCTCCATTGCCGAGCCCGGCTTTATGCGGCAGGGATAGGCCCCCAGGCGGAGCGTTCCGCCTTTGTCGATGTTCTCGCTCTGTCCAGGCATGAAATCAATCACCTTGTGGCTGCACAATTCATCAAATTCCCCGGAATTTGCGTCTTCTATGCCCAGCACATTCCGCGCGTATTCGATTACGGCAATCTGCATGCCCAGGCATATGCCGAAATAGGGGAGCCCATTTTCCCTGGCGTATGCCGCGGCAATGATCATGCCCTCGACGCCCCGGCTGCCAAAGCCCCCGGGAATCAGGATCCCGTCCAGATCCGCCAGCTTCTCCTCCGCGTTCTCTTCCGTGATCTCTTCGGAATCGATCCAGTGAATCCGGATATGCGTATTGTGATAGTATCCGGCGTGATGCAATGCCTCCGCCACCGAAAGGTAGGCGTCATGAAGGCTGACATATTTCCCCACCAAGCCAATATCCACATAGCCCGTCCTTGCCTGAATGCGATCCACCATGGCCGTCCATTCGGCGAGATCGGAATCCGGGGCCTTGATGCCGAGCTCACGGCAGACAACCGAAGAAAAATTCTGTTTCTCCAGCATCAGCGGCGCCTCATACAGGTTGGGCAATGTAAGATTCTCGATGACACAGTCCGGCTTTACATTGCAGAACAGCGATATTTTTTTGAAAATCGCTTCTTCCAGCGGCTCATCGCAGCGAAGCACGATCATATTGGGGTTGACGCCCATCCCCTGCAATTCCTTAACGGAATGCTGCGTGGGTTTGGATTTGTGTTCGCCCGACCCTCTCAGGAACGGAACCAGCGTCACATGGATGAAGAGGCTGTTCTCTTTCCCCACCTCCAGAGAGATTTGCCGCACCGCCTCGATAAACGGCTGGGACTCGATGTCGCCGATGGTGCCGCCGATCTCAGTAATGACCACATCTGCGCCTGTCTTCCTCCCCACACGGTAGACGAACTCCTTGATTTCGTTTGTGATATGCGGGATCACCTGCACGGTGGAGCCGAGATATTCCCCGCGGCGTTCCTTGTTCAGCACATTCCAGTAAACCTTGCCAGTGGTAAGGTTGGAATATTGATTCAAATCTTCATCGATAAACCGTTCGTAATGTCCGAGGTCCAGGTCTGTTTCAGCCCCGTCCTCCGTCACATACACTTCCCCGTGCTGATAGGGGCTCATGGTGCCGGGATCCACGTTGATGTACGGATCCAGCTTCTGCGCGGCGACTTTCAGGCCGCGTGCTTTTAACAGCCTTCCCAGCGAGGCGGCAGTGATCCCCTTGCCAAGGCCGGACACGACGCCGCCGGTAACAAATATGTATTTCGTCACAATCCTTACTCCTTTCTTCTCCTTCTAAAACTTTTGTGCGCCAGACAGCTGCTCTTGAGATATTTTGGATTTCTCTGCGCTGCGCCTCGCACCGGTGTACAAGGGGCAGTACGCCCCCGGTACACCAGCGCCAGCATAGGTTCCGTTCTGTCTTCGTACCTGCCGCGAACCAGCGGCGCTTTATTCCATGTCCTGCAGGGCGTCATAGCCCTCTTCCCCCGTGCGGACTTTCACCACATTTTCCACATCATAGACAAAAATCTTGCCATCCCCGATATGGCCGGTATAAAGGACTTTCTTCGCCGTATCGATCACGCTGCGGACAGGCACCTTGCTGACAACGATATCTATCTGCACCTTGGGCAGAAGATTCGCTTCTACCGGAGCGCCGCGATAGTACTCCGGCTTGCCCTTCTGTGCGCCGTAGCCCAGGACATGGGATACAGTCATGCCGGTAATGCCAATCGCGGTCATGGCTGATTTGAGAGCCTCCAGCCTGGCTTCCTTACAGATGATCTCCACTTTGGTAATCTTGGGAACTGCTTGCTCCGCCGCAGAAGAGGTATCCTTTACAGGCACAGCTTCCGAGACAGGCACAGCTTCCGAGACAGGCACATCGCCCACAGCTTCCGGCTCCACTCCTCCGGCAGAGCCGTCATAGTCAATATTCTCGACAGACGGCACGAAATCCGGATAGGCGCGGTTGCCATGCTCCCCGATATCCAGCCCGGCAATTTCTTCTTCTCTGGCAACGCGAATCCCCACGGTCTGCTTCAAAAGATACCAGAGGACAAACGACGCCGCAAAGACGAACGCTCCCACCGCCGCAATGCCTAGCAGCTGGACGCCAAGCAGCTTTGTACCGCCGCCGTAGAACAGGCCGTTTTGGGAGGAAAGCGTGGTCACGCCTTCCTTCGCAAACAGGCCCACGCAAATGGTGCCGAAAACGCCGCAGCACAGATGTACCGATGTGGCGCCTACCGGATCATCCACTTTAATACGGTCAAAGAATACCACCGCAAACACCACCAGGACTCCCGCAGCCGCACCGATAATCAGAGAATCCACGATGGAGATATAGGCGCATCCGCCGGTGATCGCCACCAATCCGGCGAGGCAGCCGTTGATGGTCATACCCAAATCCGGTTTCCCGATGAAAATCCACGAGGTGACCGTCGAGGTCAGGACAGCCGCGATTGCAGATGTATTGGTGGTCATCAAAATGTGCATGACATCGGAAGGGTTCTGGAAACTCATGGTAGAGCCCGGGTTAAACCCGAACCAGCCAAGCCACAGCACAAACAGGCCGATCACGGCAAGGGACATGTTGTGTCCGGGAATAGCCCGCGGTTTTCCGTCCCTGTCATACTTCCCGATACGCGGGCCCAAGATCACTGCGCCTGCCAGCGCCGCCCAGCCCCCCAGGGAATGGACGACCGTATCGCCGGCGAAGTCCATAAAGCCCAGACCGGCAAGCCATCCGCCGCCCCAGACCCAATGGCCCACGATGGGATAGATGACCAGGGTGAGTACAAACGAAAAAATAATAAAGGTAATGTACTTGATTCTCTCTGCCACCGCTCCGGATACGATGGTCGCAGCGGTTCCGCAGAAGACCAGCTGGAAGAAAAATTTCCCCCAGAACGGCACGTTGGATGTCAACGTGTCACTGTAGAACGATAAATCGCTCTCCCCCAAGATGAACAGATGCTCCGTACCGATCAGCGGATGGTCCCCGCCGAACATCAACCCCCAGCCAAGCAGCATGAAGCCAAGGGAAGACACTGCAAAAACAATAAAGTTTTTGGACAGAATGTTTACTGTGTTTTTCGACCTTGCCATACCTGCCTCAAGGGACGCAAAACCGAGGTTCATAAAGAACACCAGGACGGCCGCAAGCAAGACCCATAGCGTGTCAACGATCATAGTCATTTCCATAACACCATCACTCCCTCTGAAAAAATATCGGTTTTCGATTGGTTCCGCGCGGAAAGGAAGAAAGGCAAAGGCGCCTCTCGTGTGTACACAAAAGACGCCTTTGCCTTTTCCATTCGATCTGACCTTCGCCAAATCATCGAGAAAGGGCGCCTTCGAGTGAGATCACTCAAAGACGCCCTTGCCTCTATGGTGGTAGATTATACTACGGCATTTTTTCGTTGTCAATCCCAAATTTGCAGGATTCCAAAGCATGCATGGGCATCCTTGTGCCCTCTGGAAAGCCCTTTTATAAGCCAAATTTGCAGGATTCCAAAGCCTCTGCCAAGGATTCCTTGTAATTTTCACGGGCATACACTATAATCGATAATCAGATGAAGGACGGCGAGGGAGGACGATTGCAGCGGAGGCGGGAGGCTTAGGCCCACAAGCTGGCACATCCCTTCCCTGAGCTGCCCACAGCAGGAACGGAGGTTAAAAAATGTACGAACTGATACCGGTTACAGACCGCAGCTATTATATCCAAAGCCCCGCCAAAATCGGGCTTGTCAAGCTGGACGATACCAACGTCTGCCTGATTGACAGCGGCAACGACAAGGACGCCGGGCGCAAAGTGCGCCAAATACTGGACGCCAACGGCTGGCACCTGACTGCCATCTACAACACCCATTCCAACGCAGACCATATCGGCGGCAACAAGTACCTGCAGGGGCAGACGGGATGCAAAATCTACGCGCCGGGGATTGAGCGCGCCTTCACCCGGGATCCCATCTTGGAGCCGTCCTTCCTGTACGGCGGCTATCCGTGCAAGGATCTCCGGCACAAATTCCTGATGGCCCAGGAGAGCGACGCGGAATGCCTGACCCCAGACGTCCTGCCGGAGGGCTTTGCAATCATCCCCCTGCCCGGCCATTTCTTCCACATGGTGGGCTTTCGGACGCCGGACAACGTCGTCTACCTGGCGGACTGCCTGTCAAGCCGGGAGACTCTGGACAAATATCAGATCGGCTTTATCTACGATGTGGCCGCCTACCTGAAGACCCTGGAGATGGTAAAAAACCTTGACGCTGACCTATTTGTCCCTGCCCATGCGGCGGCAGCGGCAGATATTTCAGAACTGGCGCAGTACAACATAGACAAGGTGGGGAAAATCGCCGAAAAAATCGTTGCGCTGTGCGCCACGCCCCGCTGCTTTGAGAATATCCTGCAGCAGCTGTTCACGGAATACGGCCTGGCCATGAACTTCGAGCAGTATGTGCTTGTGGGCAGCACTGTCCGCTCCTATCTCTCCTGGCTAAAGGACACCGGGCGGATCCAGGCGGATTTCGAGGACAACCTGCTGCTCTGGCGGCAGGCCTGATCTTCCGGGGGCTGGATTTACGCTAGGAAGGCTGGGCTGGCGCCTGACAGCTGGCCTGCGCCTGGGGCTGGCTCGATCTTCCGGTGGCTGGCCTGCCCCTCTGACGGCCAGCCTAGGATATTTTACGGCAGCACCAGCGCCGGGTGGAAGTTCAGGTAATCCCCGGATACCAGCAGGTAGCGGATCCCGTGGTAATCCCCCCCGGATGCTGTCCCCGAACCGCCGCTCCCCATGGCAGTGGGAGTAGACGACAGCCTCCGCCCCGTACTCCTCCGCAATCTGGGTGAAGGGCGAGTCCGTCTCCAGGATATTGGTCGGCGGATAGTGGAGGAACATCAGGAACTTCCGGAATCCCGCCTGCTGCGCCATGCGGAAGGATTCCCGCAGGCGGAGCATCTCCCGCTCCACCAGCTTCCTGGCCTGCTCCTCCCTCTCCTCGTCCCAGCCGATGATCCGCCCCCGCCCATCCAGGTAGAAGGGGCCTTCAAAGGTGTAGCCCTTGGTGCCCACCAGGGCGTAGTCCTGGTACGCGGCGAAATTATTCTGCAGGAAAAACAGCCGCCCTTCATATGCCTCGTTGAGGCGCGCGGTCTTTTTCGCATCCCAAAACATGTCGTGATTGCCCCGCAGCAGAATCTTGCGGCCGGGCAGCCTCCCGATAAAGTCCAGGTCTTCCTGGCACTCCTCCAGCTTCCTTCCCCAGGAATGGTCGCCGGTGAGCACGAGCGTGTCCTCCGGCTTCACTGTCTGGTTCACATATTTCTCAATTTTCCTCTCGTGGTGCCTCCACACCTTCCCAAACCCGTCCATGGGCTTTCTGGCCTGGAAACTCAGATGCAGATCTCCCAAAGCGTACAGTGCCATGCCTTACGATCTCCCCGCCTGACTTTTTCCCCTCTTTAGCTCTCCTTGCCTGCATCCGCCTTGTTCCCGATACGGATACCCGGGTGCTTGTTCAGCTCCTGGATGCACTGGCTCAGCTTGCCCCAGGGGACAGGGTAGAGCCTGCACTTTCCATTCTTAAAATCTTCCTCCGTGTCAAACCCCACAAAGTCAAATCTCCCCATCTGGTATTTCTGTGCAAAGGCCTGGATATTCTTGAGGGAGCTGGTGACGTCGGGAGCCAGATAGTACAGACCCTGCAGATAGATCACATACAGCAGGGAGTTGGCCTCCGCCAGCAGCGGCTGCACCGCCAGATCCTCCCCCTCCATCTTCTCCAGATCCTCCCGGACAGTATTCCAGCCCGTCCACTTTAGCAGATGCCTCCTGCCCATATACAGGCCGCAGTCCCGCTCCAGAGAGCTCACCACCTTCGTGAAAGGCATCTCGTTGTGTATCACATAATTCCGCAGGCGCATGAAAAACCGGTACGGGAAATGATTGTCGTAAAAGCCCGCGCACAGCTCCCGGAATTTCCCCAGCTCCGCCGGTCGCTCCTGGCTTAAGTAGGACTCGATCTTCTCCACCAGGATTTTCATGGCGGTACAGTAATTCAGGAGCAGCCGGTTGGCCGCCGTCAGGATCTTCTCCCTGTCCACGCCCTTCTCCCGCAGCTTCCCATTCAAATTCCCTGGGGACAGGAACTCCGTCAGCTCGCGGCTGGCCTCCTGGCAGATCTCCCACATCTCCCTGAACTGGTGATACCGCCCGTAAAAGGCAAAATTCTGCATGAAGGCGGCGTACTCCTCCTGGGAGACGCTGTGCTTGGTGATCTCCAGCTTGTGCTGGTTATTCTCGTATCCTCTGTATCTGGCAATGTATATCATAGACTGCTTCTCCTATCTCTTTTTCTCCTATCTACTTCTTCCCTGGCTGCGCAGCGCCGGTGTGCTAAGGGACAATACGCTTGTACACCGGTGCTATCCTCTCTCTACCCTCTGTCTCTCCCCTGCCCTCCGGCAAAGGGCAAAGTTCCCTGCACGCCGGCACTATTCATACTCTCGCATAATCTCCTCCACATACGCCCGGTACTCCTGCCTGACCCTGTCCGGCCCCTCAATTTGAAGCCCCTTGCCAATCCCGGTAACCCAGCCAAAGAACTGGGGGCTTACCGCCACAAGCACCCTTGCCCGGAAATGGTTCTCATCTGCCGGAGCCATCCAGATATCCGTCCCAAACCGGTCAAGCATGACCCCTGCCAATTCCTTCGCGCAGAGGAATGTCACCTCCTCGTCGCGGCCTCCATACATCCCGAAGGTCTTCTTGGAAAACTGCGCTAGGTCGAAGCCCCGGAAGGCCTCCTCCCCCTTGCGCTCAGACTCCAGCACCTGCATGCGCTGCATCTTATCCACCCGGTAATGCTTGATCTTGCCCGCCTGGCTGTCATAGGCCACCAAATAATAATTCTCATCGTCCCAGGTGAGCGCCCAAGGGCTGACCACATACCTCGCCCCGCCCTTCTTCAGGCGGAGCTTCTTCTGCACTGTCCACTCCGCATACTGGAAGGTGATCTCCCGGTTTGCATAGATCGCTGTGTGGATATCGTCCACATTGTAATAGATCGTCTCATTCTCCGTCTTCGGCCGGTTCATAATCACCACCTGCTGGGACAGAGCCGCAGCGTCTGACCGGCAGCACAGAGTCTCCAGCTTCTTGATCAGCTCCCGCGACTTCTTCTCTGTGATGAATTTGGACGACTGCACAGCGTCCACCAACAGCTTCAGCTCCGGGAGCTCGAACGTCCGGGCGCCGATGTAATAGCCCGGGGCCTTCCCCTTCTTCTGCTGCACGTCCAGCCCATACTTCTCCAGCACCTCCACCTCGGCATAAATTGTGCGCCGGTCCGTGGAGATGCCATATTCCTTCTGCAAAATACCGCACAGCTGCGTCGCGTTCAGCAGGTGCGCCTCATCCGTGCGCTCCAGCAAAATATCCATCAGATAGAGTGTGCGAAGCTTCTGATCCATCAGTGCCATAAGATTCCTTCTCCCGCTTGTCCTGCGGCAGCGGCGTCCGCCCGCCCTGCCGGGCGCGGGGACATCCTGCCCCGCTCCTCTTATGCTACTACAAAATCAGCGATTACACAATCTCTCCCTGCTTGTTCCGAAGAATCTTTTGCCAAGGCCTGCCCCTATAATCTCCTGTATCTCTCTGTAACGGACGGCATAGGCCTCCCATCCATCTTCTTCTCTCCTTCCCCGCTTCTGCCTCAGCCCCTCACATACTCATAATAATCCGCCTCATCGGCAAACAGCATATACCTGCCGTCCACAAATCCCATGTATCCGTCCCCTGTAGGATATCCCTTCATCGCTGGCACCTCCGTCTCCCTGTCTCCATAACCGCTTGGTCTGTCTCTTTCTAAGACTAGTATGCCACAGCTGCCTGTACAAAAATCTGCACATCCAGAGTCCAGCTTACCTTTTTTGATGAAAACGGCTTATGCAGAAAAAAGCCGGGGTGCAAATAATTTTACGCTCCGCCTTTTTCTATGAATTATACACTTCCGAAACCGTGCTCATTGCGGCCAAAATCTCAGCCTTTATAATCTATAAAGGGAAGAGCCAGCGCCGGTGCATAAGGGACTGCATTGTCCCCTGCACAGTGGCGCTAGCAGTTCCCCGCATATACATACCTCAGGTATTTCCCCGCCGCGTCCCGCAGCCGGTACACCGCCTCCACCGCCGTGGGCTCCTTCTGCCGCATCCGGTAGCGTGGGAAAAAGCGGGTCACATGGAGGGGGATTTCCGGATCCAGCGACGCGATCCACTGGGCCTCCTCCTCCATCTCCTCCGTGGAATCGTTCTCCCCTGGGACGATCAGGGTCGTCAGCTCCACATGGCAGCTCTTGGCCGCCCGCTCGATAAAGCGCTTCACCGTCCCCAGGCCGCCGCCCAGCTTCCGGTAATATCCATCGGTAAACCCCTTCAAATCAATGTTCATGGCGTCCACCCAGGGAAGCAGCTCCTCCAGCACCCCATCTTCCCCATAGCCGTTGGTCACCAGGATGTTCTTCATTCCCAGCCCGTGCACGAGCCGCGCCGTGTCCCGGACAAACTCATAGCCCACCAAAGGCTCGTTGTAGGTGAAGGCCACGCCCACATTCCCATATCCCCGGTACTGGAAAGCCAGCGCCGCCAGCTCCTCCGGCGTCATATCCCGGCAGGGCGGCTCTTCCCTTACCCGGACAGCATCCTCCCCCGCCGCAGGAGCGCTCCCCATGCCAGAGCCTCTCCCCGCCGCAGGGCTTCTCCCCGCCATGGCAATCTCATGATTCTGGCAGAAGGGGCAGGACAGGCTGCAGCCAAAGCTCCCCACAGATAAGACGGCGCTCCCCGGGTAAAAACGGCGGAGAGGCTTCTTCTCGATGGGATCCAGCGCCAGCGCCGTCACCTTCCCGTAGTTGGCACAGGCCATCCGCCCGCCTTCTCTCTTGCGCGCCCCGCAGAACCCGTACTGCCCCTCCTGCGGATTGCAGTGCCGGGGACATACCGTGCAGGCCGCATCTCCTCTCATTTCCGCCACAGCCTTCCCCTCCTTCCTTACGCCAGGCTTTCCTCGCGCCGCTGCGCTAGGTTTTTCGTCGCGCCAGGATTTCTCTGGCCAGGCTTTCCCCGTCAGAGATGCCTGACCACCTGGAAGCGCTCCAGGCGTACGTCCTGGGCATCCGCTGGGATTCCCGCCTTCCTCTTGGCGATGGCCACCTGCTCCTCCGCCGTGTCCACCCCTTCCAAGTCCGGAAGCAGCAGCCCTCTGCGGCTCCCCCGGCTCACAATCACCCCGTAACGCTTCACATCCAGCTCCGCCAGGGAGGCGATCTCCTCCGGCTCCCCCAGCACATCCACGCTGTACACAAGCCTGTCCAGCTCATCCTCCCGCACTGCAGAAAACCTGGGATCCTGTGTGGCGGCGCTGACTGCGTTGCTGATAATCTCCTGCGCAAGGCTCTCCCTCACCGGGGCGATCGTCCCGATGCAGCCCCGCAGCTGCCCGTCCTCCTTCAGCGAGACGAACACCCCGGCCCGTCTCTCCTTCATCTCCTGGGGAAGCCAGTCCGGCGCCTCCAGCCTTTTCCCTGTGCGGATATAGTGCTCCACCGTGTGGCGGGCCAGGCGCACATAGGTGTCCTCCTCCAGCCTGCGGATTTTCCTGCGCGCCGCCTCCTTCTCCTCCTGCTGCCGCAGGAAATCCCTGCTGGGATTCTCCCCCTTCGCCTCGTACACGCAGACGCCGTAGCCTACGCCGAAAGGGCCTTCGTAGGAGAGCCGCTCCGCCTCCACATCCAGACAGTCCAGCGCCCCCGCCATAATCACAAACGACCGGTGCCCGCACTCTGCCGCCTTCTCACAGAAGCCCTCAGAAAAGTCCAGCAGCTGTCCAAAGTCCGCTTTTCCCATAACCTCCATCACCCGCTGGTCGTATTCCGGCCCCTCCTTCTGGAATCCATAGGGGCCATCCTCCTTGAGCCTGTGGGACAGGTCGCCGCTGGCCACCACAGCCACCCTGCGTCCCAGTTCCCTGGCAGCCTTCTGGATGCACTGTCCCAGCCGGTAATGCGCCGTCAAGGGAAGGCCGGACAGGCCGATCCGCACCACCCGGTACTCCGGCAGGTACGGATCCAGGAACCACAGCGGGATCATCGTCCCATGGTCAAGGCGTGGATCCCTCTCTCCCAGCGTCCCCGCCAGCACCCTCACCCTCTCCGCCTCCCGCGACAGCTTCCTGGCAAACTCCGCGTCGTACACAGCCCGCACCTTTACCTGCCCAGCCCCAAACCGGGCGAAGCTCCCCTCCGCCTCTTTGCCGGGGGAAATATGGAAATAATCCAAGTACATGACCGTGTGGGGGGACAACACCACCACCGTATCCGGCCTCCAGGAGGCCAGCCTCTCCATCGCCCTGCGGTAAGCCTTCACCGTGGACGAAATCCCTTGCTCCTGCCCGCGCCCCACCTCTGGTATAATCAGGGGCGGATGCGGCACCATGACAGCTCCCTGTACTGACATCGCTCTCCCTCCTTGCCTGGCTCTGTGAATATCCGCTCCGAAAAGCGCCCGCGCCGCATCGGCCTCCTGTGCCGCTTCTGCCTGCGCAGGCATAGCGCCGGTGTACCAAGGGGCAATACGCCTCAGCCCTGTAATTTTGCCGGTTTTCTGCGTTATCCTCAGTCAGCGTACATCCAGTACGCCTCCTTCGTCTGCCTGGAAACCCGGCAAAATTCTTAGGGCTGAGGTCGTAGAGTCAAAAATGTGATGATTTGCGTTCCTGCAAGGCACTTGAACGACGCGTACTGGACGTACGTGGAGTGAAAGTAACGCAGCAGGAACACAAATCAGCCATTTTTGACCGTATTGTCCCTTGGTACACCGACGCTATCCATTCTCTATACAAAAAGTATACCTTGCGGTGTCTGCAATTTCAATGCCGCCGCCATGGTATTTTGCGAATTTTGCAAATCCTTCCAGATTCTCTGTCCGTTCTGCGCACACTTATGGTATGATGAAAAAAGAGACAGACAAAAACAGACAAGGAGGTTTCTGCAATGCGGTACAGAGAGTTGGGAAAGACCGGCCTGATGGTGAGCGAGATCGGCCTGGGAGCCGAGTGGCTGGAACGGCACAGCGCCGGGGAGGTGAAGGCAGTCATCGACTGCTGCCAGGAGCAGGGGATCAATATCCTGGACTGCTGGATGTCGGAGCCCAACGTCCGTTCCAACATCGGAAGGGCGTTGGCCGGCAGGCGGGAACAGTGGATCATCCAGGGGCATTTCGGCTCCACCTGGCAGAACGGGCAGTACATCCGCACAAGGGACATGCCCAAGGTGAAGGCGGCCTTCGAGGATTTGCTCGCCCGTCTCCAGACAGATTCTATCGACCTGGGAATGATTCATTTTGTAGACGAGGAGGCGGAATTCCGCCAGGTGATGGAGGGGGAATTCCTGGCCTACGTCAAGGAGCAGAAGGCAAAGGGCGCCGTCCGCCACATCGGGCTGAGCACCCACAATCCCCGGGTGGCCAAGCTCGCCGTCCTCTCCGGTGAAATTGAGATGCTCCTGTTCAGCATCAATCCAGCCTTCGACCTGCTTCCCCCCACCGAGGACATCAACGCCTACTACGCCAACACCTACGAGGAGAGCCTGGGCGGCATCGACCCGGAGCGGGCCGAACTCTACCAGCTCTGTGAGCGGGAGGGCGTGGGCATCACGGTCATGAAGGGCTACGCAGGCGGGCGTCTGTTTTCCGCCCAGGCCTCTCCCTTCGGCGTGGCCCTGACCCCGGTGCAGTGCATCCACTATGCCCTGACCCGTCCGGCTGTGGCCAGTATCCTGGCGGGCTACGATACTCCCGCCCATGTGATGGCCGCCGTGGCCTACGAGACGGCCTGCCAGGAGGAGAAGGATTATGCCAGCGTGCTGGCTCGCGCGCCGCATCACGCCTATTCCGGCCAGTGCACCTACTGCGGCCACTGCGCGCCCTGCCCGGCGAAGATCGACATCGCCATGGTCAACAAGCTCTATGACCTGGCCGAGATGCAGGAGAAGGTTCCCGCCACGGTGCGGGCCCATTACGGGGCGCTCGCGGCCCACGCAGGGGACTGCATCGCCTGCGGCAGCTGCGAGGAGCGCTGTCCCTTCGGCGTCCCGGTCGTGGAGCGGATGCGGAAGGCCGAGGCGCTGCTGGGATAAATCCTGCGGAAAATAGTAATCCTGCAGAAAAAGAAATCCTGCAGAAAATAGAACTCCTGCAGGAAAAGAAATCCTACAGAAATTGCAAAATAACTATTGAAAATCACAGAAAACTCTCTATAATAGGACACGGCACAGATAACTGGGCATTTCAACATCTGTCACAATTACAAACGGAGGAGAATCTTTATGGAAAACTTTTTTAAGCTCAAGGAGAACGGCACGAATTTTTCCACTGAAGTTGTGGCCGGATTGACCACCTTCTTTACCATGGCTTACATCATCGCAGTCAATCCCAGCGTATTAAGCCAGTCTGGCATGGAATGGGGAGCCGTATTCCTGGCTACCATCATCGCTTCGATCATCGGCACACTGGTTATGGGGCTCTTTGCCAATGTACCGTATGCGCAGGCTCCCGGCATGGGGCTGAACGCCTTTTTCGTGTACACCGTCTGTTTCGGCCTGGGCTTCACCTGGCAGCAGGCGCTGTCCATGGTATTTATCTGCGGGATCTTCAACATCCTCATCACGGTGACAAAGGTCCGCAAATCCATCATCAAGGCGATCCCCTCGAGCCTGCAGAACGCCATCGGCGGCGGCATCGGCGTGTTTGTCGCTTACATAGGGCTTCTGAACGTGGGCATCATCACCTTTGATTCCGGCGTCCCGGCCATCGCCACCCTGAACCAGCCTGTGTTCTGGCTGTTCCTCATTGGCCTGGTGCTGACCATCGTGCTCCTGGTCTGCAACGTCAAGGGCGCGATCCTGATCGGCATTGTGATCACCGCCCTCCTGGGCATTCCCATGGGTGTGACCACTGCCGCAGATTCCGTGAGCTTTTCGGAGGCTTGTGCGGCGCTCCCCACAACCTTCTGCGCGATCTTCACGGCAGAGGGGCTGCCCTCCCTGTTCAGCGATATGGCAAAGCTTCCCCTGGTGCTTGTCACCATCTTTGCCTTCAGCATCTCCGACACCTTTGACACCCTGGGCACCTTCATCGGTACAGGTCGCCGCAGCGGTATCTTCAGCGCGGAGGACGAGAAGGCCATGGAGTCCAGCTCCGGCTTCCACTCCAAAATGGACAAGGCCCTGTTCGCAGACGCCATCGCCACCTCCATCGGCTCCATCTTCGGAACCTCCAACACCACGACCTTCGTGGAGAGTGCTTCCGGCATTGGGGCAGGCGGCCGCACTGGCCTCACCAGTGTCGTCGTGGCAATTTGCTTCGGCATCAGCGCCTTCCTGGCCACCTTTGTCAGCGCCATCCCGTCCGCAGCCACGGCTCCGGCCCTGGTCGTTGTAGGCATTATGATGACCTCCGCCTTCAAGGAGATTCAGTGGGAGGACTTTTCTGAGGCAGTGCCTGCCTTCTTCGCAGGCCTGTTCATGGCTCTCTGCTACAGCATCTCCTACGGAATTGCCTTCGGCTTCATCTCCTACTGCATCGTGAAGATCTGCAAGAAAGAGGCTGGAAGCATCCACCCCATCCTCTGGGTAGCCACCTTCCTCTTTATTCTGAACTTCGTGCTGCTGGCCGTCATCTGACATAGGAGAAGACGGACAGGCTGCAGCCGAAAGGCTCTGCGTGACTGCTGGATCATGGCTTTACCATGGTTCGCGAAGCAGGCACGCAGAGCCTTTTTAATTTGCGGGGGCTGCCGCACCGCTGACGGCAGGTACATTTGCGGCATCCGCAGCCGCTGGCGGCAGGTACATTTGCGGCATCCGCAGCCGCTGACGGCGGATGCCTGTCCCGGATGCACCGCTCCTCTCCCTCTCACAGATACCGTCCTGTGGCGCTCTCTGGGCACCGCCGGATGTCCGCAGGGGTTCCCGCCGCCACGATACGGCCGCCCTCCTCCCCTCCTCCCGGTCCCATATCGATAATATAGCCGGCGTGGCGGATCACATCCAGGTCGTGCTCGATGACAATCACTGTCGCCCCGTTGCTGATCAGCGTCTCGAACACCTGCAGCAAGGTCTGCACATCCAGCGGGTGCAGGCCGATGGTGGGCTCGTCGAAGACAAAAACGGAGTCGGACTGGAGCCTTCCCATCTCGCTGGCCAGCTTCAGCCGCTGCGCCTCCCCGCCGGAGAGGCTGGGCGTCTCCTCCCCCAGCGTCAGATAGCCAAGCCCCAGCCGTTCCAGCACCTCCAGCCGCTGGCTGACCAGCTTGAGCCCGCCCAAAGCCTCCCGCGCATGGCGGATGTCCATGGCCATCAGCTCCGGCATCGAGTAGGCTGCCCCATCCTTGGCCACATACCTGGCTGTCTCCGCTTCCTTTCCATAGCGGGAGCCCCGGCACTGGGGACAGGCGATCTGCACATCCGGCAAAAACTGCACGTCCAGGCTGATCACCCCTGTCCCGTCGCACACCGGGCAGCGCAGCCTTCCTGTGTTATAGGAGAAATCTCCGGCCTTCCAGCCGCGCTCCTTTGCCGCCTTTGTCCGGGCGAAGACCTTCCGCAGCTCGTCGTGGACATTGGCGTAGGTAGCCACGGTGGAGCGGACGTTGATGCCGATGGGCGTGGCGTCGATGAGCTTCACCCGGCTGACACTCTCCGCCTGCACGGCCTTCACATGCTCCGGGAGGCGCCTGCCCGCAGCAGCGGCCTCCAGAGCCGGCACAAGACTCTCCAGAATGAGCGTCGTCTTGCCGGAGCCGGACACGCCGGTGACCACAGTCAGCTTCCCTTTGGGAATGTCCGCCTCCAGCGGCTTCACCGTGTGGATAGCCCCGGTGGACAGGTGGATGCGGCCCTCCCCAAAAAGCTCCTCCACCGTGGGCGAAGGCTCCTCTCCAGGTGAAGGCTTTTCCCTTGGTGAAGGCTCCTCTCTGGGCGAAAGCTCCTCCACCGTAGGCGAAGGCCTCTCCCCGGCAGGCCTTGCGCTTCCTTTTCCTGCGAGGAAGGGTCCGATCAGGGAATCTCTATTTTTCACAAGCTCCGGCACCGTCCCCTGGGCAATCACCTTCCCGCCGTCCGCCCCGGCCCCTGGCCCCATCTCCACCAGCCAGTCCGCCTCCGCCAAAATCTGCGTGTCATGATCCACCAGAAGAACCGAGTTGCCATCCGCCACCAGATCCCGCATCACGCCGGTCAGCCCCACGATATTGGACGGGTGCAGGCCGATGGACGGCTCGTCCAGCACGTACAGGACGCCGGTGGTGCGGTTGCGCACCGCCCGGGCAAGCTGCATCCGCTGCCGCTCCCCGGTGGACAGGGTGGAGGCGGCACGGTCAATAGCCAGATAGCCAAGCCCCAGATCCATCAGGCGCTTGGCCACCGTCTGGAAGGATTCGCAGATGCTCTCCGCCATCGGCCGCATCTCCTCCGGAAGCGACTCCGGCACGCGCCCCACCCACTCTGTCAGGCTGGACAGCGTCATGCGGCAGGCCTCGTCCAAGGAAATCCCCAAGAGCTTCGGCGCCCTTGCAGCCTCCGACAGCCTGGTGCCGCCGCAGTCCGGACATACCCCCTCCTTCAGGAACTTCTCCACCCGCTTCATGCCCTTCTCGTCCTTGACCTTCGCCAGGGCGTTCTCCACCGTGTAGACGGCGTTGTAGTAGGTAAAATCCAGCTCTCCCGCTTGGTTGCTGTTCTTCGCCTTGTAAAAAATGTGCTTTTTCTCTGCGGGGCCGTGGTACACAATGTCCTTCTCCCTGTCTGTCAGCTCCCGGAAGGGGATATCTGTGCGCACGCCCATCTCCCGGCACACATCCGTCATCAGCGACCACATCAGGGAATTCCAGGGAGCCACCGCCCCCTCGTCGATGCTCAGCGACTCATCCGGTACCAGCGTGTCCAAGTCAACCGTGCGCACCATCCCTGTGCCGCCGCAGGTGCGGCAGGCTCCCTGGCTGTTGAAGGCCAGCTCCTCCGCAGAGGGCGGATAGAAGCTCTCCCCACATTGAGGGCAGACAAGCGCCTGCCCAGCCGCCACAGCCAGGGACGGCTCCAGGTAATGCCCGTTGGGGCAGCGGTGGCAGGCCAGCCGGGAATACATGAGCCGCAGGCTGTTCAGAAGCTCCGTCCCGGTGCCAAAGGTGCTGCGGATGCCAGGTACCCCGGGCCGCTGATGGAGAGCCAGGGCCGCCGGGACATACAGCACCTCGTCCACATCCGCCTTGGCCGCCTGGGTCATACGCCGCCTCGTATAAGTGGACAGCGCCTCCAGATAGCGCCGGGAGCCCTCCGCATAGAGGACGCCCAGCGCCAGGGAGGATTTCCCGGAACCGGACACGCCTGCAATGCCCACAATCCTGTGCAGGGGAATGTCCACGTCCACATTTTTCAGATTGTGCACCCGCGCTCCCCGTATCTTAATTTTGTCAACCATTTCTCTCACCTGACTCCTGCTTTTCCGTGTGGATGTGCTGCTGTCTTGCCGCAAAAGCATATCCCTTTCCAAGTTCCATCAGAAATTTCCGTAAAAGATTTCACGCTGTAAAAGATTTCACGCTGTAAAAGATTTCACGGATTGTGTAATTTTCTCTGCCTTCTCCAGATCAACCCTTCAGCATCTTTGCTACCGCCTCCGGCGCACATTTGTTAATCTCGTGTCCTGCGCCTGGAATCATATGTAATTCTGCCTGTGGCAGCAGCCTGCTAAGCTGCTTCGAGGCTTTCCGGTTTGCCCTGTCTTTTTCTCCGCACAGGATCTTTACAGGACATCTGACTTCTTCCAGGCTGTGCGTAAAATCAAGGGAGCGCATGGAATGGGACAGCCGGATCATATTCTCTTTTGAGACACCCATATCTGAAAAAACTTTCTTTGGCATCCAGCGAAAGAGCCGATTTTGAATGTCAATGAGCAGAGTCGGGACCTTTATCTGCACGCCGATCAGAATCAGCGAATCCACTTTTTCCCTGTGTCGTATTGCATAGTCCAGCGCGAGAATCGCCCCTAGAGAAAGTCCGCAGATCCGAAAAGGTTCCTCCATATCCGCATACCGGTTTTCCAATCCCGCTAAAACAGCGGAATATGTCAATTCTTCCTTCGTAAGGGCAAGCAGTTCCGGACAATCGATATCTGGGAGGGCTGCACGGTTGATTACTGCATCCCAATCATGAGCTGTCTGGCCTAATCCATGTAAAAGCACTGTTTTCATATCCCAAATACTCCTATACTTCCTAGCTACCGTTTTGAGCTTCTCAGGAGCAACTCTCCTGTCATTGCTGAGAGAAATCAAACGCCCTCCCCTATTCCTCCCGCTTCACATAAGTCAATTCCACATCATACCCCAGAGACTCCATGATCTGAACAAAGGTCTTATTCAGCACCTTGTCTCCGCTGTTCACAATCCTGCTCCCATACGGAGCAGACGTTCCGATTTCTTCCGCAATCTTAGACTACGGCTTATTCTGCTCGATACACTTTATCTTGACGTCCAATTCAATATTGTTCCTCAGCATATTCTCTTTCTCCAGAAAACCTCAAGAAAACGCGTTCACTTTTTTCACGAATCAGATAATATATTGTAACATGGGATCAACAAGAATTCTACAATAAAAAGAGGCCTGTAAAAAGAGGCCCCGATTACATTTTCACCAAAAATGAAACTCCCGAAACAAATCTTAAGCTTCGGCGGCCAAGTCCTTTGAGGGATTGGCCGCCTTGTTTTTCGGGGATGCGGCCGCACATCATGCCGCCTCCCCTTCCTACATCCTCCGGAACCGCTCGTACCTCTGCTCTGCCAGCGCCTCCGGCTCCATGCTCCCGTACTGCGCAAGGAACGCGGCCAGCCTTGGGCGAAGGTACTTGGCAATGTCCGGGAGCGTCTCTGCCTTTGCCGTCCCGAACTCCGGGATGACCTCCTCCACAAAGCCCGCCTTCTTGAGGGCGTCCGCCGTCATGCCCATGAAACCGGCTGCCTCCCTGGCCCTGCGGCTGTCCTTCCATAGAATCGACGCAAAACCCTCCGGCGACAGGATCGAGTAGGTGGCGTTCTCCAGCATCCACACCTGGTTGGCCACGGCCAGCGCCAGCGCGCCCCCGCTGCCTCCCTCCCCGATGAAGATACTCAGCACCGGCACCCGGAGGGCGGACATCTCCATCAGGTTCCTGGCGATGGCCTCCCCCTGTCCCCGCTCTTCCGCCTCCAGGCCGCAGTAGGCTCCCGGCGTATCCACGAAGCAGATCACCGGCCTTCCGAACTTCTCAGCCTCCTTCATCAGCCGCAGCGCCTTGCGGTAGCCCTCAGGGGAGGGCATGCCGAAGTTCCTGCGGATATTCTCCTTCGTGTTTTTTCCCTTCTGGACGCCAATCACCGTCACCGGCCTTCCCTCGAAGAAGGCCAGGCCGCCCACCACAGCCTCGTCATCCTTCGAGCCTCTGTCCCCGTGAAGCTCCAGGAACTCCTGGAACAGCTCCCCGATATAGTCCAGGCTTGTGAGGCGGCTGCCCATGCGGGACAGCTTCACCCGCTCCCAGGCGTCCCTCGGCTCCGGCTCATAGGAGGGCAGGCGTCCTCCCCTGCGCGCTTCCGCCGTCCAGGCGCTGTCCGCCTTCCGGATGTCCTCCGCCGTCCCCGCGCTGTCCGCCTTCCGGATATCCTCCGCCGGTTTCCCCGGCTTCTCCGCCTGCCCTGGAGCTGCCTGGCCTGCATCGGTCTTCCCATATCCGTGAAGCCGCAGCAGCTTCACAAGCGTCTCCTTCAGCTCCTCCCGCCGGACAATGGCGTCCACAAAGCCGCACTCCTGCAGGAATTCCGCCCTCTGGAAGCCCTCGGGCAGCTTCTGTCCGATGGTCTGCTCAATCACCCGTGGGCCGGCAAAGCCGATCAAGGCTCCCGGCTCCGCCAGGATCACATCCCCCAGCATGGCGAAGCTTGCAGTCACGCCCCCTGTGGTGGGGTCTGTCAGCACAGAAATATAGAGAAGCCCGGCCTCGCTGTGGCGCTTAACCGCCGCAGCGGTCTTAGCCATCTGCATGAGGGACGCCAGCCCCTCCTGCATCCGCGCGCCGCCCGAGGCGCAGAACAGGATCACGGGCTTTCGCTCCGCTGTGGCCCGCTCAAAGGCCCGGGTGATTTTCTCCCCCACCTGCCTCCCCATGCTTCCCATGAGGAAGCGGGTGTCGCACACTCCCACTGCCGCCGGGATACCGCCGATCAGGGCGCTCCCCGTAACCACCGCCTCCGGCAGGTGGGTGCGGCTTTTCAGCTCCCTAAGCTTCTCCTCGTAGCCCGGATAGGACAGGGGATTTTCCTGGGCAAGCTCCTCGTCCCAGGCGCGGAAGCTCTTCCTGTCCACGACCATCCGCAGCCGGTTGCCGGCGCTCACCCGGAAATAAGCCCCGCATTTATAACAGCTGTAGTGGTTGGCCGCCACATCCTCCTTGTAGAGTGCCTCCCGGCAGGAGGGGCATTTGACGAACAGCCCATCCGGCACATTCGGCCTCCTCTCCCCCCGGCTCAGCGATATATAGTTGCCCTTCCGAAAATGCAATACTGACATATTCTCGTCTCCTGTCACAGTTTGTCAGGCCCTGTCCTCCTGGCCCTGGCCTTCTGTCCCGGCCAACGCCGCCATCTGTCACTGCAGATATTTCTCAATAAAATCTGTCCCTGCCTGCCCCTCTCGGAACACCGGGTGTTCCAGAATGCGGTACAGGAAATCCACATTGGTTTTCACGCCCTCCAGGACGACCTCCCCCAGGGCGCTGTGCATCTTGGCCAGCGCCTCCTGGCGGTCTTTCCCGTGGACGATCAGCTTGACCAGCATGGAATCGTAGTACGGAGGAACCGTATAGCCCGGGTACACGGCGCTGTCCACCCGGACTCCGCAGCCGCCCGGCAGGTACAGGTAGGAAATGGTTCCCGGACACGGGAGGAACTTCCGCTCCGGATCCTCGGCATTGATGCGGCACTCGATGGCATGGCCGCCGACGGCTACATCCTCCTGGGACAGGGACAGCTTCTCCCCGGCGGCAATCCGGATCTGCTCCTTGATCAGATCCAGCCCGGTCACCATCTCCGTCACCGGATGCTCCACCTGGATTCGGGTGTTCATCTCCATAAAATAAAACTTTTCATCCTTGTCCACCAGGAATTCCACTGTTCCGGCGTTCACATAGCCCACCGCCCGCGCGGCGCGCACGGCAGTCTCTCCCATTTTTCGGGCAGTCTCCTGGGAGATTGCCTGACAGGGCGCCTCCTCCACCACCTTCTGGTGCCCGCGCTGCACCGAGCAGTCCCGGGTACCCAGATAGAGCGTATGGCCATGCCGGTCCGCCAAGATCTGTACCTCCACATGGCGCGGGCTCTGCACATATTTTTCCAGATACATCGTCCCGCCCCCGAAGGCAGCCTTCGCCTCCAGCTGCGCCGTCTGGAATTTCTCCGTCAGCTCCTCCTGCGTCCAGGCGGTGCGCATTCCCTTGCCGCCGCCTCCCAGGGCTGCCTTGACCATGACCGGATAGCCGATTGCCTCTGCCCTTGCAGCGGCTTCCTCTGCATCCTGCACCGGCTCCCTGGTTCCCGGGATAACTGGGATGCCTGCCTCCACCATCGTCTTCCTCGCCTGGGCCTTGTTGCCCATGCTCTGGATCATCCGGGCGTCCGGCCCGATGAACGTAATCCCGCAGCGCCCGCACGCCTGGGCGAAGCGGCTGTTCTCCGAGAGGAAGCCAAATCCTGGGTGGATGGCCTCCGCATGGGTGGCCACCGCAGCGCTCAAAATCCGCTCCATATCCAGGTAGCTCTCCTTTGCCAGCGCCGGCCCGATGCAGACAGCCTCATCGGCCAGCTGGGTGTGCAGTGCCTCCCGGTCTGCCTCCGAGTACACGGCTACCGTGCGGATCCCCATCTCCCGGCAGGCCCGGATAATCCGCACCGCAATCTCTCCCCGGTTTGCAATCAATAATTTCTGAAACATCTTTTCATCCGCCTTCTTCCTGCCTGAGCTGGACGCGCCGCTCGCTCAGTCAGTATCCGCCTGCACCAGGCGCGCCGCCCTCCGCAGCCTATATCCGCCTGCGCTGGACGCGCCTGTCCGCACAGTCCTCAGCCCACGGCAAAGGTTAGCTCTCCTACCGCCACGACCTTGCCGTCCACTCTCGCGGTTCCCTTTCCGATTCCCACCGGGCCGCGCAGCTTCTCGATCTCCACTTCCATCTCCAGCACATCCCCCGGGACGACCTTCCCTTTAAAGCGCGCGGAACGGATACCGCCAAAGTAGGCAGTCCTCCCCCGGAAATTCTCTGTGCTCAGAAGCGCCACCGCGCCGGTCTGCGCCATCGCCTCAATGATCAGCACCCCCGGCATCACCGGCTCCCCCGGAAAATGTCCGGCAAAAAACGGCTCATTGTAGGTGACGCACTTCCTGCTCACCGCCCGCTTTCCCGGCTCCAACTCCTCCACCGTGTCAATCAGCAGGAACGGCTGCCTGTGGGGGATGATCTCCATAATCTCTTTGATGCCCAGCCGTCCTACCTGCTGGTTCGCCTGTCTGTCCATATTTTCACCCTTATTTTCATCCATCTTCTTATCCATTCCTCCGTCCATCTCCCTATCCGTCCATCTTCCTTATCTGCCCGTCTTCCTTATCCGCCCATCTTCCCTATCTGTCCATCTTCCCTATCTGTCCATCTTCCCTATCTGTGTCTCTGCCCGTCAGCCTACTATCCGATCAGGAACATGGGCTGCCCGTATTCCACCATCTGGCCGTTTTCCACGCGGATTTCCCTCACGATCCCATCGTGCTCGCTCTCGATCTCGTTCATCAGCTTCATGGCCTCCACAATGCCCAGGATCTGCCCTTTCTTCACGGCGTCGCCCACCCGCACATAGGGCTCCTCCTCCGGGGAGGCCGCTGCGTAGAAGGTTCCCACCAGCGGGCTTGCCACCCACTGGCCTTCTTCCTCTGCGTCCCTCTCTGCCTCACGGCTTCTGTCCTCCCCGTCTGTCCCGGCCATAGGCCCGCGGCTTGCCTTCCCAGCATCCGCCTCCGGCACTGCCACCTGCCGGCCTTCCTCCGTGACCTCCGGTGTACCTCCCCGCGTGAGGGAGATCCTCATGTTGCCCTCCTCCAGGGTAAAACTGGTCAGAGAGGACTCCGACACAGTCTGTATCAGCTTGATAATGCTCTCCAGTTCCATACGCCGTCACCTCCATTTTTTTAGCAGCAGGCTTGCGTTGTGCCCGCCAAAGCCCAGGGAATTGCTCAGGGCGTAAGGGATCTCTTCCAGCAGGGGGCTGCCCGGCACATAGTTGAGATCCAGCTCTTCTTCTGTCTCCTGCAGTCCCACAGTGGGATGGATATAGCCCTCCTCCATCTCCTTCACGCAGGTGATGAACTCCAGCGCCCCCGCCGCACCCAGCAGATGGCCCACCATGGACTTGGTGGAGTTGATCCGCAGGTCATAGGCATGGCTCCCAAAGGCCAGCTTCACCGCTCTCGTCTCAAACAGGTCGTTGAGATGTGTACCGGTGCCGTGGGCGTTGATGTAGGTGAGCTCCTCCGGGGAAATGCCGCCGTCCTTCAGGGCGTTCATCATCGCCCGGGCAGCTCCTGCCCCATCCTCCGCTGGGGAGGTGATGTGGTAAGCATCGCTGGTCGCCCCGTAGCCGATCACCTCCGCCAGGATTTTCGCTCCCCTGGCCTGGGCGTGGGACAGCTCCTCCAGCACCACCACAGCCGCCCCCTCTCCCATCACAAAACCGCTGCGGTCCTTGTCAAAAGGGAGGGAACATCGCTTGGGGTCTGTACAGCTGCTCAGCGCCGTCAGCGCGGTAAAGCCGCTGATCCCCATGGGCGTGACGGCGCTCTCAGTCCCTCCCGCCACCATAATATCCGCATCCCCATACTGGATCGTGCGGAAGGCTTCCCCGATGCAGTGGGTCCCGGTGGCACAGGCGGTCACCACATTAATGCTCTTCCCTTTCAGGCCGAACTGGATGGAGATGTTGCCTGCCGCCATGTTGGAGATCAGCAGCGGGATGAACAGCGGGTTCACCCGGCCCGGCCCCTTCTCCAGCATTTTCCTGTGCTCCCGCTCCATCGCCTGCATGCTGCCCACGCCGGAGCCCACGGCGCACCCGGCCATGTAGGGATCCTCCTCCTCCATGCGGATGCCAGACTGCTCCAGGGCTTCCTTCGCCGCCGCCACCGCATACTGGCAGAAAGGCTCCATCCGCCTGGCCGCCCGGGCGTCCATGTAGTCCTTCGCCTGGAAATTCTTCACCTCTGCGGCCAGCCTGCATTTATATTCCGACGCGTCAAAATGGGTGATGGGGGCAAAGCCAATCCTCTGCTCCTTCACGCCCTCCCAGAATTCCCCCACACTGCTGCCGATGGGCGTGATCGCCCCCATACCGGTCACTACGACTCTCCTGCTCATCTCTTCTTCCTCCTGTCTCCCTTCTGCTGGCGCGGGGATGCAGGGCACTTTTCACAAGCGCCCCCTCCCTTGCCTCACCCTTGTCACATCTTTATCGCATCTTTGTCACATATACATGCCGCCGTCCACAGACAGCACTTGCCCGGTGATATAGGCGGCCAGATCCGACGCCAGGAAAACCGCCGCCGCCGCCACCTCCTCAGGGATTCCCACTCTCCCCAGCGGGATCTGGGCTGTGATCGCCTCCCTCGTCTTCTCCGGCAGCACCGCCGTCATGTCCGTGGCGATATAGCCCGGGGCGATGGCGTTTACCGTTATCCCCCGGCTGGCCAGCTCCCTGGCCGCCGCCTTTGTAAGGCCAATCACGCCCGCCTTGGAGGCGCTGTAGTTGCTCTGCCCCGCATTTCCCAGGCGGCCGGACACGGAGGACAGGTTGATGATCCTGCCGTATCTCTGCTTCACCATCTGCCTGACTGCCGCGCGGATGGTCAGGAAAGCCCCCTTCAGGTTGGTGTCCATCACCTGGTCGTACTCCTCTTCCTTCATGCGCAGGATCAGGTTATCCCTGGTAACCCCCGCGTTGTTCACCAGGATATCCAGCCTGCCCAGCTCTGCGATGACCGCTTTGACCATCTGCTCTGCCTCCTGGGCCTTCCCCACATCGCACTGGAAGAGCCATGCCCGGCCTCCCAGCTCTTCAATCCGCTCCTTTGTCTCCTGGGCCTTCCCCAGGGAACCGCAGTAATTCACCGCCACCAGGGCTCCCTCCCGGGCGAAGGCTTCCGCCACTGCCCGGCCAATCCCTCTGGAGGCTCCTGTCACCAGGGCTGTCCTCCCCTCCAGCAATCTCCTCATGGCCGCTCCTTTCCGGCGGCTGCCGCCGCCTTCTCCAGATCTTCCCATTTTTCCACCGAATACCCCTTCGCTTCCCGGCTGATCTTGCGCAGGAAACCTGTCAGCGTCCGGCCCGGCCCCATCTCCACAAAGATATCCGTCCCGTCCGCAATCATCCGCTCCACGCTTGGCTGCCACAGCACCGGCGAAGCCACCTGGCGCATAAGCAGCCCCGGGATGTCCGCAGGATCCCTCACATAGTCCGCCGTCACATTGGTCAGGTACGGAATCTTCATCGGGCCGAACTCCATCTGTGCCAGCACCTGGCCCAGCTCCTGGCCAGCCTTTTCTAACAGAGGGGAGTGAAAAGGCCCGCTCACCTTCAGCGGCACCGTGCGCTTCGCGCCAGCTTCCCGCATCCCTTCACACGCTCTCTCCACCGCCTGCTGCTCCCCGGTGATGACAATCTGCCCCGGGCAGTTATAGTTGGCCACCGACACGGCTCCCGCCGTCTCCTCACAGACACGGGCCGCTGTCTCCCCGTCCAGTCCCAGGACGGCGGCCATCGCTCCTCCCTCCGGCACGGCCTCCTGCATCAGGATGCCCCTCCTTCTCACCGCCCGGAAGGCATCCCGGGGCTTCATCGCCCCGCTGGCGATCAAGGCTCCGTATTCTCCCAGGCTAAGGCCCGCTGTCACATCCGCCTGCAGCCCGCGCGCCTGCGCCGCGGCCAGGATAGCAGCCTCCACCGCCAGCATGGCAATCTGGGTGTACTCGGTCTGGTGGAGTTTCTCCTCCTGCTCAAAGCACAGCTTTGCCACATCCAGTCCAGCTGCCTCCGACGCCTCCTGGAACACCTCCCGGCACACCGCTTCCCTCTCATAGAAATCTTTTCCCATCCCCAGGTACTGGGCCCCCTGGCCCGGGAAAACAAATGCAATCTTTCCCATATCTGCTCCTATCCGCCCTCCCTTTGCCAGACGTCCGTCCGGCTGCCGGGAAAGCCCTCCATATAGGGAGAGGCTGCCCGCTGCGGCACCCTCTCCCTATCCAATCTCCTGTATTGTCCCGGCTGTCCCCTAGACAGCCCTTCCCATCAGTTCCTCCGCCTGCCGCATGATCCCTTCAATGATATCCCGGCAGCTCTTCTCTTCCTTGATCATACCGGCGATCTGCCCGGCCATCACCGTGCCGTCCATCACATCGCCTTCCACCACTGCCTTGCGGAGCGTGCCCACGGTCATGCTTTCCAGCTCCTCAAAGGTGGCTCCCTCCTTCTCCATGCGCAGATACTCTCTGGTCATCCGGTTGCGCAGGGAGCGGATCGGGTGCCCCAGGCTCATTCCGGTCACCTCCGAGTCGATATCCTTCGCCTTCAGAATCCGCTGCTTGTAGTTCTCATGGACGGCAGCCTCCCGGGAGGCTGCGAACACCGTCCCCATCTGCACGCCCTCTGCACCCAGCATCCGGGCCGCCGCAAATCCCCGTCCGTCCGCGATTCCTCCGGCCGCGATCACCGGAATCTGCACGGCGTCCACCACCTGGGGCACCAGGGTCATTGTCGTCTGGCTTCCGATATGGCCGCCGGACTCCATGCCCTCCGCCACCACAGCGTCCACATGGCAGCGCTCCATGCGCCGGGCCAGGGCCACCGAGGCCACCACCGGGATCACCCGGACTCCGGCATCCTGCCAGAGCTTTAAGTATTTCTCCGGGCTCCCCGCCCCAGTGGTCACCGCGCTCACCTTCTCCTCGGCGGCCATCTGCGCCACCTCGGCGGCATGGGGGCTTAAGAGCATGATGTTGACGCCGAAGGGCTTATCCGTCATCTCCCGCACCTGGCGGATCTCCTCCCGGACCACCTCCGCCGGCGCATTGGCCGCGCCCAGGATGCCGAAGCCTCCAGCCTCAGACACGGCTGCCGCCAGATGATGGTCAGCCACCCAGGCCATCCCTCCCTGGATAATCGGATATTGGATTCCCAACAGCTCTGTGATTCTCGTCTTCACCGGCGACGCCTCCTTCTCTTCCCGCACTATTTACTCTACGCCCTTTTCCTTCAGGTAATTCAGGACGTCCCCCACTGTGGCAAGCCCCTCCAGCTCCTCCGAAGGGATCTCCACATTGTACTCGTCCTCGAAGGCCATGACGATCTCAAACAAATCGAGGGAGTCCGCCCCCAGATCCTCCTTGAAGGACGTCTCCTCCGTGATACCCTTGGCATCCACATTCAGCTGCTCCGCAATAATCTCTCTCACTCTCTCTAACATCTTGATCTCCTTGTGTTTTGAATTACAAATATTTTGATATTCAAAGTATATACATAAAATATCCGTCTGTCAATCATTTTTTTCCAAATCCGGGGATACTATATAGCAGACGCCCCGCCGTCCGGCCCTGCAGGCGGCGCGGCAAAACACGAACACGCGAAAAGGAGGCTCTCCATGTACGATTCTTCCACACCGGATGTCCATTTTCTGCGCAGGCTCGCAGCCGAAGGCAGCTACAAGCCTCTCCTGCGCTCCACCCTGGCCGGCATCCTCTTTGTCAGCCTGGCCGGCAGCGCCTGGCATTTTGCCTATGACGCTTCCGGGCAAAACCCGGTTCTCGCCTATTTTGCGCCAGTCAACGAATCCACCTGGGAGCACATGAAGCTGCTCTATTTTCCCATGGCGCTCTATATGGCGGCGGAGGCCTACATCCTGCGCGGGAAATATCCCGGCCTGTTTGCCGCCCGGGCGGCTGGACTCACCGCAGGCCTTCTCCTCATCCCGGCGATTTTCTACACCTACTCCGGGATCCTGGGCCGCCACGTCCCCTTCCTGGACATTCTCCTCTTCGTGGTGAGCACCTGTGCCGCCTTCTTCCTCTCCTTCTCCTTGGTGAAGAGGCAGCGGGCTCTCCCTGCCCCAGCAGCTTACCTGCTGCTGGCTCTCTGGCTCGCCGCCTTCCTGTGCTTCACGGCAGCGCCTCCCGCCATCGGGATTTTCCAGGCGCCGCCAGGGGCTTAAATCCCAGGTGTGGCCCAGGGAGGGCCTCCCGGCAGCCCCCTGGGCGCTTTCGGCGGCCTGCGTCAAGTCCAGTCCTATCCCAGTGCCTATCCCAGCGCCACGTCCAGCACCATCATCAGCAGGAAACCGGCCAGGAAACCGGCAGTTCCCATCCCCTGCCCCTCCTTCGCCGCCCGGGGGATCAGCTCCTGGACGACCACGTACAGCATCGCCCCCGCCGCGAAAGCCAACATCCAGGGCTGCACCGTGCGCACCGCCCCGGCAAAGGCGAAGGCCAACAGGCCGGCGGCAGGCTCCACCGCCCCGGACGCCGCGCCCCACAGGAAGGCTCTGCCCCGTCCCTGTCTTTCCTGATAGAGGGGAAGCGCCACCGCCGCCCCCTCCGGGAAATTCTGGATGCCGATGCCCATGGAGAGGGCAGCGGCTGCCGCCAGCAGCGAGGCATCCCCTGCCGCCTGCATATACATGGCAAAGGCCAGGCCCACTGCCATCCCCTCCGGGATATTGTGGACGGTCACCGCCAGTATCAGCAGAGCATCCTTCTGCCTCTCTGTCTTGGCGCTGCCCAAAATACCTGTGTAAGCCATCAGCCAGTCCACGCCCTGCAGGAATGCCCCGCCCAGCACCACGCCCCCGGCAGCCGGGAACCACGCGGGCAGCCTCCCGCTTCCCGCCGCATCGATGGAGGGCAGGAGGAGGGACCAGATGGAGGCGGCCATCATAATCCCGGCGGCAAATCCCAGGAACAGGCGCCAAAGTCTCCCGTCTTCCCTTATCTTTATGAAAAATACCACCAGCGCTCCCGCCGCTGTCATCAGGAACGGGAACATCAGGCCCGCGCCCACATAAAAAAAGGACTTCATAAGAACATCACCCCTCTTCTAGGGTATGCATCTGTCCTTATGAAGTCACTGTCATCTCTCTGCGCCGTCAGAACAGGCCTCCCACCTGGAAGACCAGCACCGCCGCCGCCCACGCGAACACCAGCTGGAACGCCACCATCCCCAGCGTCCACTTCATGGAGTTGGTCTCCTTGCGGATGGTGGCAATCGTGGCCACACACGGCGTGTACAGCAGGCAGAACACCATCATCGCATAGGCGTTCAGCGCGCCGAAGCCCAGCGCCCCCAGGTTGGCGTGAAGGGCGGACATCCCTGCCGCCGAGTTGGCATTGCCGATCCCAAACATGACGCACAGGCTGGACACCACCACTTCCTTGGCGGAGATGCCGGACAGCAGGGACACCGCAATCTGCCAATGCCCCAGCCCAGCCAGGGAGAGCACCGGCTCCAGCCAGTGGCCCACCGCTGCCCCGAAGCTCTGGGATACGTCCGTCACCATGCCGGCCGGCCCATAGTTCAGCAGGAACCAGATAAAAATGGAGGCCACAAAAATCGTCGTACCCGCCTTCGTAAGATAATCCTTCACCTTCTCCCACACATAGATCCAGATTGTGTAGGCGTTGGGAACCTTGTACTCCGGCAGCTCGATCAGGAGCGTGTTGTCGGAGCCTTTGCGGTCTGCCTTATTGAAGATAAGGGCGACGGCAATCGCTGCGGCAAGCCCGATCACATACATGGAAAAGGCGGTCAGCGCCGCATACTCCGGGAAAAAGATCTCGGAAAACAGCACATAGACCGGCAGCCTGGCGGAACACGACATGAAGGGCGTCACCAGAATTGTCTTGAGCCGGTCTCTCTGGCTCTCCAGCGTCCTTGTGGCCATAATCGCCGGCACGGTGCAGCCAAAACCCAGCACCATAGGCAGGAAAGCCTTGCCGGACAGCCCTGCCTTGCCCATAATCCCATCCATCACATAGGCCACCCTGGCCATGTAGCCGCTGTCCTCCAGCAAGGCCAGCGCCAGGAACAGGATGAAAATGTTGGGCAGGAAGGTGAGAATCCCCCCGACGCCCGCGATAATGCCATCCACCACCAGGGACACCAGCCACTCCGAGGCGTCCATATCCGTCAGGAACATGCGCACGCCGGAGGACGCCATGTCCAGCACCTGCTCGAAGACGCCTTTCAGGGCATCTCCCACTGTAAAGGTGAGGAAGAACACCACCGCCATGATGCACAGGAACACCGGGACTCCCCATACCGGGTGGGTGAGCAGCCGGTCAATCCGGTCTGTGGAAGCTGCCTTCTCGCTCTTGTAGAACAGGCACTCCTCCACAATCTCTTCAATATAGGCGTATTTCTTATTGATAATCTGGATCTCCAGGTTCTTCTCCCGCTCCTTGTCCGGCAGAGGGTAATGCTCCCGCACCTCCCCGTCGTTCTCCAGGATCTTCAAGGCATGCCAGCGCGGGTTGACAAGCTCTGGATACTCCTTCTCCAGAAGCTTTTGCACACCGCAGATATCCTCCTCCAGCTTCTCCCCATAGTCGATATGGAAGGGCGCGGCTCCCTCGCTGTAATGATGCACTGCCGCGTGCATCAGCACGTCCAGCCCCGCGCGCTTCCTGGCGGACACCGGGATCACCGGGATATGGCCCAGCATCTCCGGCAGGCGGTGCAGGTCGATCTCCATGCCCCTCTCCTCCACGATATCCATCATGTTCAGGGCCATCACCACCGGCTTGCCCATCTCCAAAAGCTGCAGGGTCAGGTACAGGTTCCTCTCCAGGGAGGAGGCGTCCACCACGTTGATGATCACGTCGGCCTCCTCCTCCATGATGCACTTCCGGGACACCCGCTCCTCAATGGAGTAGGAGGTCAGGCTGTAGGTGCCCGGCAGGTCGATCAGACGGATCCGGTGCCCTTTGTAATTGGCCTCCCCCTCCTTCTTCTCCACTGTCACCCCCGGCCAGTTGGCCACCTTCAGGTTCGCTCCGGTAAAGGCGTTGAACAGTGTCGTCTTCCCGCAGTTGGGATTGCCCACGAACGCCACCGTCAGCTCTCTCTTCATCTCTCTATTCATCGGCGGGCACCCGCACAAGAATTCCGGAGGCAATCTTCCTGCCCACCGCCCATCTTGTCCCTCTCACCTTGATGATACACGCGCCGTTCCTCTTCCGGTTCAGGACGGTCACCTTCGTCCCCTCGTTGATGCCCAGCGCCTCCAGGCGCCGGAGAATCTCCTCCCTGATATCCAGGCGCTCCACCTCGTACGTCTCGTTGATCCTGCCGTCACAGATCGTCATGTCTCTTCTCCATTCTTCTGTCTCTCTCAATTCTTCTGTCTCTCTCAATTCTTCTGTCTCTCCCAATTCTTCTGTCTCTCCCAATTCTGCTGTCTCTCTCAGCCAGCGCTGCTCTCTATCGATAATTTTCCTCATTTACAGAATTATGATAGGTTAATTGCGATTAATTGTCAATAGCGCCCGCAGGGCGGCAGACAGAAAAAAACCGTCCATCCCGGGACACTGCCCCATGGGATACACGGTTTAATCTTTCTTCCATTTGATTGACCGGGATATGTTCAGCGCCAGCCCCATCTCCGCCATCAGGAAAACAATGGAGGTTCCCCCGTAGCTGATGAAGGGGAGGGTGATTCCCGTGTTGGGGATCACGTTGGTCACCACCGCGATATTCAGGATCACCTGGATCGCGATGTGGGCGAAAATCCCAGTGGCCACCAGGGAACCGTACAGGTCTGCCGCGTTTCTGGCAATAAACATCAATCGGTAGAGCAAGATCGCAAACAGGAACAGGACGATGGCCACGCCGAAAATCCCCAGCTCCTCGCAGATAATCGAGAAAATCATGTCGTTCTGGGCCTCCGGCAGAATCATCTTCTGGGCGCTGTTCCCCAGCCCCTTGCCGAACAGCCCGCCGCTGCCGATGGCGTACAGCGCCTGCATCGTCTGGTAGGTCAGGTCGGAGGCGTACTCCTCCGGGTTCAGCCAGCCAATGATCCGGCGCAGCCGGTAATTGGTGCTCGTGTCCATATTCCGGACGACAAAATGGATGAACGCCCACACGCTGGCCAGCCCCGCGCCCCCCACGGCTAGGAACGGCCAAGTCTTGGGATGGACAATATACAGGATCACCACGGTAATGCCCAGCAGGATCAGCGCTGAGCTTAGGTTCCTGGAAATCACCAGGATGAGTCCGCTGAGGAACCCTCCCAAGGTCAGGAGCAGCAGGGAACACTTGAGCGTGCGGACATTCCTCCCCACCTGGGTCACCACATAGGGGATGAAGACAATCAGCGCCAGCTTGCACAGCTCGGCCGGCTGGAAGGAGATCGCCTCCGTCACCCCGAGCCACCGCGTCGCCCCGTTGCTCTCCCGCCCCAGAGGGGTCAGCAGAAGGATCACCGACACAGCCGCCGCACAGTACCCGAGCCATGCCAGCTTCTTCCAGAGCTGGTAGGGGATCTTCGACACCACATACATGCCGGCCAGCCCGCCAAGGCTGATCAGCCCCTGCCTCTTCAAGTAATGGAAGCTGTCCCCCTCGTACTCCAGCTGGCTCAGATAATAGGTGGTGCTGTACAGCATAATCAGGCCGAAGCACAGAAGGAAAATCACCACCATCAGCAGGTTGTAATCGCAGTATCCCTCGCCCACCCGCTTCCAGCTCAGGGAAAAGCGGAACATCCTGCGGGGCCTGGCGCTGCGCCGTCTCCTCCTGGGCGGATAAGCGTCCTCGTACCGCTCTTCATACCGTTCCTGGGCGTCCCGCCCATAGCGGCTCCTGTACGCCGCCTGGCTGTAGCCGCCGTCCGCCCCATAACGCCCGGCTGGCTGCGCATAGCTGCTGGCCGCCCCGTAACGCCCGGCTGGCTGCACATAGCTGCTGGCCGCTCCGTAGCGCCTGGACAGCTGGTCATAGCCGCCGTCTGTCCCGTAGCGCCTGGACGGCTCATAGGCCGCCGCCTCTTCCGCGCGCCTCCTGCGGCGCGCCCGGCGTTCTGCCAGCGCCCGGCGTCTGGCCGCGCTCTTTCTCTTCGCACGTCTTCCCCGTCTGAATGCCATACTCACCCCCCTTTCTGCACAGCAAGTCCATCCCGCACAGGCCGCTCGCTTTTTCCCTTCCTGCGGCCTGCCCTCCCGGTCATTATAGCATGTCCGGGAGGATAGATAAACCTAAAATTTGTCGATCAATTCTTAAAATTTTCTGAGTCCCGGACAGCGTCTGCGCGCCATCCAAGCGTCCTGCGCGAACACCAAGCGAACTCTTATCCCCACAAGGCTGCGAACAATTCCATGAATCCCAGGCTGCTCCCGTCCTCCTCCAGCACCTCCCGGGCTACCCCCGGCCGGTCCGTAATCAGGTTGTCCGCACCCGCCGCGATCATCCGGCGCATATCCCGCCGGGAATTGACCGTCCAGACATGCACCTCCTTGCCGCTTCTGTGGGCACGGCGCACGAAGCCTTCCGTGACGCAGTCCCTGCTGGCGCTCAGGAAATCCGCGTACTCCAGCGCTCCCACTTGGCCATACGCCATGGTCACAATGTAGCCTGTCCGGATATCTCCGTTCAGCTCCTTGACCTCCCTGAGGAACTGGTAATCCATGGAGGTGATCACGCACTGCCCCTCCATGCCCTTCGTCTCTATCAAGGCGACGGTCTTCTCCGCAATCCCTTCGTTGTGCCCGTTGCTCTTCAGCTCAATATTCAAATCCAGCCGCCCCTGGCACAGCTCCAGCGCCTCCTCCAGCGTGGGAACCGGTTCTCCGGCGAAATCATCGCTGAAGCTGCTGCCCGCATCCAAGGCGCACACCTGTCTGTAATCTGTCTCCCACACCTTTCCCCGCCATCCGGTTGTGCGGGAAAAATCGCTGTCGTGCAGCAGGATCAGCACGCCGTCCTTCGTCTCCTGCACATCAATCTCCGCGTAATCTGAGGCGTTGTCTATCGCGCTCTCCAGGGCAGCCAGCGTATTCTCCGGAGCTGCGGCAGCTCCTCCCCGGTGGGCGGTGACATAGGTACCTCCCCAGAGATCCTCCGCGATCTGGGTCGCATGGAATGCCGCCTGATACAGGTAGGCCGCCTCCAGTACAAATAGGAATGCCATGATCCAGGCTGCCCGCCCGCGCCGCCTGGCCCTTGACGCCTTCCGCCTTCTCCCAGCCATTGCCTCCGGGCGATACCGCGCATACATAGCCATGACGGCGCGGGTGTGAACCGCAGCCCCCACAATGCCTGCCGCCAGGAAACCTGCGGCCTGGACATAGCCGTCCAACAGATAGAGCGTGGGCAGCACAGCCTCCGCCGGGCGCAGCAGCCACACCGCCGCCGCTGCCGCCCCCATGGCCAGATAATACAGTAACAGGCAGGCCGTCAAGACCAGCACCCAGCACAGCGCCAGGCTCCCCGCCACACGGGGCAGGTTCCCGCCCACCATCCGGAAGCTTTCCCGGAAAGCCTCCCCGGCACGTTTCTTCTCGCACAGGGCTGCTGGGAACACGAAGACAGAAAACAGCGACAACACCGCCAGGGCCAACGCCAAAACACCCATCCACGGCCCGCCTCCGGCGTTCCACGCCCGCTGGAACGCATACCGCAGGAGTTTCATATTCCGCACAGCGCCCACAGCCGCGCCTCCTCCGGCGGCTATGCCGAAGAGCCCGGCCGGCGCAAGCCACACAGCCCCTCCCCTGCGCCAGAGCTCCTTCCAGCGGTCTATGCCGTCCTCCACAGTCTCCAGAGCCCCTCGTTTCATCCCTGCCCTGCCATAGAGCACCGACTGCACATGCATCAATGCGTCCAGCTCCAGGACGCCAAGCAGGAAAACCCCTCCTCCCAGGAGCAGGGCCGCCGTCAGCGGATTGGACAGGAACACGGCAAAATTCTCCGCTGTCAGGTAACTGTAGCCCATACCGGACAGGATGCGCTCCGCCGCCAGGCTCCCAGCCCTCTCCAGCACAATCAGCGCCGCCATCCAGCACAGCAGCTGCGCGCCCAGCTGTCCCGCCATATTCCTGCTGCCCTCCCGCAGGCGCCTCATCCACTCTGCCATGCTGTCCTCCGCCTTTCTTCCAGTTGCCGCCCAGGATGCCCCGGCATCTCTGCACCCATTATAGCACATTTTCAACTGCTTAACATAATATAATATCGAATCATCTGACTTTTATGATGGAAAGGATCCGATTATGCAAAATTATTATCATCCGGCACCGTCTCGGACGATACCGGCCCCCGACTATCCTGTCGCCATGGCCTATGTGCCGTGGCAGCATTTTTCCGATACGTACGAGCCGGATAAGGCCCTGCAGTGCGGGACCATCTTTCCGGAGCTCAACAAGCCCTTCCTGGGCAGAAAGGGGTGCCGCCTATGACTGCGAACAGCCGCTACAAATCGAAGGCAGCCCTGCTGCACTGGATCAATATGGTAAGCTTTGCGGCGGACGACGCCGCCCTCTATCTGGACACCCATCCGCAGGACCAGGAGGCTCTCGCCTACTTTGCCAACTATTCCGGCCTTCGCCGGCAGGCCATGGAGGACTTCGCAGAAGCCTTCTACCCCCTGACAAGAGACGCCTCCCAGAACAGCCGTCAACAGTGGGATTGGGGCGCAGGCCCTCTCCCGTGGGAAGGAGGATGCTGATATGTGGAACTATGAAAAACGCCTGCAGTACCCGGTAAACATCACGAAGACCAACCCGCAGATCGCCCAGGTGATCATCAGCCAGTTCGGCGGGCCGGACGGGGAGCTGGCGGCCTCCATGCGCTATCTCTCCCAGAAGTATTCCATGCCGGACAAGAAAATTGCCGGGCTTCTGAACGATATCGGCACAGAGGAGCTGGCCCACCTGGAGATGATCGGCGCCATCGTCTACCAGCTCACCAAGGGCATCACTCCCGAGGAGGTCATGGCCTCCGGCTTTGAAAAATATTATGTCGACCATACAACCGGCGTCTGGCCCCAGGCCGCAGGCGGCATCCCGTTCAACGCCTGCGAATTCCAGTCCAAGGGCGATCCCATCACAGACCTCACAGAGGATCTGGCTGCGGAGCAGAAGGCCCGGAGCACCTACGACAATATCCTGCGGCTTGTGAAGGATCCGGAGGTCTGCGATCCCATCCGCTTCCTGCGGGAGCGTGAAATCGTCCACTTCCAGCGTTTCGGTGAAGCCCTGCGCATGCTCCAGGACAGCCTGGACGCGAAAAACTTCTACGCCTTCAACCCCAGCTTCGACTGTGCAAAGCCCAACTCCTGCAAATAGCAGGAGTTAGGCCGCCCGCTGCCCGGCATATGCCTGCCTATGCAAGCGCGGCCGTCCGCAGCCCGGCACTTGCCAGCCTGTGCAAGAACCGCCGGCACTTGCCGGCCTGCCGTACAAAAAAGAAGGAGGGTACCCCGCAGGCCTTATGGCCAAGGGATATCCTCCTATCATTCATGTCTCTGTCACACGCCGCACACGCGGCAGCCATCCTCCGTCTTCTCCACCGTGCTCTGCGTCCACAGGGCCGCCAGGATCTCGTTGCCCTTCTCCGTCAGATGCATCCCGTCCACGGTCAGCGCATCCTCCCCGAAAGCCGCCCGCGCCTTCATCATGCCGTCGTAGAGCGGCACATAGCCGGTGCGGTACTTCCTGGCCATCCCCTGGATCATGCGGATCTCCTCCCGGATGTAGACATGCCACTCCTTCAAGTATTCCGGCCTGGTGAACACGAAGGGTTCCATCAGCACCAGCCTGGCTCCTGTCTCGGCCACAATGCTCTCCAGCAGGCGCTCGTAGTTGTTGGAGAATCTCCACAGCCCTCCCCGGTAATCCATATCAAAATACTCCGCGATATCATTCACGCCCACCAGGACGGTCACCACATCCGGCCTGAGCGCCTTACCGTTGCGCTGCCAGTAATGGAGCAGATCCCCGGAGGTGAAGCCGTTAAAGCCGCAGTTGATCACCTCGTAGTTACCGCTGATCTTCTCCATATACTCTGCGATCATACGGACATAGCCATTTCCCAGGGCCTCCTCCTGGAAATCCCACAAATGGTCGCAGTCTGTGATGCTGTCGCCGATAAACAAAAGCCTCTTTTTCATCTCATTACCGCTTCTCGCCCATGAAAAACAGCGCCAGGGTTCCCGGGCCCGAATGCGCCCCGATGGTGGGTCCCACATAATCGATCAGGAAGCTCTGGATGCCGAATTTCTCTTCGATCAGCTTCTTCAGATATTCCGCATCCTCCAGGCAGTCCCCGTGGCTGATAAAGATCTCGTCGTTCTCCTCCCGGTAAGAGCCGATCCGCTCCTCCATCATACTCACCAGCGTGTTGATCGACTTTTTCCTCCCTCTCACCTTGGACAGGGGGATCAGGCGTCCTTCGTTGTCCACATGGAGCATCGGCTTGATGTTGGCCAGCGTGCCAAGGAAAGCCGCAGTCCTGGACACCCGTCCGCCGCGGTAGAGGTGGTTCAGGTCGTCCACCGTGAAGACATGGCACAGGTGCAGCTTATTATTCTCCAGCCAGTCCACAATCTCCTCCATGCCCTTGCCCTGCTTCTTGAGCTGCACTGCTTTGTGCACCAGCAGCCCCTGCCCCAGGGAAGCGCACAGGGAATCCACCACACACACCTTGTACTCCGGGTGCTCCTCCATAATCTCCGCCGCCGCGATCCGCGTGCTGTTGCAGCTCCCGCTCAAACCAGAAGAAAACGCGATGTGCACAATGTCATGCCCTTTCTCCAGCACCTCCAGGAATTTCTCCTTCGCCTCCTCCGGATTCACCTGGGAAGTGGTGGGCATAGAACCCTTGCGCATCTTGTCGTAGAATTCCGGGTACGGAAGGGAATTCTCCTTCGAGTAGGTAATTCCATCCAGCATATATGAAAGAGACATTTCCTCCACTTCATTTTCCTTCAGATAACTGTCCGGCAGATCCGCCATATTATCTGTCATCAACACAAAATCCCTCATAATCAGGTACTCCCTTTCCTGTTTTTTTCGATTATATCATTTTCCCGCAAAACAGGCAATGTTTCCCTTGCGAATTTTCCCCGAAAACGTGGAGTTTTTCCCTGCCCTTTTCCCCGAGAGCACGAAGTTTTCCCCTGTCCTTTTCTCCGAGAGTACGGAGTTTTCCCCTGCCCTTTTCCCCGAGGCTGCGAAATGTTTCCCTCCCTGGGGCCGTCCGTCACGAGCCGCTGCCCCCTTCGCCCCTCCCCTCGTCCTTGTAGGTGTGGGGCGTGCGGACGCGGAAAAAGCGGCGCAGGCATTCCTTCGGCTTAAACGGGATCAGCGGATAGATATAGCTGTAGCCTGCCACCGTCTTGTTCATGCAGACGGCAAGGGTCACCAGCACCGTGCCCCCGATAAATCCCCAGAGGTTGAAGAGCGAAGTCCCCACCAGGAGGATGACCCTCATGAACTTGAGGGCATAGCCCAGCTCCAGGCTGGCCTGCGTATAGTTTGCCAGGGCGACGAAGGCCATGTACAGCATGACCTCACTGTTGAACCAGCCGGAATTAACCGAGAATTCCCCCAGCACAAGCGCCGCGATGATACTCAGGGGTGTGGTCAGCATGGACGGGGTGTTCAGGGCCGCCAGCTTCAGGCCGTCCACGGCGATCTCCAGTATCAGGAACTGAAAAATCAGGGGGACGTTGACAGTCTCCTGGATCTGGATAAACGCCAGCCATTCCGGTATCCACTGGGGATTCTGCATCAGCAGGAGAAAGAGCGGCGTCATGAACAGGGTGATAAAGGCAATAAAAAAACGCGCCCCCCGCAAATAGGTGCCGGTGATCGGCGGGAAATAATAGTCGTCCGCCTCCTCGATAATGTCGAAAATTGACGTGGGTATGACCATCGCCGAGGGGGAGGTGTCCACCAGAAGGACAATGTTGCCCTCCAGGATGCAGGCCGAGGCCGTGTCCGGCCTCTCCGTATACTTGAATTTCGGGAAGGGGTTATACCATTTCCGCCGGTAGAGGCACTCCGCCAGGCTCTCCTGGTTCATGGTCAGGGCGTCCACCTCAATGTTGCAGATGCGGTCCCGTATGTTGTCCACCAGCTGGGCATTGGCCCGCCCCTCCATATAGCACATCACCACATCGGTCTTGGACGCGCGCCCCACGTTCAGCATCTCCATCCGCAGGTTGGTGTCCCGGATCCGCCTGCGGATCAACGCCGTGTTGAAGACGACCGTCTCCACAAACCCGTCCCGGGAACCCCGGAGCACCTTGTCCTTCTGGGGCTCCTCCACGCCCCTGGCCGGATAGGTGCGGCAGTCCACAGCCAGGCAGCCCTCATACCCGTCCACAAACAGGCAGAGCACCCCCGAAAAGAGATTCCGCTTCATGTCCTCCCACTGTGTGAGGATGTCCACCTCCACATAGGGCAGCTTGCCCGTCATAAGCCCCCCGATATCCGGCGGCATGTCCTTCTCCTGTATCCCGTACAGGGAATCCATAATTTTCAGCATCGCCTCGTCCTTGACAAAGCCGTCCACAAAATAAAAGCAGCTCTTCTTCCCCCCGATCTCCATATCGCGGCAGATCAGGTCAAAGCTCTTGGAAATTCCCAGCAGCTGTTCGCAGATCTCCTTATTTTCCTCCAGAGACGCACCGATCGGCCTCTGCCCCTCCTGGTTCTGTGACATAAAAAAACCTCGCCTTCGTTTTTTTCTTAGTCTTCCGAAAGCAAGGCCATTTTATACCCCTGTCAGGGCGTCACCATTCCAGCAGCGCTCCCGCCCATGTCAGTCCGGCGCCGAAGCCAGAGAGAATCACCTTCTGTCCCCTTTGCAGCAGCCCGCGGCGGTTCGCCTCATCCAGGAGGATCGGCACGCTGGCTGCGGAGGTGTTCCCATACTCCATCAGGTTCATCGGGAATTTCTCCATCGGGATGCCCAGACGCCTGGACACTGCCTGCAGGATTCGCTCATTTGCCTGGTGGAGCACATACCAGTCTACCTCGTCCTTATCCATCTGTGCCTGCGCCAGGAGCTCCCCGATCACCTCCGGCACACGGCGCACGGCAAAGCGGAACACCTCCTGCCCCTCCATGTGGGTGTGGTCCGCCGGTTCCCCTGCGGCCTGGTACTCCTGGTTCACATAATGGTTACTGATCATCCGGTTCCGGCAGGAGAGCACCGACCCCTTCGCCCCGTCCGAGTGCTGGGCAAAACAGAGCATTCCCCTCTCCTCCGCCCGCACCACCGCAGCTCCTGCCCCGTCCCCGAACAGCACGCATGTGCTCCTGTCCTTCCAGTCCATCATCTTGGACAGAATCTCCGCGCCGATCACCAGCGCATTGCTGTAGACGCCAGCCTGGATATAGGCCTGCGCCATATTCAGGGCGAACAGGAAACCCGAGCAGGCCGCGTTGATCTCAAAGGCAGCCGCCCGCTTCGCCCCCAGGAGCCCCTGCACCTGGCATCCCGTGTTGGGAAAATAATTGTCCGGTGACACCGTAGCTACAATGATGAGCTCCAGCTCTTCCGCCTCCATCTGCGCGCTTTCCAGCGCCTTTTTTGCCGCCTCCACACAGAGCTGGGTGTTCGTCTCCCCCGTGGAGATGTATCTGGAGCAGATGCCGGTCCTCGTGGAGATCCACTCGTCGGAGGTGTCCAGGAACTCTGCCAGCTCCGTGTTTGTCACGTGCATGCGGGGATGTGCGCTCCCCGTACCGATAATTCTTGCCCTCATGGCCTTCCATCCTTTTTATTTTGATATTCAAAGTATCTTTCCAAAGTATAGGGGATTTCCCCGCATTTGTCAATCCCCCCAATATCTGTTATACTATGGGGAGCAACCGATCCCGGCACGCCTCCCCGGCTGCCAGGATCCCACAAAAGAACAGGAGGCCGCCATGACATTTAAAGAACAATTTTTTGAAGGCAAGATCCCCTTCGAGGAGATCGACCGCTATACAAGCCGCTGGAATTTCAGCGACGAGACGTGTACCCTCGCCCAGTATCTGGGGCTCAACGACGAGGAGGAGGACGTGTGGATCAGCCAGAGCGACGAGGCGCTGGAGGCGCTTCTCAAGAAGGAGCGGGACGCCTACCGCTCCTGCCCGGTCAAGGCTCTTTTCACCGATATGGATGGGACGCTGCTGGACGACCATCAGCAGGTGTCCCCGGAGAACCAGGCTGCCATCCATGCAGCCCTGGACGCTGGCCACATCGTCGTCCTGACCACCGGGCGCGCCCTGTCCAGCACGCTGCCCTTCGCCCGGCAGCTGGGCCTTGACCGCAAAGGAGGGTATGTCATCACCTTCAACGGCGGCCTGATCTACGACTGCCGCCAGGAGAGGGCCATCTACAGCCGGACACTCGCCCCCTCCTGCGTGCGTGCTGTGGCCGCCGAGGCGCGCAAGGCCCATATCCACTTCCAGGCGTACGAGGACGGCTATGTCATCTCCGAGGCCATGACCCCGGAATTTGAAGTGTACACCCAGCGCAACATCATGCCTACCAAGATTGTGGATGATATCCCCGCCTATCTCACCACGGAGATCCCCAAGCTTCTCCTCATCGATCTCAACGACCATGAGAAGCTGGAAGGCTTCCGCCGCCGCGTGCTGGAAATGTTCCCCGGCCAGGTGGATTCCCTGTTCTCCAACCCCCAGTACCTGGAGGTCATCCCGGCCGGCGTCTCCAAAGGGGACGCCCTGCGCCGCCTCGCCCTCTTCCTCAATATCCCGCCGGAGAACACGGTGGCTGTGGGCGACTCGGAAAACGACCTGTCCCTCCTGGAGGCCGCGCACATCGGCGCTGCCATGAGCAACAGCCTCCCCAGGCTCAAGGAGGCCGCAGACTTTGTCACAGCCGCCGACCACAATCACAGCGGCTTCGCGGAAGTGATCGAGAAATATCTATTGACCCGGGATGCCTAAGCACCCCGGGCCTTTTTCATACATTGTGATATATCTCGCTTCTGAGGGACAGCCGCTCTTCATGGCATATCCCGCTTCCAAGGGGCGGTCACTCTTCGTGACATATCCCGCTTCCAAGGGGCGGTCACTCTTCCACCGGCTCCTCCGGCACAAACACCCGGTCGTTGAGAGTCTCCTCCTCCTGCGCCGCGTCAGCCATCTCCCAGGCCTCCCCGGCAAAATACTCCTGGGCGCACAGAGGCTCCTTGCCCCTGCGGTCCACCTTCTCATAGAGGCCGTCCTTCTGCAGCACATGCGCCTTCAGCGTATCCGCCAGCTGAATCTCCAGGATGTGTTTTCCCTCCTCCTTCGGCCCCTTGGCCTCCACAGGGAAGAGGATTTCCACCCGCTTATCCAGGTTGCGGGGCATCCAGTCCGCGCTCCCCATGTACAGCTCCTCCTGCCCATTGTTCAGGAAATAGAAAATCCGCGCATGCTCCAGGAAATTGCCCACAATCGAGCGCACCCGGATATGCTCGCTGACTCCAGGGATCCCCACCTTCAGGCAGCAGATCCCGCGGATAATCAGGTCGATCTCCACTCCCGCCGCCGATGCCTCGTAGAGGGCGGCGATGATCTCCTGGTCGCACAGGGAATTCATCTTTGCCACAATCTTCGCCGGTTTGCCAACGCGGGCATTGTCCCTCTCCCGGCGGATCAGCTCCAGGAAGCGGTCCCGCAGCCAGATCGGCGCCAGCACCAGCTTATTCCAGGTGAGCGGCTCAGAATAGCCGGACAGCATGTTGAACACAGCCGTGGCGTCCTCCCCCATGGCCGGGGAACAGGTGAGAAGCCCGCAGTCCGTATACTGCTTGGCCGTGGCGTCGTTATAATTTCCCGTGCCCAGGTGGACGTACCGGCGTATGCCGTCCTCCTCCCGGCGCACCACCAGGGTGATCTTGCTGTGGGTCTTGAGCCCTACCAGGCCGTAAATGACATGGCACCCGGCCTTCTCCAGCATCTTCGCCCACACAATGTTGTTCTCCTCGTCAAATCTGGCCTTCAGCTCCACCAGGACGCTGACCTGCTTGCCGTTCTCGGCCGCCTGCGCCAGGGCCGCGATGATCGGCGAGTTGCCGCTCACCCGGTACAGCGTCTGCTTGATTGCCAGCACCTGCGGATCCTTCGCAGCTTCCCGGACAAAATCCACCACCGGGTCGAAGCTCTGGTAGGGATGGTGCAGCAGAATATCCCCTCCCCGGATCTTCCGGAAAATGCTCCCCTCGCCCATCATCTGGGGAACCGGGGCCGGCACGTGCTTCGGCGCTTTCAGCTGTTCAAAGCCCTCCAGGCCGTAGAGCTTCATGAGGAAGGTCAAATCCAGCGGCCCGTTGATCCGGTAGATCTCACTCTCCTTCACATTGAACTCCCTCTTGAGTATTTTGAACAGCTGCTTATCCATCGAGTCCTCCACCTCCAGGCGGATGACCTCCCCCCACTGCCGCTTCTTCAGCTGCTTCTGGATCTCCTTGAGGAGATCGGCCGCCTCGTCCTCATCGATGGTAAGATCCGCGTTGCGCATCACCCGGTAGGGATGGGCACAGATCACATCGTAGTTGAGGAACAGCTTCGCGATGTTGCGCTCGATAATCTCCTCCAGCAGGATCACCTGCCGCGTCCCGTCGCTCTTCGGCGGAAGCTCCACAATTCTCGGCAGCACGGACGGAACCTGCACCGTGGCAAACTCCACCTCATCCTTCTGCCCTTCCTTCCCGCTGTCCTCCGCTTTTCCCACCGCCTTCTCCGGCTTGCGCTTCACCAGCGCCCCGATATTCAGCGTCTTGTTGCGCACCAACGGGAAGGGCCTGGAGGAATCCACCGCCATAGGCGTCAGCACCGGATACACATTTTCCGCAAAATAGCGGTCCACATACGCCGCGTCCTCTTCCCCCAGCTCCTCGTGCTCCCTGACAAAAATCAGCCCGTTCTGCTTAAGCGCCGGGATCAGGGAGCGGATCAGGGTGGAGTACTGCACCCCCACAAGCTCATGCACCTTGCCGCTGATCTCCTCCAGCTGCATAGACGGCGTCATGCCGGCAATGTCCGGCTTCATATAGTTCGCGTTTACCATATCCTTGAGGGACGCTACCCGGATCATGAAAAATTCATCCAGGTTGGACGCCGTGATGCTCAGGAACTTCAATCTCTCAAACAAGAGCAGGGTCTTATCCCTCGCCTCTCCTAGCACCCGCTCATTGAACTGAATCCAGCTCAGCTCCCTGTTCCTGTAATATTCCGGTTTCAAAAAATCCATCTTCTCCTTGCCTCCTGTGCTCCTACAGCCAAATTTCCCGCCCCGCCTCAGAATTTCTTCTTCTGGCGGATGACCGGGCGTATCCCAAACACGTACTCAAAGAAATCCCCCTTGTCGTCCAGCGCGTCCTTCTCCAGCGTCAAATCCACATTGTCGCTGATATTCAGCTGCAGCTTGTAATCCTTCAACACTGCCTTCATATTCTTGATCTTCTGCCTATGGCTGCGGTCCAACGCATTTGCCGCGCGGAATACGGCGGTCAGCTTCATGATGCGCAGATAGGTGTCCTCCTCGATCTCCTCCGTGGCCGCCAGCTTCTCGTAGGTGGGAAATTCCTCCGTTGTATAGCGCACAATATTGGCCACCAGGTTCCTCTCCTTGTGGGACAGCCCGATAATCTCCGTGGCCATCACAATATCATAGTTGCACTCCGCCGCCTTGGATACGGTGATATACTTCCCGCACTGGTGCAGCTGCACGGCGATGCTGAACAGCAGCCGGTCTCTCGGCCCCAGCCCGCTCACCTTCCTGATCGCATCCAGTATCTGCAGCCCCAGCCCATCCACCTGGTTGATGTGGGCTTTGTCCGACAGATATCTCTTGGAGATGTTCTTCGCCGCCGCCAGGATATCGTTCTCAAAGTTGTGGGAGGTCTTGATAAGTTTATGCCTCTCCCCGTAATCATAGGCCAGCCCGTCGCTCAGGTTCCGCCCCGGCGCCCAGATCACCTCCGCGTTGGTCATCTCCACCAGCCGCTTGTAGATGATCATCGACGGAAGAATCAGAGAGGCGTTGTCCGCAGGGATGCCAAGCTTTCTGGCCGTCTCCTCGGGCTTCATCCGGGAGTACGCCTCCAGCTGCGCAAGGAGCTCCTCCCGGGCCACCACAAGGCTTCCGTCCTTCCTGAATGTCTTGACGATATAGTTGATGTAGTCCCCCACAAAAATGACGCTCTTGATATCCCGGTCCTTCAGGTACAGCTTGCGGAAGGAGGCAATTTCACTGTCCACCAGCTCCTCCACCAGCTCAGCCTGGCGCTCCGGCCGGTCCTCGATCGCAGCGATACGCTCCCGGATACGCAGGATCCCCATCCGGATATTCTGGGTGGTCACCAGCTTATCCTTGTCGAACAGCGACAGCTGGATACTCCCCCCGCCCACGTCAAAGATCGCGGTTCCCTTGCGGATCATCTCCTCAAACTGCTTCCCCTGGTAGGCGATGGACTTGTATCCCAGAAACCGCTGCTCAGAGTTGCTCAGGGCCTCCACGTCAATCCCCGTCCTCACGCGCACATTCTCCAACACCAAGAGGCCATTGTCGGCCTCCCGGATCGCGCTTGTGACACAGGCCCTGTAGGCGTCCACCTGGTACTCCCGCATAATATCCACGAATCCTGCCAGCACCCCGCACAGCTCATTCATCCGCTGGGCGCTGATCTTCCCTGTATTATAAGCGTCCTTCCCCAGCTCGATCCTGTGCCTGATATAAGTAATCTCCTTCATTCCATTCTTGGCTGAGAGCTCAAAAATCTTCATTCCCACTTCATAGGAGCCAATATCTATTCCGGCAAACGTCAAAATCTGCATCGTTCCACCTCTTCTTCGGATACTTTTTCTCTATTCTACTATGTTTGCTGGAAAAACACTATAGATTTTCAAAATTTTACAATTGGGGAAAAGGCAAGAAAAAAGGGGAACGCCTCATCGGTGTTCCCCTAATATTTGTATTCATGACATCTTGTTTGCTAAGCACTCCGGTAAATATTCTATGCTGAATTTATATTTCCGGTGGTCTATACCTTCCTTTACTTAAATTATTTCGACTTCCTTTTCTTCGCTTGCCTGACAGCCTCTCCTGCCACGGCATAAAATTCAGTCTCAGTTCAACTTACGTTCTTGGTGGTCTATACCTTCCTTTGCTTAGTCTTCCAATTTTATAAACTTATGTTTTCGGTGGTCCGTACCTTCCTTTACTTAGTTTTTCTATTTGGAAGAATATCTACCTCGTGCCTTTACCTGTCATCATCATCTATATTCAGTTGTATGGTTCCTCTTCTTAATCAATACGAAGAAGGACTTCCCAACTATCTTTCAAATTCATGAATGTGTAGCTCTGCAGCACTCTCGCTGCTATGCTCCCTACAATTCTCCTGAAGTCTCTCCGTATTACGAATTGGCTTTCTCTACCTCATCAATTACTCCGTACATCCCGAAGTAGCTGATGAGAAATAATTCTGTTTGACTGTCCATGGGACTCACCTCATATCTTGCAGAATCGGTACCCGATCCCCTGTGGGATCTCAGAGTGTCCGGAAGGCTCCCTCACCTCTTAACTTCTCCTCCGCTTTCTCGTCACGGACTGCTGAAGCAACTTCCTCCTCCTCAACATCACCGTCTTTAAAACTCTCGATTCACGAATATTCTTGCTGGCTTACTGCTTCTTCCTCCTCCACCTCAAACCCCTTTTCCCGATTCTAAATTCCACCTTTGAAATAATTCTTTGACCTCTTCCAGGTCAGTCGAACCAAATCTTCCAGTCTCCTTTAAAATTTTCTGAAATGGGATATCCTTGGCAAGATTTCCAAAAAGCATATCACCTGAATTTCTGAATTTTCATCATTTTAAATTGGTGGCTTTCCAGGGTTCTCTCCTCGCCTTGCTTAGCGGTCTTTAAAAATCCTGATTCAAAATACCATCTCTGTCTGGCTTGACAGCCTTATCTTCTTCCTCTCAAACTCCTGCTCCTGATTCTGTACCTGCACGTCCTTGTGGTGATTGACATCTCCGCTGCGGCTCGCGCGATCCAAAATTTTCTGAACCGGAATATCCTTGAACAAGTGGTAAAAACTATCCGCCCGGTATTTTAAATTTTCATCATTTTAAATTGGCTGCTGGCTTAGCTCCTGAACTCCTGTTCCGTCATCACTGTCTTTAAAAATTCTGATTCACGAACATTCTGGATGGTCTGCCATCTTCTATGTTCCACCTTCCATCCTTACCTCTGATTCTATCCGTCTTCTCTGACCCTATTGGTAATTTCTCATCAGCCGGATCAATTGTGAAGCGAGATAAAATTTTCCTCGTAAGAATTTGTTTGAAACATTGTCCTCTGAAGACAGCTTTCCGAAAATTGTGAATTTCCTTCATTTTAAATAAGCGGTTTCGGAAAGATTCTGTTAAGGTCTTCTGCCTTCTCCCGGCTCCTTCGTGAGCCTTGCTCTTGTTCCTCTTCTTTTGATGGTTTGATTATAGCTCATCGAAAGCTGTTTTGTCAATACTATTTTCAAAAATTTTTAAATTTAATTGTGTATTTTGTCTAAATATAGCTAATTGTTTGTTTATTTATATATTCTCAGTAAATTTATACACTTTATCCTGCTACAAAATCACTGTACAATGCCGCCAAGCAGCAGCTCTGTCAGCAGCCCGGCATCCATCCCCCGGATATAGTCATCCACCGGAACCTGCTCCAGCCGCTTCCTCAGGGCAGCCTCCTCCAGCCGGCAGCCCTCCAGCAGCCCTTCCAGCTGCTCCACCGGGGCGCTGCCGAGAAAATCCCCCTGGAAATGGCACTCTGTCACGCAGCCTGCCAGAAGCTCCAAGCCCACCTTCACCTGGCCGCAGCCCTCTATGCGTCTCTCCCTTACCATGCTGCACGCGGGGAAATTGCCGTAATTCCACTCCCAGCGCCGGTACCGTGCCTCTGCACGCCTGCGGATCTCCTTCCGATCCTGCGCGCTCCAGCAGCAGCTCTCCAGTTCTCTTCCCCCGGACAGCGCCTCCAACAGGGTTTCCCGAAAGCTCTCCACCGTTATCCCCGGCGCATATTCCCGCAGGTTCCCTACCCTGGCCCGCACCGACGCCACGCCCCTTGAGCGCATCTTGTCCCTGGAAACCCGCAGGGCCTCCTCCATGGCTCCCAGGTCTGCGCTGATGAGAAGGGTGCCGTGATGCATCAGGCGCCCATCCCGCTCATAGCGGGCATTACCGGAAAACTTCCTGCCGTCCGGGCCGGTCAGGTCGTTCCTCCCGCTCAGGGATGCCCGGACGCCCAGCGCCTGGCAGGCGCCAAGCACCGGTTCCAGTATCTGTGCCCACTCCCCGGAGAATCCCTGCGTCCTGGCCAGAAAGGTAAAATTCAAGTTCCCCAGGTCGTGGTAGACAGCCCCGCCGCCTGACAGTCTCCGGACGACAGGCAGCTGCTTCCTCCTCACGTACTCCCCGTTGATCTCCTCCAGGGCATTCTGGTGCTTCCCGATGATGACGGATGGGCGGTACTGCCACAGGATCACATAATCCCTGTCCAGCGGCAGGCGGTCAAACGCATACTCTTCCATGGCCAAATTTTCCGCTGGGTCTGTGCCCTCCCAGCGGACAGCCGTCCACTGACGCTCTCCCATGGCTCAGAACAGATCCATAAATTTGTCCAGGAGGCTTCTCTTCTTGCCCTCTGCCTCCTCCCTGGCGCGCTCCTCCTGCCGCTCCTGGCTGGGCAGCTTTCTCTCCCGCTGGATATCCTCCTCCGGCTCAAAGGCCGGATCCTTCTCCCGGATTTTCTGCACCAGCTGGTCATACCGGGCCACGTACTCTGCCCGCACCTCGTCGGGGATATTGTCGGACTTGTGCATCACATTTTTGCCCATATCCACATCGTAATGCCGGGTCAGGCAGTACTCCCTCATATAGCGGAGCGCCTCCTTGCGGGGCTCTTCGGTGTCCGCGCCAAGGCCTGCCGCCTCCGCCTCCTCAGCCGCCGCCAGAAGCGCCTCGATGCCCAGGCTCAGGCATTCCCTGTAGGACAGCATGATCTCCGCGTCCAGGGATAGGCTGGCTATCATCTGTTCGCTGGCTGCCAGCGCCTTTTTCACCTCCCCGGTAAACGAGGCATACAGCTCCTCCAGATAGGGAAGCTTCTGCTCCTCCTTCCCCCTGGCGAATGCCTTCCGGAAATTGGCGGTTCCTTCCTTCAGCGAGGGGCGGGACAGGTTGTTCCTCGCCGCCTGCGCGCAGGCACAGTATCCGTACACCTCTGCCCCGGCCTCCGGGGATTCCATCTGCTCCTGGCACTTCTTCTGAAGCTCCATGTAGCGTTTCTGGCCATACAGTTCTCTCAATTCCTCCATAGTCTCTCCTCGCTTTCTTTTCCTGCGCCGGTGTTCCCAAGCCCTGCGGCGGCGCAGCTATTTTTCTGTCTTTCTCCCCAGCAGATAATCTATAAACTGCTGCGCGGTGCGCCCAGACAGGCCTCCGTGGCTCATCTCCCAGCGGTTTGCCTCCTGGTACAGCTCCTCCTCTTCCATCGCTATATGGTTCCTCTCTGCCAGCACCTTGACAATGTTGAAGAATTCCTTCTTCGTGGGGCCCACAAAGAAGATGGACACGCCGAACCTGGCCACCAGCGACAGCTTTTCCTGGACGGTGTCTGAGGCGTGCATGTCCTCCCTCCGTCCCACCTTGTCCCCGGCTTCCTCCCGGATGAGGTGGCGCCGGTTGGAGGTGGCATAGATCAGGACGTTGTCCGGCTTCTTCTCCAGGCCTCCCTCGATCACTGCCTTCAGGTACTTGTACTCGATCTCAAATTCCTCGAAGGAGAGGTCGTCCATATAGATGATAAATTTGTAGTTCCTGTTCTTGATCTGGGCGATCACGCTGTTCAGATCCTGGAACTGGTGCTTATAGATCTCGATCATGCGCAGGCCCTGCCCGTAATACTGGTTCAGGATTGCCTTGATGCTTGTGGATTTGCCGGTGCCGGCGTCCCCGAACAGCAGGCAGTTGTTGGCCGGCCTGCCCTCCACAAAGGCCTCCGTATTCTCGATCAGCTTTTTCTTGGGTATCTCATAGCCCACCAGGTCGTCCAGCGTCACATGGGCGATGCGGGAGATCGGCACGATGCGCACCTCGTCCCCTACATGCTCCACACGGAAGGCCTTGTGCAGCCCCAGCTTTCCCACGCCGAACTCCTTGTAGAAGCTGGTCATGACCGCCTGGAACTGTGCGGTATCCTCCGCAGCGGCCAGCTTCCGGCTCGTCTCGCAGATCTCATCCCGGATCCTCTTGTTGAACAGCTTGCTGTGCTCGTTGACGTTCGTGTACCCGTCCAGGATATGCAGGCCCCCCACCCCCAGGTGGACGTCAATCTGATTCAAATCCCAGCGGAACATCTCCTGGAAAATCGCAAAGTCATTTTTGGCTGCCTGGTTGATGCTGCCCTCCACCGGCCCCACGATCTCGCAGGCGGTGCTGTAGGCGTTCTCGCTGTTCACCAGCAGGTAGGTCAGGTAATTGTGCCACAGGTTCCCCTCGAACCCATAATTCCCGGCCAGCTCCACAAGCCCGTGGACGCACTCGTACAGGAGGGAGATGATCTCCTCCCGGCTGCAGCCGGCGCTCTGATAATGCTCCCTGAGCCATGACATATCCCGCAGGATCTTCCCATCTTCAAAATCTCTGTATAAAATCAACCGGCTGATTGCTTCCATCCTTCTCTTCCTCTCTTGCACTCTAGTAATTTCCAAGGATCCGCATGTTCCTCGTCTCGTCCCGCAGTCCCCGGAGGGCGTTCTTCACGGCGCTGTCATTCAGGTTGCCCTCAAAGTCGATAAAGAAGCGGTACTCCCAGTTGCGCCCCTCCACCGGCCGCGATTCAATCTTGCACATGTTCAGGTTGTTGTAGATAAAGTGGGACATGGCGCGGTACAGGGAGCCGCTCTCATGGACCAGCTCGAAGCAGATGCTGATTTTATCCGCATCCTTGCGGTAAATCTTCTGGTTTGTCACAATGATGAAGCGGGTGGAGTTGGAGGCGTTGGGGCAGATCTCCGGCTCCAGGATGCTAAGCCCGTACAGCCTGGCCGCCAGGCTGTTGGCCACGGCCGCCTTCGTCTTGTCCCGGCTCTCGGCCACCATCTTGGCCGCCGCAGCCGTGTTGGGCATGCTGATCTGCTGCCACTGCCGGTGGGCGTTGAGGTAGCGCTCCCCCTGCATCAGCGCCTGGGGATGGGAGTACACCGTCTCAATATCCTCCAGCCGCGCTCCCGGGACTCCCATCAGGCAGTTCTCAATCCTGATCACCTGCTCCCCCACGATAAAGTTCTCAAATTCCACCAGGAGGTCGTACACCTCCCGCACAATCCCGGCGGAGGAATTCTCGATGGGGAGCACTGCAAAATCTGCCATCCCCTCCTCGATGGCCTCCATAGCTTCCCGGAAGGTCTCCACATGGAAGCTGTTCACCTGGCCGCCGAAATAGGCCCGCATGGCCTCCTCGCTGTTGGCCCCCTCCACTCCCTGGAACACGACTCTCGCCTTCTCCTTCTCCAGGGAGTCCACGCCGATAAACGGGAGATGCCCAATAGCGCCAGCCTCCGTCAGCAGTTGGTACTGCAGCTTACGCCCCATGGACATAATCTGCTCAAACAGCTCCCGGATGCCGTGGCGGTAGAAGTCATTGTCCGCCATGGCGGTCAGCTTCTCCAGCTTGCTCCTCTCCCGCTCCCGGTCCAGCACCTTTTTCCCGGCCTGAAGCTTATATTCTCCCACTTCCCTGCAGATATCCATCCGCTCCTGGTACAGCCGAACCATGCTGCTGTCGATCTTGTCGATCTGTTCTCTCAGCTCTGTCAAATCAGCCATGTTCCCTCTCTCCTTCCCCTCCGGCAGGATTCCTGTCCTCTTTGCAGCCTTCCCCGCCGGCAGGATTTCTGTCCTCTTTGCAGCTTGCCCCTCCGGCAGGATTCCTGCCCTCTTTGCAGCCTGCTCCGCTGTCCGCCCTTTCCACAAGGCACTGGAGAAGCTGCTCCGCCGTCCTGTGCAGCACCGGGTGGCATACCCCAGGGGCAATCTGGCACAGCGGACGCAGCACAAACTCCCGGTTGTGCATATCCCGGTGAGGGATGGTCAGGGCAGGCCGCTCCATAATCCGGTCCTCGTACAGCAGGATATCCAAATCCAGCGTCCGCGGCCCCCATCTGCGGATCCGCTCCCGGCCTGCCTGCTGCTCCAGCTGGTTCAAGTATGCCAGCAGCTCCTCTGGCTCCAGCAGGGTGGAAATCCTGGCGCAGCCGTTGAGAAATTCTGGCTGGTCAGTCACGCCGTAGGGAGCCGTCTCCATCCAGTCAGACACCTGCTCCACCCGGATATCCGGATTGTCTTCCAGCCCGCTGACCGCCTGCCCAAGGTATGACTGCCGGTCTCCCATGTTGGAGCCCAGCGCCACGTACGCCGTGTGCCAGCCCCGCTCAATTTCCACGGACACCCAGCTCAGGGGCAGGCCGATGGGAGCCCAGGGCTTCTTGATCTCCAGGGTGAGCCCCCGGAGCGCCTCAAAGGAGCGGAGAAGCTCAGAAGCCAGCGCCTCCGCCGCCGCCTCGATCAGCTTACAGGCCCGCGCCTCAAAAAACGCGGCGATCCGGTGGCACACCTCCCCGTAATTGACGGAGTCCTCCAGGCTGTCCCTAAGCCCCGCCCTGCGGGTATCCAGGTACAGGCAGGCGCTCACCAGGAATTTCTGTCCCAGGCGGTTCTCCTCCTCGTAGACCCCATGCCTTCCGAACACCTCCAGATCCTTTATCTTAATTCTGTCCATGTCTTCTCCTCCACACGCCGTCCAGCCCCGATAGCCTCAGCCATCCGGACGGCCCGCTTGTTTGCCCGCACATCGTGTACCCGCACAAAGGAACAGCCCTTCATCACCGCCGCCACGGTAGCGGCCAGGGTTCCCTCCAGCCGCTCCTCCACCGGGACGTCCAGCGTCAGCCCTATGACGGATTTCCTGGAAGCCCCCAGGAGGACCGGAAATCCCAGCTCCTTCAGGCGCTCCAGCCTGTGCAGCGCCTCCAGGCTGTGCTCGTAAGTCTTCCCAAATCCAATCCCCGGATCCAGGATGATCTGTCCCCGGCGTATCCCGTGCCGGAGGGCGATGGCCACGCTCTCCTGCAGGTCGTTCAACAGATCCTTCATATAATTGTAGTAGACAGCCTCCCGGCGGTTGTGCATCAGGCAGCAGGGCAGCTGGTACCGGGCAATGACATCGGCCATCGCCTCGTCGTATTTCAGCCCCCACACATCGTTGATCATGTCCGCGCCAGCCGCAGCGGCTGCCGCAGCCACCTCGGGCTTGTACGTGTCCACGGACACGGGTATGTCAAATTCTGCCTTGACCTGCTCCAGCACAGGCAGAACCCGCTCCATCTCCTCTTCCGCAGACACCTGGCTGCAGCCGGGGCGGGTGGACTCTCCCCCGATATCCAGAAGGTCCGCCCCCTCCCCTATCATCTCCTGGGCGTGGTACAGCGCCCGGTCCACCGTCCCAAAGCGTCCGCCGTCCGAGAAGGAATCCGGCGTGACATTCAAGATTCCCATGACATAGGTGTGATTTTCTGTATCGTAAACCCGATTTCCAATGACCATTCGTTCTCTCTCCGCAGCCCGGGGGTCCAAAGGGCAATGCGCCTTGGTACCCCGGCGCCATTCTCAGTCTTTAGTATCTCACGTGCAGGTTCTTCTTGTCTGTGACCCAGTCACATTCCGGCTCCGCCTGGCAGGCAAAGCAGGGCCTGGACAGCTTGTCCGCCCGGTAGAGGATGCTCCCCAGCGGGCTGCGCCTGGCCGCCTCCCAGTCCCGGTGGGCGCCGATGGCAGCGGCGACGGCCTCCTGCTCGCTGGCCGTATAGCCGCATTCCCCCAGGATCTCCCGGGCCAGCGCCGCCCCTGTGCGCTCATGGGGAATCCCCATCCGGTACTGCTCCGCCTTGCCGCTGTCGTGGAGGAGGGCCGCCGCATACACCACGTCCCTGCGGATTCCCAGGTGCTCCTCCAGATTCAAAATATAGGCGATGCGCGCCACATCCAGCAGGTGCCCCAGCCCGTGCCCGCAGAAGATACGCCCCTCCTCCGCCTTGCAGACAGCCTCCAGGCTCCTCTGCAGCGCCGGGTGGCAGCGGACCCTCTCCGCGCGGTCCATGGCGCGGCCTATAGCACCGTCCATGACGCGGCCTATGGCACCATCCATGATACCGTCCATGGCGCGGCCTATGGCGCCGTCCCTGTCAGCACCCATGGCCGCCCACCATCATCAGGAACCGCTGGCACAGCCTGTCGTCCTCCTGGAACGCACCCCGAGCCGCCCAGGTAAGCGTCCTGCTCCCCGGCTTCCTGACGCCGCGCATCGTCATGCACATATGCTCAGCCTCCAGCACCACCATGGCTCCCGCGCATTCCAAGTGCTCCATCAAGGCGTCCGCGATCTGCGCCGTCATCCGCTCCTGGACCTGCGGCCTTCTGGCAAACACCTCCACCGTCCGGGCAAGCTTGCTTAAGCCTACCACCCGCCCCACCGGCACGTAGGCGATATGGGCCTTCCCATAGAATGGCAGAAGGTGGTGCTCGCACATCGAGTAGAAAGGAATATCCTTCTCGATCACCATCTCCCCTCCGTCCACGCGGAAGGTTTTCCCCAGATGGCTCGCCGCATCTTCGCCCAGCCCTCCAAAAATCTCCTCATACATCCGCGCGATCCGTGCGGGCGTCTCCGCCAGCCCTTCCCGGGAGACATCCTCCCCGATCCCCTCCAGGATCAGGCGTATCCCTTCTTCAATCTTCTTCTTGTCCATCTCTCAACCCATATCCTCTCCTCTTTCTTGTGCTGCCAGGAACTGGCGGCGCAGCTCGCCCAGATGGGACAGGGAACCGAACGCCACAACCACGCCGTCTCTCCCTGCGCTGTGCAGGCTCTCCCGGACAGCCTCCGCAATGGCGGCAGCCCGCACCGGCACCTTTCCCTCCATCCTCCGTTCTCTGAGGGCTCGCCGCACCGCGTCCCTCAGCGCCTCCGCCTCAAGCATCCTGCTGCTGCCCGGCAGACGCACGGTGTAGACGGCGGAGGCCAGCGGCGCCATGATGCCGGCAATTTTATCGTATTCCTTATCCCGGAAAATGCCCATGATAAACACGAGCTTTCTCCCGGGAAAATACTGTTCCAGCGATTCCCGCAGCCTAAGCGCCCCCGCCTCGTTGTGGGCGCCGTCCAGCACCACTGCCGGATGCTCCTGCAGCACCGTGAACCTGCCAGGCCAGAAGCTCTCCTCCAGCCCCCTGCGGATATGCTCCTCCCGTATGGACAGGCCGCCATCCATGAGGATATCGGCCGCCTCCGCCGCCAGCACCGCGTTCTCCACCTGGTATGTCCCTGCCTGGCGAATGCGAAGCTCCCGGTATTCCCTGCCGGAATGCGCCCGATAAGAAAACATCTGCTCTTGCAGGCCATAGCGGATGTCCCATGCCCTATCCAGATCTGCCGTGACCAAGGGACAGCCCTTCCGCCTGGCGGCCTCCTCCAGCACGCCAGCAGCCTCCGGCTGCTGCCGCACAGTCACAGCCGGGCAGCCCGCCTTTAAAATTCCTGCCTTCTGGCAGGCAATGTCCTCCAAGGTATCCCCCAGGAATCCCATGTGGTCCATGCTGATGGAGGCAAACACAGACAGGCACACCCTCTCCAGCACATTTGTGGCGTCCAGCCTTCCGCCCATGCCAGTCTCCACAACAACGTAATCACAGCCCGTGCGCGCAAACCAGAGAAAGGCCAGCGCAGTCTGCGCCTCGTAAGCGGTCACAGCGGTCCCCTCCTGCCACAGCCGGTCTGCCTCCCGGCGGATCTCCCCGGTCAGCTGGGCAAAGATCTCCCTCCCGATTGGCTGCCCGCCGGCCTGGAACTGCTCCCGGAAACCGAACACAGCTGGGGAGCTGTAGGTTCCCGTCCGGTATCCCGCCTCCCGCAGGATGGCGGACAGATAGGACAGCACGGATCCCTTGCCGTTGGTCCCGGCGATATGTATCACCCGCAGGCGCTGCTGGGGACTGCCCAGACGCTCCAGCAGCTTCTTCACCGCCGTCAGCCCCAGCTCAATCCCCCTGGCTGAGAGCCCGTCATAGTATTGTCTTGCCTCTTCGTATGTCATGCCGCACCTACCGCCTTCATCTTACGCCGCACACCTGGAAAATACAGAATTTCAGATAGTAGGACTCCTCCGCGTTCAACAGGATCGGATGGTCCGGCGCCTGCGTGCGGTATTCCACCTGCCGCAGCCTTCTGTGCGCATCCCGGGCCGCCTCCTCCACCGTCTTCAGGAAAAGCTCCGGCGTCATGAAGTGGGAGCAGGAGCAGGTGGCCAGATATCCGCCGTCCCTGATAAGCTTCATCGCCCGCAGGTTGATCTCCCGGTAACCCCTGACCGCGTTCCTCACAGAGCTCCGGGACTTGGTAAAGGCCGGGGGATCCAGGATCACCACGTCGTACTGCTCTCCCTCCCGCTCCAGGCGGGGAAGCAGCTCAAACACATCCTCACACTGGAAATGCACGATGTCCTCCAGGCCGTTCAGCCGGGCGTTCTCCTCGGCCTGGGCGACGCCCAGCGCAGAGGCGTCCACCCCCAGCACGCTCTTCGCCCCGGCCTTCCCCGCGTTCAGCGCAAAGGAGCCTGTGTGGGTAAAGCAGTCCAGCACCTTCCCTCCCCGGCACAGCCGCGCGGCAGCTCTCCGGTTGTATTTCTGATCAAGGAAAAACCCGGTCTTCTGCCCTTCCTTCACATCTACGATATACTGCACGCCGTTCTCGACGATCCGGACCTTCGTGTCAAATTCCTCCCCCAGGAATCCCTTGACCCGCTCCATCCCCTCCAGCGTGCGCACCTTCGCATCGCTGCGCTCGTACACGCCGCGGATCGCAATCCCGTCCTCCAGGAGCACTCGCTTGAGCGCATCCACCAGAAAATGCTTCCACCGGTCTATGCCTAGGGCCAGCGACTGCACCACCAGCACATCCGCGAACTTGTCCACGACAAAGCCGGGCAGGAAGTCCGCCTCCCCAAATACCAGGCGGCAGCTGTCTGTGTCGCAGACGGCCTTGCGGTATTCCCAGCAATCCCGGATCCGCTGCTCCAGAAAGGCCTCGGTAATCTCATGCTCCCGCCGCCTGGACAGGATGCGGATCCGTATCTTGGAATGGCTGTTCAGAAACCCATATCCCAGGAAGTAGCCGTCGAAATCCTCCACCGCCACAACATCCCCATCCTTGTATTCTCCTGTGACGGAGGCAATCTCATTGTCGTAGATCCACATGCCCCCTGCCTTCAAGGCTCTCGCCCCGCCCTTCTTTATATGCGCTACCGCGTAGGCCATATCGCTCCCCCTCTTTATCGGTGTCCGAAATTCACGGCGCAGCAGAAATCCTCCCTGCGCCATCTTATCATTATAGTATACTTTCGCCCTGATTTCAATGACCGCATTCTCGCTCTGCCGCCTCTGGCAGGCCGCGCATATTTTTCCAGAAACTGCGCAGGCTATTTCCATGTTTCAAACAATCTGCAAAGTATCAAAAAACTTCATCAGCTGCGGCGCCGCCGGATGGTGCCTGGAAATCTCCTGGACCTGCCTGGATGCTTGGCGCAGGAAAGATCCCAAGCTGAAAGGCGTCACCTCCGCCTGGATGTTCCCCATCTATGGGTGTGCAGCCTTCTTTCAGCCCTTGTTCCAGCTGCTCCGCACCCTCCCTGTCCCGGTCCGGGGCAGCCTCTATTCCCTCGCCATTTTTGCGGCGGAGTACACCAGCGGCAGCTGCCTTTCCCGGAGCGGGCGCTGTCCCTGGGACTACAGCCGCTGCCGTTTCCACATCCGCGGCCTCATCCGCCTGGATTATTTCTTTGTGTGGTTCCTCACCGGCCTTCTGTTCGAGCGGCTGCTCACCAGGAAAACGCACCCATCTTCCCCTTTCCCGGCGGATGGCCGGGGCCGCTGAAGGCGGCTCCACGCAGAGAATGCGGGAGCCTGCACAAAAAAGCTCCCGCATTCTCCATCCTGGCCTCCCAGGCTCCTCTGTATCCTATGCGCCGGCCGTCCGGCCCCGGCCTGGCCTATGCTTCGCCTGCCGTCTCCGCCAGCCTTGCCTGCTGCTATCTGCCCGCCGTCTCCGGCAGCCTTGCCTGCTGCTATCTGCCTGCTGTATCCGCCAGCCTGGCCTGCTGCTCTCTGCCCACCGCCTCCAGCCTTGCCTGCTGCTATCTGCCTGCTGTATCCGGCAGCCTGGCCTGCTGCTATCTGCCTGCCGTCTCCGGCAGCCCGGCCTGGCCCGGCTCCTCCGCTCCCCGGCTCTTGACGCCGTTCCCGCCGTCCAGCTCGAACCAAAATTCCACGCCGTCCTCCCGGTTGCGCACGCCATACTTCTGGTGGAGGGCATCCATCACCGCCTTCACAATGGACAGGCCGATTCCGCTCCCTCCATATTCCCGCGTCCTGGCTTTATCCACCTTGTAGAATTTTATCCAGATCTTGTCCAGGTCTTCCTCGGGGATCTGCTGGCCGGTATTGTACACGGATACCCGCACAGTGTCCCCCGCTCTCTCCACCCGTACCTCGATCCGCATCTCGCCTTCCACGTGGTTCAGGGCGTTGCTGAAATAATTTCCGAACACTTCCTCAATGTCAAACTCATCCGCCCACACATAGACCGGCTCCTTGGCCAGCAGCGCCAGCTTCACGCCCTTCTGCTGCATCAGGATATCCGACGCGTGGACAATGCCTGTGATCACCGACACAATGTCGAACCGCTCGATCTCCATCGTCTGGGCGCCGAACTCCAGCTTGTTCAGCGTCAGCAGCTTCTTCACCATGCGGTTCATCTTGCCCGCCTCGTCGATGATGACCTCACAGTAAAAATCCCTGCTCTGGGCGTCGTCGTTGATGCACTCCTGCAGCCCTTCCGCATAGCCCTGGATGAGGGCGATGGGCGTCTTCAGCTCGTGGGAGACATTGGACAGGAACTCCTTGCGCATCTCGTCAATCTTCGTCTTCTGCTCAATATCCTTCTGCAGCTCATTGTTCGCCGTCTTCAGCTCCGCAATCGTCTGCTCCAGGCGGTCCGCCATCTCATTGATGCTCTCCCCCAGAATCCCCAGCTCATTCTTCTCCTTCCCCCGGTAGCGGATATCGAATTCCATCTGGGACATCCTCTGGGAAATCCGGGCGATCTCCAATATGGGATCTGTGATCTTCTTCGACAGATAGCCGATGATAACGGTGCCGATAATCACGGCGCAGATTCCGATGTAGGCCATGAACCGGTTGGAGAGGCTGACGTTCTCACGGATTCCCTCCACCGGGCTTCGCAGCAGGAAAAGGTCGCCGTTATCCAGCGTGCCGAAGAGCTCCAGATAATCCTTCTGGTAGAAGCGGTCCCTTGTGCGGCTCAGCGTGAAATTCCTGTACTCCTCCAGGATATCCCGGTCGCCGCGGTTCACATCGTAGATATTCTCGATCAGCCTGGCGCTCAGGACGTTGCTCTCATTCACCGAAGTGATCACGGTGTTGTATCCCTGATCCAGTACCAGGATGGAAATATTGTTGGCGGAGAGGACGCCCTCCAGCTTCCTCTGGAATGCGTCGCTGTAGATATCCTCCTCCCCCACGGCCCGGTTGACCACCATGTAGGCCTCCATCATGCTCTTCCCCTTGTTGGAAATATAATATTTCTCCAGGAAGAGGCTGTTGGCCAGCCAGCAGGCAAAGATCAGGCCGGTCATCACCGCGATAAACACTACGGCCAGCTGCCGCTTGATCGAATGGCGCAGAGCTCCCGCACCGCGTCCCCCTGCTCTCATTCTTCCACCTCAAATTTGTATCCCATGCCCCAGATGGTCTTGATGTAATCCCCCTTGTCCCCCAGCTTGCTGCGCAGCTTCTTGACATGGGTGTCGATCGTCCGGGCATCCCCGAAATAGTCGTAATTCCACACATTATTCAGGATCTTCTCCCTGGACAGGGCGATCCCATTATTCTCCATAAAATAGCTGAGCAGTTCAAATTCCTTGAAGCTTAGCTCCAGGGGCCTGCCGTCTATCTTCACCTGGTGGGCCGCCTTGTCGATCTCAATGCCGCCGATGCTCAGGGTGTTCCCTGCAGCCTTGACCCCTGTTCTCCTCAGGATGGCCTCCACACGGGCCACCAGGATCTTCGGGCTGAAGGGCTTGGAAATATACTCGTCCACCCCCAGCTCAAAGCCGTTCAGCTCGTCCCGCTCCTCCCCCTTAGCCGTCAGCATGATGATCGGCACCTTGGAGTACTGGCGTATCTCCTTCACCACCTGCCACCCGTCCATCCGGGGCATCATGACATCCAGTATGATCAGGTCGATGTCCTTCCTCTCAAAAAAGATATCCACGGCCTCCTCGCCGTCGGCGGCCTCCAACACTGTAAAGCCGCTCTTCGTCAGGAAATCCTTCACAAGCTTGCGCATCCTGCTCTCATCGTCCACCACGAGAATCCTGCCTGCATCCATTGGCCACTCTCCTCCTTCTCCGCTACCGGCTATCTGGACAGCGCCGGCACGCCAAAGGCTTCCCCCTGGCACACCGGCGCCATACTGCCGTTTTCCTTACTATACTACAGATTTATGACCTTTCTGTGAACAATCGCGCCGGTGTACAAGGGACAAAGCGATCCCTTGTACACCGGCGGTGCAGGCGCCTCCGCGAAAAAGGCGGCCTATCCTATCCTGCCCAAGCCTCTCTGCCTTCCCTGCCCTGTCACAGCTTGCTCACATCCGTCTCCCGGATCTTCTTGCGCAGCGGAAGGATATAGGCCGGCGAGACGGACAGCTCATCGATGCCCATCTTCAGGAATGTCTCTGTGAGCTCCATGTCTGCTCCCAGCTCCCCGCAGATGCCTACCCAGATTCCATTTGCATGGGCATTCTCCGTCACCATCTCCAGCATCCGCAGAATCGCCGTATGGTGCGGGTTATAGAACTTCTCCAGCTTCGGGTTCTGCCGGTCGATGGCCAGCGTATACTGGGTGAGGTCGTTGGTGCCCACGCTGAAGAAATCCACCTCTTTGGCCAGCAGGTCGCTGATCATTACCGCCGCGGGCGTCTCAATCATAATGCCAATCTCAATATTCTCGTCAAACTTGATGCCGGCGCCGCGCAGCTCTGCCTTGACCTCCTCCAGGATCCCCTTGATCTCCCTCACCTCTTCCACGGAGATGATCATCGGAAACATGATGGAAATTTTCCCATAGGCGGATGCTCGCAGAAGGGCCCGCAGCTGTGTCCGAAAGATATCCGTCCTGGTAAGGCAGATGCGGATTGCCCGGTAACCAAGCGCCGGATTCTCCTCCTCGGGAAGGTCAAAGTAGCCGATCTGCTTGTCCGCGCCGATATCCAGCGTACGGATAATCACCTTCCTGCCTGCCATGTTCTCGGCCACCGTCTTATACACCTGGAACTGCTGGTCTTCTGACGGGTAATCGCTGTTCTCCAGATATAGGAACTCGCTGCGGAACAGCCCCACGCCGCCCGCGTCGTTCTTCAGGGCAATGCCTGCGTCAGCCACATTCCCGATGTTGGCGTAGAGCTTGATCTCTCTCCCATCCAGCGTGACCGTCTCCTTGCCCTTCATCTCCTGCAGGAGAAGCTTCTTCTGGATGTCCTCCTCCCGCTTCGCTTCCATCTCCTTTAGGACCGCCTCATCCGGCTCGATGTACAGAGTGCCGGTAAAGCCGTCCACAACCGCCAGCTTGTTGTTGTACTCCTCCTTCAGTCCCTCGCCGATATCCACAATCGCAGGGATATTCAGCGTCCTGGCGATAATCGCCGTGTGGGAATTCACAGAGCCCTTCATTGTCACAAAGGCCAGCACCTTGTCCTTGTCCAGCTGTACCGTCTCGCTGGGCACCAGGTCGTCCGCCGCCACAATCACCGGCTCGTCGGCCACAACCTGCCCGTCCCCCGCGGCGTTCAGGATGCGGACAAGCCTCTCCGAGATATCCTTGACATCCGCCGCCCGCGCCTTGAAATATTCATCGTCCATGGCCGCGAACATCTGGGCAAAATTGTCCCCTGTCGTCCCCACCGCGTACTCCGCGTTCACTTCCTGGGTACGGATAATATTGGCAATGGAGTCCTGGTAATCCAGATCCTCCAGCATCATCTGGTGGACTTCAAAAATCTGGGCGTTGGCCTCCCCCACCTCTGCCAGGGCTTTCTGGTACAGGCGCTGAAGCTCCTCCACCGCCTTCCCCCGGGCGGCATCCACCCGTGCGATCTCCGCCTCCACATCGTCCACATGGTACCTCTTAATCGTGCTCACTGCCCTCTGGTAAAAAGAAATCCTGCCGATGGCGACTCCTCCGAATACCCCTTTGCCTGTTAAAGTAACCATAGTATTTCTCCTTATCCCTTCTGTCTGTTTTTATCTGTTTTTATAGATAATAGCATAACATCTTTACCCGAAAAAATCCATGCAGTTTTCAAAAACTTATTTGACAAGCACATCCCTGTGTTATATCCTTAGGGTGGATGTTTATTTTTACATAAATTTTACATTTTATAGAGATTACAAAAGAACAGGCAGGGGAAAGAGATGGCCGATTTAGACGTCATATGCATTGGCGCAATCAATTATGACTACATGTTTCACTGCGATGAGGAAGATCTGATCGTAGAGGACAGCAAGGAGGGCAATGAGGAGCTCTCCAACCCGATCTCCGAGGTGGAGGACGACATCCTGGAGCTTGTGAAGAAGAACAAGCGGTATACCACCCAGATTGGGGGCTCCGCCTTTATCACGCTGAAAGTGATCAAGCACATCCTTCCGTGGCTGCGCGGCGCTTACGTGGGCGTCTGCGGCACGCCCAACGACTTTGACCTGCGCTATGGGCGCACCAACAATCTGGAGGCAGAGCTGTCCCACCTGGACAACCGGGACTGGCTCTTTACCACGGCGGAGCGCTTTGAGGACCCTTACCGCAGGAACATTGCCAAATCTGTCGTCCGCCTGCACAATCACACCCGCAACTGCATCAAGATCGCTCCCTGCGCCAACAATACGCTTCTGGAGCGCATCCAGGAGCAGGAGGCTGTCAAGGGCACATCCTTCAGCAGCTACCTGGCCTCCGCCAAGTGGGTGCATCTGTCTTCCCTGTCTGATTTTGACCAGTTTGTGGAGATCATGCACTATGTGCTGGAGGCTAAGCGCCAAAACCCGGGCCTTCGGATCAGCATGGATCCCGGCTTCGAGTACACCTCCCTGCGCAGGGAGAGGCTCCAGCCCCTGGTTTCCCAAGTGGACTATGTCTTCCTCAACAACTCTGAGAAGAAGAACCTGGGCCTGAACGCCCGCAGCATGAAGGATCTCTACGGCAATCTCTGCGCCTATTTTTCCAAATACAGCCAGGATGAGAACCGCACGCTGATCGTCAAGCACGACGACCGCCACGAGCTGATCCGCTTCCGGGAGGGCCGCTGCGTCATCCAGACGGTGCGGCACAAGAAGCTGTACCGCTACGAGCTCAACAATGACACGGGCGCTGGAGATTCCTTCGCAGGCGGCTTTATCGCCGGCATGCTCTTCGACCGGATGCAGGGAGACATCCCCTGCTCCATCCAGATGGGCGTCACCGCCGCCAAGGGGCGGATGCGCAGCTTTGACTACGAGAACCCGTACCTGACCATACAGAAGTATACCGGGCGGCTGATTGACAGCCTGTGACGTACCGGCGGCTGATTGGCAGCCTGTAACGCACCAGCGGCTATTGACAGCCTGTAACGTATGGTCGGCTGATTGGCAGCCGGTGGCAGACAGCCTGCACCGGCCTTGACATTCCGCCGGATTGTGCATATAATGATCATGCTGTTGGATAATCCTATCCATTCTCTGGGGTAGTAATGGTTTCGACAGGGGTTCTGAAGCTGGTGAAGCTATCCGAGACGCATGAACTCGTAAAACATGCACCTAAAAATAAACGCTGAAGATAATCATTTAGCAATCGCTGCCTAATTTGGCGGCTGTCAGTCCCGGGCCTCCTGCCGCCCGGCGCCTGGCATCGACTTTCGCAGGGAACCCTGTCTGCAAAGCTTTGCGCAGATAGGAGTACGATGAAGCTACTGAGGGAAGAGGGGTGTCCGTTCCCGTCCTCCCAAGGGAATTTCTAACAATGGACTATGATAGTAGAAGAACGGTGAATGGGCTTTTGGACACGGGTTCGACTCCCGTCTACTCCATTCCAAGACAAAAAAGGCAGTTCGGGTTTATGCCCCAGCTGCCTTTCTTGTGCCTCGCATTCTATTGTGCGTAAAATCCCCCATGCATTCAGCGCCTTCTACAGATTCCTCACCTTGAAGTCCCGCTCAGCCTCCCGCCGCATATCCTTCTTGGCGATATCCTGCCGCTTGTCGTACAGCTTCTTCCCCCGTGCCAGGCCGATCTCCACCTTGGCCAGGCTGCCCTTGAAATAAACCTTCAGCGGCACGATGGTGTAGCCCTTCTCCGCCGCCTTCCCAAGAAGCTTGTTGATCTCGTAGCGGTGCAGCAGCAGCTTGCGCGTGCGCAGGGGATCCTTGTTGAAAATATTCCCTTTCTCGTAGGGGCTGATGTGCATGCGGTACAGGTACAGCTCTCCCTTGTCCTCCTGGACGTAGGCCTCCTTGATGCTGCATTTGCCCATGCGCAGCGACTTCACCTCCGTCCCCACCAGTTCAATGCCCGCCTCATAGTTCGCCTCTATAAAATAGTCGTGGTATGCCTTCTTGTTATTGGCCACCAGCTTTATCGCTTCCTTCGCCATACGTCTCCTCCTCCGGCTCAAAATCAATGGTGCGGGCCAGCAGGTTGACCTCTGCCGCCCGGACACGGATCCTCTGCCCTAACTTATAACTTTTCCCATTATGCACGCCTGTGAGCTCCCACGTATCCTCCCGGAATTCGTAGCTGTCATCCAGCAGCCGGGTGATATGCACCATGCCCTCCACGGTGTTGGGCAGCTCCACATAGAAACCGTAGGCGCTCACGCCGGAAATCACTCCCTCAAAGCTCTCGCCCAGATGCGCCTGCATATACTCCGCCTTCTTCTGCTTCATCGTCTCCCGCTCGGCCTCGTCCGCCCGGCGCTCTGTCTCGCTGGAAATCTTACACACCTCGTCCAGGATTTCCCCATAGTGCGCGATCCTGCCCGCATTCATGCGCCCGCGGATGGTGTCCTTGATGATGCGGTGGATCTGCAGGTCCGGGTAGCGCCGGATGGGGGAGGTAAAATGGCAGTAGTACTTGGCCGCCAAGCCGAAATGCCCCGCGTTCTCCGGCATATACCGCGCCTGCTTCATGGAGCGCAGCGCCAGCCTGGCAATCATGGCTTCCTGGGGCGTGTCCGCGATCTTGGCCAGCAGCTTCTGGATCTCCTTGGGGTGGATCTCCTCTCCCCGCGGGTGCAGCGTATAGCCGAAATGATAGATCAGCGCCGTCAGCGCCCGGATTTTCTCCGGATCCGGCGTCTCGTGGGTGCGGTACACAAAGGGAATCTCTCTCCAGTAGTACTCCTCCGCCACCGTCTCGTTGGCCAGCAGCATAAAGTCCTCGATGATCTCCGTCGCCGCTGTGCGCTCATAGGGGACAATGTCCGCCACCTTGCCGTCCTCGCCGAACACAACTTTTGCCTCGGGGAAATCGAAGTCGATCCCGCCCCGCTTCTGCCGCCGGGCGCGCAGGAGCCCGGATAATTCCTTCATCCTATCCAGCATGGGCAGCAGATGGGCGTACCGCCTCTCCAGCTCCGCATCCGACCGCTCCAGCAGCTTCTGCACGTTCGTATAGGTCATGCGCTCGTCCACCCGGATCACCGTCTCGGCGATCTCGTGGGAGACGACCCGGCCGCTGCCGTCCACCTCCATGATGCAGCTCAGGGCCAGGCGGTCTTCCCCGGCGTTCAGGGAACAGATGCCATTGGACAGGCGGTGGGGCAGCATGGGAATGACCCGGTCCGCCAGATAGACACTGGTGCCCCGCCGCCTGGCCTCCCGGTCCAGGGCGCTGTTCTCCTGCACATAGTTGGCCACATCCGCGATGTGCACGCCCAGGATACAGCGGCCCTCCTCCACGTGGAGGGACACTGCGTCGTCCAAATCCCGGGAATCCTCCCCGTCAATGGTAACCATCAGCCAATCCCGCAGATCCTTCCGGCCTGCGCAGTCCGCCTCCGACACATGATCCGGCTGGCGCTCCGCCCGGCGCAGCACCTCCTCCGGGAATTCCGCTGGCAGGTCAAACGCCCGGACAATGGAGAGGATGTCCACGCCCGGGTCATAGATATGCCCCAGAATCTCCGTGACCTCGCCCTCTGGGTTCCTGCCTGGCCCTCCGTAGTCCGTAATTCTGGCCACCACCTTGTGGCCGTCCACCGCCCCCCTGTTTTTCCCCTGGGGGATAAACAGATCCCGGCTGAACTTCTTGTCATCCGGCACGACGAAGCCAAAGGAACGGTTCTGCTGATAGGTTCCAACCACGGAGGCACAGCCCCGCTCCAGCACGGCGGTCACCCTGCCCTCCCGCCGCTTCCCGGTGTGCGCCGGCTTCACCAGCACCTGCACCGTATCCTTGTGCATCGCTCCCCCGGTCTCCTCCGGCGGGATGAAGATATCCTCCGTCTCCCCTGCGGGTGTCACAAAACCAAACCCCCGCGGGTTGCCGGTATAGATTCCCTGCACAAGATAGCTCTTGCTCTTGGCATAGCGGCCATTGCGGGATACCTGTACCCGTCCCTCCTCCACAAGGGCCTCCAGCGCCTCCCGCAGCTCTTCCCTTTTCTCCCTGCTGATCTGCAGGACTGCGGCGATCTCCCGTATCCGCATGGGAACGTAGCTCTCATCGCAGAGGAACGCATAGATTTTCTCTTTTCTCTCTTCTCTCGGATCCCTTCTGTCTCTCCTGGCCTCTGCTCCCACGCCTTGCCGCCACTCCCCTCACAGTGCAAAAAACACTCCCTGCTGCGGGAGTGTCTTTTCTCTTCATCTCATCCTCAGAAAATATTCAAATCCAGGACCAACGCCAGCACCATAAACAACGCCCCAAGGATTGCCGTCGCTTTCCCAAGCTTGCCCTCCAGAGAACGTCCCTTATTCCTGCTCCAGTACGTATCATTGGAACCGCTGAGCGCTCCAAGCCCGCCGGACTTTCCCTCCTGCATCAGCACAATCACACTGATTGCCACACAAATCAAAACAAATACAATCGTGAGAACGACTCTCAATGCTCCCATCACTTCACACCTCCTAGGCTAGACCGGGTTTATTTTACCATAGGAACGGCAAAGTTGCAAGGATTTTTGCAGGAAAGAGAGCGGGCATTTTTGAAGGCATTTTTGGAGGAAAGCGGGCGGGCAAAAGAGGGCAGGAGCCCTTACTCCTTCTTCGCGAACGGATTCTCGTACTGGGCGCTCTCCCCCAGCTGCTCCTCCAGGCGCAGGAGCTGGTTGTACTTGGCCACCCGGTCGGAGCGGCAGGGCGCGCCGGTCTTGATCTGCCCGGCGTTGACGGCCACCGCGATATCTGCGATGGTCGTGTCCTCCGTCTCCCCGGAGCGATGGGAGATCACTGCCGTGTACCCGGCCCGGTGGGCAGTCTCAATCGCCTCAAAGGTCTCGGAGAGCGTTCCGATCTGGTTGACCTTGATGAGGATAGAATTTGCCGTGTGCAGCTTGATTCCGGCCCGCAGGCGGTTGGGATTGGTCACAAACAGGTCGTCCCCCACCAGCTGCACCCGTCCGCCCAAGCGCTCTGTGAGGAACTGCCATCCCTCCCAGTCGTCCTCGTTCAGCCCGTCCTCGATGGAGACGATCGGGAACTGCTCCAGCAGCTGCTCATAGTACTCCACCAGCTCCCGGGAATTGCGCAGCACCTTCTCCTGCTTCATCTTGCTCTCACCAGCAAAGCTGTAACACCCGGTCTTCTCGTCATACAGCTCGCTGGCCGCCACGTCCAGGGCGAAGGCGATATCCTTTCCCGGGCAGAACCCAGCTTTCTTCACAGCTTCCGCCATCACCTCCAGCACCTCCTCCGTGGAGGCCAGGTCGGGGGCGAAGCCTCCCTCATCCCCGATGCCGGTGGACAGCCCTCTCGCCAGGAGCACTTCCTTCAGGCAATGGTAGGTGACTGCGCACATGCGCAGCCCTTCCTTGAAGCAGCAGGCTCCCACAGGCATAATCATAAATTCCTGCACGTCCACGGTATTGTCCGCATGGCGTCCCCCGTTTAGGATATTCATCATTGGAACCGGCAGGCGCACCGCGCGGAAGCCTCCCAGGTAGCGGTACAGCGGGATCCGAAGATAGTCCGCCGCCGCCCGGGCGCAGGCCATGGACACGCCCAGCAGGGCGTTGGCCCCCAGGTTGCTCTTATTGACCGAGCCGTCCAGCCGGATCATTTTCCCATCGATCCCCGCCTGGTCAAGGACACAGTGCCCCTTAAGGGCCGGCGCCAATATCTGGTTAACGTTGCCCACCGCCTTCTGGACGCCCTTTCCCAGATAGCGCCCGTCCGACGTATCCCGCAGCTCCAGCGCCTCGTGGACGCCTGTGGACGCACCCGACGGCACGATCGCCCTGCCCCAGGCCCCGGACTGGGTCCTCACCTCCACCTCCACTGTGGGATTTCCCCTGGAGTCCAACACTTCCCTCGCATAAATTTCCCGAATCAACGACATGCATAAAACCTCCTGTATCTGTCATCTGCCAGGCCCTGGCCTCCGATGGCCGGCCTCTGGCCTTAGTATGCGACAGACCGGAGGTTTTATGCAGCTTCCGGGCTGCACAGGGAAAAATCCCATAGGCATTCACTGGTAAGCACAGAACTCGTAGCCTGCAGCCCTGGCCTGGTCGATAAACTGTCCCAAAATATGGGTGTTGGTGGCCGACACTGCGTGCAGCAGATAGATGGCTCCCGGATGGAGGCGGTCCAGCAGCTTCTGGAGGGCTGCCCCCTCCTCCGGCTGGTTGGCCGGATCCCAGTCTGCGTGGGCGAAGCTCCAGAACACGCTCGTATAGCCGATATTCTGTACGATGGCCAGGGACTGCTCGCTGAATTTCCCCGCTGGATACCGGAACAGGGACATCTCATAGCCGAAATGTTCCTCCACATAATCGTGGAGCCCCAGAAGCTCTTGCTCCTGCTCCTCCCTGGGCAGGGAGGCGACGCCCGCCGACGGATGGTTCACCGAGTGGTTGCCCACAACGTGCCCTTCCTCAATCATCCGCTGCACCAGCTCTCCCTCCTGCTCCACATAGGGCTGGGTCACGAAAAAGACAGCCGGGCAGTCCTTCTCTTTCAGCACATCAAGAATCTGGGAGGTATAGCCGTTCTCATACCCCTCGTCGAAGGTCAGGTATATCTTCTTCTCCTCTGTCTCCGTGTGCACGAAATCCGCGCTGTATTTCCCGTATTTCTCCTGGGCCGCCACAGCTGCCGCTGGGCGCATCAGCTCGTCAAACTGGACGCCCTGTCCCCAGTTCTGCAGCGTGTTGTCCAGGGAGGCGATATCCCCCTCAAAGACCGGACGGGTTTCCAGAATTTCATCCGGATCCTGGACGACCTCCGCCTCCACATCTGTGACGTTGCCCGCCTGGGACAGCTTGTCCTCGCCGCCTGCCTCCCCGGCTCCGCCTGTGCTGGCAGCTTGTCCGCCGTCTGCGGGGCCGCCTTCTTGGCCTTCCTGTGCGTCTCCCTGCGCATGTATGTCCGAACGCTCTGCCCCATCCAGCTCTCCCTGGCTCTGGCTCTCCTGGCTGCCCAGCCGGCTTTTGGCAAAGGCCGCCGCCAGGATGCAGACGCATGCCAGGGCACAGGCCCATGCCCCTATCCTCCAGAGACGGCGCTGCCGCCTTCGCTTCTGTCTGACCCTGCGCTGCTCCAGCCTTCTCTCCTTTGCTTCCTCTCCATCTTCCTCATCCAAATACGCCAACTCTCTATCCTTCTCTTCCATGTCCGCACCATCCCTCACATACGCCCGATTTTTCTCCGGGCGGCGGCCTCAGGAAAGCCTGCCGCCGTCCGCTATAACGCTAGTATACTTCTCATTCCTGAATTTCATACGAATATTTCCTGAATATTTTATTACAGATGAAGGCTCTTGCCCCTTCTCCCTTCCCAGCGTATAATGGAGGGCAGATACGCCGGCGTGTGCGTGAAGCGCCGCTGGCAGGAGAGCGCTATGTCAGGAGGATTACACAATGCTGTTTCGAAACGCCCGAGAAGAAGAGGTTCCCATGCTGATGGGTATGGTGCAGGATGCCGTCCGCCATTTCCGCGATTCCCACATTGACCAGTGGCAGCACGGATACCCGGATGCGGACACCCTCTATGAGGATATCCGCCTGGGAAGGCTATTTGTTGTGGAGAAGGCAGGGACTGCGCTGGGCATGCTGGCCATCCTTACCGAGCCAGATCCCAGCTATGAGAAGGTGTGGGAGGGCGCCTGGCCAAACGACCTGCCCTACCTCTCCCTGCACCGGGTGTGCGTCTCCTTCCGCCACAAGGGACAGGGCATCGCTGGAGAGCTGTTCCGCGGGGCGGAGGCCTGGGGCAGGCAGCAGGGGTTTGCCTCCTTCCGGGTGGACACCCACGCGGACAACCGGCCCATGCAGCGCTGCCTTGAGAAGGCCGGCTATGTCCGCTGCGGCCTGATTCACCTGGTGGGCGGGGCGGAGGACGGCGCTCCCAGAATCATCTACCAGAAAACCGTCGCCCCCGCAGAGAGCCAGCCCCCAGAAAGCCCACTTTCTCGGATCTGAATAGGCAGGCGCAGGCGCTGTATCCATCGCCCTGTGAAAAAACTGCGGCCCCTCCACCTTCTTCTGTGTGGATAGGCCGCAGTTTCCGTCTATCTTCTGTCTGTCTTCTGTCTTCCGTCTGTCACCGCAGGTTTCGCCCGCCACTCAAGACTTCTTGACCAGCAGGGATTTCCCTGTCATTTCCTTGGGCTGCTCCATTCCCATCATCTCGATCAGCGTGGGGACGATGTCTGCCAGGCAGCCGCCCTCCCGCAGCGTGTAGGCGGGATCGTAGTTGATCAGGATGAACGGCACCGGGTTGGTTGTATGCGCTGTGAACGGCGCGCCGGTTTCCTCGTCGATGAGCTGCTCCGCATTTCCGTGGTCTGCACACAGGAACATCTGGCCGTCCACTTCCTTCAGCGCAGCCACTGCCCTGCCCACGCAGGCGTCCACCGCCTCGATGGCCTTGACAGCCGCAGGCAGGATGCCGGTGTGCCCCACCATATCCGGGTTGGCAAAGTTGATAATGATCACATCGTATTTCCCGGACTTGATCGCCTCCACCAGCTTATCGCACACCTCGTAGGCGCTCATCTCCGGCTTCAGGTCGTAGGTAGCCACCTTCGGAGAGTGCACCAGAATCCTGTCCTCCCCCTCGTTGGGCGCCTCCACGCCGCCGTTGAAGAAGAAGGTCACGTGGGCATACTTCTCTGTCTCGGCGATTCTCGCCTGGGTCATATGGTGGGCCGCCAGGTACTCTCCAAAGGTATTGGTCACCGAGATCTTCTCGAAGGCCACCGTCTTGTTGGGGATGGTCACATCGTACTCAGAGAAGCACACATATTTCACATCCAGCCTCTTCCCGCGCGGGAAGCCGTCAAACGTGTCCGCGCAGAACGCCCGGGTGATCTCCCTGGCGCGGTCCGGGCGGAAATTATAGAAGATAATGGAATCTCCATCCTGGATCGTAGCCACCGGCCTGCCATCCTTGAGGATGACCGTGGGCACCACGAACTCATCGTTCTCACCCTTCTCATAGGACTGGGACACTGCACAGATCGGGCAGGCGGCGGTAAGCCCCTCCCCCTTGGTCAGCGCCGCGTAGGCTTTCTCCACCCGGTCCCAGCGGTTATCCCTGTCCATGGCGTAGTAGCGGCCCATAACCGTGGCCACTTCCCCCACGCCAATCTCCTGCATCTTATCCAGCAGCTCCTGCACATAGTCCTTGCCGGAGGTGGGAGGCGTGTCCCTCCCGTCCAGGAAGCAGTGCACATACACCTTCTCAAGCCCATGGTCCTTCGCCAGCTTCAGAAGGGCGTAGAGATGGGTATTGTGGCTGTGCACGCCGCCGTCGGAGAGGAGGCCGTACAGATGCAGGGCAGAATTCTTCTCCTTGCAGTTCTCCACCGCCGCCAGCAGCTCCTTGTTCTGGAAAAAGTCGCCGTCCTGGATCTCCTTCGTAATTCTTGTCAGCTCCTGGTATACGATACGGCCTGCGCCCATGTTCAGATGGCCTACCTCCGAATTGCCCATCTGCCCTTCTGGAAGCCCCACAGCCATGCCGCTGGCATTGCCCTTGACAAAAGGGTACTCCGCCATCAGCTTGTCCATCACCGGCGTCTTCGCCTGGGCGATGGCATTGCCCTCGGTCTTATCGCTCAGTCCGTATCCGTCCAGTATCATTAACACGGTCGGTCTCTTACTCATGCTCTCTCAATCGTTCCTTTCTTTTCAACTAAATCGCAGAGCAGTAAAGCCTGCCCTGCGATTCTCTCAGTTCCGCGGTTCTCTCAGTCCCGCATATGCGCGCACCCGGCACGCGCTCATTTGTTGTAGTTGACGATCTTCCCGAAATCCTCCTTCAGGGAAGCCCCGCCCACCAGGCCGCCGTCGATATCCGGCTGGGCGAACAGCTCCGGCGCGCTTGCAGCAGACACGCTGCCGCCGTACTGGATGCGGATAGCCTCCGCCGTAGCGCCGTCGTAAATCTCTGCGATGCACGCACGGATCGCCGCACACACCTCCTGCGCCTGCTCCGTCGTGGCCACCTTGCCTGTCCCGATCGCCCAGATCGGCTCATAGGCGATCACTGCCTTGGCCGCCTGCTCTGCCGTCACATCCAGGAAGGCAATCTTGATCTGCTGGCGGATCCAGTCGATGGTAATGCCCTGCTCCCTCTGGGTCAGGGACTCCCCGCAGCAGATGATGGGGGTCAGGCCGTGCTCAAAAGCCTTCTTCACCTTCTTGTTGACCGTCTCGTCCGTCTCAGCAAAATACTCCCTTCTCTCGGAGTGGCCGATGATCACATACTGGACGCCCACATCGGTGAGCATGGCCGGGGAGATCTCTCCTGTGTAGGCCCCGCTCTCCTCAAAATACATATTCTCAGCGCCGATGGCGATATTCGTTCCCTTCACAGCCTCCACAGCCGGAATCAGGTCGATGGCCGGCACACAGAACACCACGTCCGCCTCGTCAGTGGCCACCAGCGGCTTCAGCGTCTCGATCAGCGCCACCGCTTCCGTGGGAGTCTTGTTCATTTTCCAGTTGCCGGCAATAATTTTTCTTCTGGACATACAGATTCTCCTTCTATCGCTATGCTTCTTATTTGTCGTTGGCAGCCGCCACACCCGGGAGCTCCTTGCCCTCCAGGAATTCCAGAGAGGCTCCGCCTCCTGTGGAAATGTGGGTCATCTTATCCCCAAATCCCAGCTGGTTGACAGCCGCTGCGGAATCTCCGCCGCCAATGATGGTTGTCCCGTCGATCTCTGCCAGAGCCTTGGCCACAGCGATGGTGCCGGCAGCGAAATTGGACATCTCAAATACGCCCATCGGCCCGTTCCAGACAACCGTCTTGGCATCCTTCACGGCATCCGCATACAGCGCCTGGGTCTTCGGCCCGATATCCAATCCGATCTCATCTGGAGCCAGGTCGCCCTCCACCACGCGGAACGGCGCGTCGTTGGAAAATTCCTTCGCAGCCACTGTATCCACAGGCAGAAGCAGCTTCACGCCTTTCTCCTTGGCCTTCTCCACCATCTCCTTCGCATAGTCCAGATAATCGTCCTCCACAAGGGATTTACCGATCTCCAGCCCCTGCGCCTTGGCAAAGGTAAAGCACATGCCGCCGCCGATGATCAGCACGTCCACCTTGTCCAGCAGGTTATTGATAACAGAAATCTTGGAGGATACCTTGGAGCCTCCCAGGATAGCCACAAACGGCCTCTGCGGATTGTTCACCGCGTTGCCCAGGAAATCAATCTCCTTCTGCATCAGGTAGCCCACCACAGAAGTCTTCACATACTTTGTCACGCCCACATTGGAGCAGTGCGCACGGTGTGCGGTGCCAAAGGCGTCGTCCACAAACACGTCCGCCAGGGAAGCCAGCTCCTGGCTGAACTCATCCCCGTTCTTCGTCTCCTCTTTCCTGTAACGGGTGTTCTCCAGCAGGATGACATCCCCGTCCTTCATAGCCGCCACAGCCGCCTTGGCATTCGGCCCTACCACCTCCGGGTCTGCAGCAAACTTCACTTCCTGTCCCAGAAGCTCGGACAGCCTCTTGGCTACGGGAGCCAGGGACAGCTCCGGCTTAGCCTCTCCCTTGGGCTTGCCCAGATGGGAGCACAGGATGACCTTGCCGCCGTCATTGATCAGCTTCTTGATGGTCGGAAGGGCAGCCACCAGACGGTTCTCGTCTGTAATCTTGCCATCCTGCAGCGGCACATTGAAATCGCAGCGCACCAGGACGCGCTGTCCCTTCACATTGATATCGTCAACAGATTTCTTATTCAGCATTTGGAATATCCTCCTTCGGAAATAAACTTAAAAGGGTCCGGTCCTCGGACCGGACCCTGACAGGTCTTAACGACGTCTCGCTGGGCGAAGCTTACGCCAGCTCTGCGAAATATTTGATCGTACGAACCATCTGGCTTGTGTAGGAGTTCTCGTTGTCATACCAGGATACTACCTGTACCTCGTACAGATCATCCGCGATCTTCGCAACCATGGTCTGTGTCGCATCGAACAGGGAGCCATAGGTGATTCCGATGATATCGGAGGACACCAGCTGCTCTTCTGTGTATCCGAAGGACTCGGAGGAAGCTGCCTTCATCGCCGCATTGATGCCTTCCTTCGTGATGTTCTCGCCCTTCACCACAGCCGTCAGGATCGTGGTAGAGCCGGTGGGAACCGGTACACGCTGTGCGGAACCGATCAGCTTGCCGTTCAGCTCAGGGATAACCAGGCCGATCGCCTTGGCAGCTCCTGTGGAGTTGGGAACGATATTCACTGCCGCCGCGCGTGCCCTTCTGAAGTCGCCCTTCCTGTGCGGTCCATCCAGCACCATCTGGTCGCCGGTGTACGCATGGATCGTAGCCATGATACCGGACTGGATCGGCGCATAGTCATTCAGAGCCTTCGCCATCGGAGCCAGGCAGTTCGTTGTGCAGGAAGCAGCGGAAATAACTGTGTCGTCAGCCTTCAGCGTCTTCTCATTTACGCTGTACACAATGGTCGGCAGGTCGTTGCCAGCCGGAGCGGAGATGACAACCTTCTTAGCGCCAGCCTTGATGTGAGCCTCAGCCTTCGCCTTGGAGGTGTAGAAGCCTGTGCACTCCAGCACTACGTCTACGCCGATCTCGCCCCACGGAAGCGTGGATGCATCCGCCTGCGCGTAAATCTTGATCTCCTTGCCGTCCACAACGATGGAATCCTCCTTCGCCTGTACCTTGTCAGCAAGGGCATATCTTCCCTGGGAAGAATCGTATTTCAATAAGTGGGCCAGCATTGCCGGATCTGTCAGGTCATTGATTGCAACAACCTCATATCCCTCTGCCCCAAACATCTGTCTGAATGCAAGGCGGCCAATGCGCCCAAAACCGTTAATCGCTACTTTCACTGCCATATTAAATTCCTCCTAAAGTTTTAAATTACTGCTTTTTGCAGCACTTCCTTTAACATGTGCCGGACTGCTCATTACCCCTGCAATCCATATGCTATTCTACCTAATTTTACCTAAAAATTCAAGTCATTTTCTTCATTTCCAGGACGAATAATTCGAGATTGGATATTTCGTACAGGTATGGACAATCTGCTCTTTTTATTTTATTATCTTTTCTGGATATTATACATGGAAAGCCCCGTCAAGCGGCCGAGCGCACAGGCAGGCTTGCCTGCCAAGGCGCTCGGACATTTGACGGGCAAGGGTGTATGAGCATGCAGGCCGATAGGCCGTAATGCGAATACAACCGCAGATTGCGGGAGTGCCTCCGGCACGAAGGCCGCAATGCGAATACAACCGCAGATTGCGGGAGTGCCTCCGGCACGAAGCAATCCGCCTGTTATACGCGAAAGGAGACCTTACATTTATGATCACTGCGGATTTTCATCTTCACAGCTCTTTCTCCGGCGACAGCGATACTCCAATGGAGGACATGGTGCGGGAAGGCATCCGCCGGGGGCTTCGCACGATGTGCTTTACCGAGCACTGGGATCCGGATTTCCCCGCCGTGGATGTGAACTTCTCCCTGGACATGGACGCATACCGAAGCCGCTTCCTGGAACTCAGGGAGCAGTACGCCTCCAAAATCGACCTTCTCTTCGGCGTGGAATTCGGTATGCAGCCCCACCTGGCAGACTATTTTCAATCCTTCCGGCAATCCTGGCCCTTTGACTTCATCATCGGCTCCACCCACCTGCTGGACGGGCAGGATCCCTACTATGCGGAAAGCCGCCAGGGCATGGACGATCTCCAGCTCTACCGCCGGTATTTTGACCTGCTGCTGGAAAACGCCCAGGCCTTCCGCGGCTTCCAGGTGTACGGGCATCTGGACTATATTGTCCGCTACGGCATGTACACGACGCAGCATTACTCCTATGCCGCTTTCCGCGAGCCCATCGATGAACTCCTGAAACTCCTTGTGGACAGGGGCGCCGGCATCGAGCTGAACACCTCCGGATTGAAATACGGACTGGGCTTCGCCCACCCCCACCCGGACATTCTCCGGCGCTACCGCGAGCTTGGAGGGGAAATCCTCACCGTCGGCTCCGACGCCCACTGCCCGGAGCATATTGCCTACGGCTTCCCCGTTGTATCCGACCTTCTCAAATCCTGCGGCTTCCGCTACTATACAGTCTTCCGCGGGCAGAAGCCGGAATTCCTCCCGCTGTAGCCAGTGGCCTGCGCAGCGCAGGGCTTAACGCCGGTAGACAAGAGGCAATACCTATTGTCCCTTGTCCACCGGCGCTACCCTGGATGCATATCTGAGGCCGGCTGGACAAGGGGCAGCCAAGCCCGGCCGGATGTGCAAATCGCTGCAAGGTGGCCGGATGCAGGATGCAGGGTCAGCGCTTCTTCTTAAGGCGCAGGAAGCGTTCTTCCAGCTGTTCCTTCCTAGCCTGCGTCTCCGCCCTGTCCACCCTGGCGCGCCCATCCGCCCAGGTAAAGCAGTCCCCTTCTCTCGGCTGCGTCTCAAACTGTTCCAGGGGAATTTCCCGAAGCACAGCGGATTCCCCCTCCCTCTCTGACAGGATCTCGCACACGGCAAGGTTCCCTTCTATCCGGTCAACAATTCCTCTCCTGCTCTCTCTCATGATTCTTCACCTCCCGATGCTGTGCCAGGCGCCCAGGTGGTACTCGGCTCACAGGAGAAAGAAAATTCCTCCCCGTCGCTGTAAGCCACGACCGTCCCCTGTTCGTCTGTGCGAAAAACCTGTATTCCCCGCTCCCGGAACTCCTCCAGCGTCTCCGCGTGGGGGTGTCCATAGGAATTCCCCTCCCCGCAGCAGATCACCGCATAGGACGGGGAGACTGCGTCCAGGATCTGCGGGCTGTTGGACGTGCTGCTGCCATGGTGCCCAGCCTTCCACAGATCCGCATCCAGGGCAAGCCCTGTGCCGCACATATCCGCCTCCGCCGCGCTCTCCGCATCCCCGGCAAAGACTGCCGCTGTCCCGCCGTAAGACAAGCGGATGCCCACAGACCAATTGTTCAGGTCATCCCCATAGTCCTCCACCGGCCCAAGAATCACAAAGGATGCCTCCCCGCAGGCATAGGTATCTCCCACTGCCGCCGTCATAATCCCCAAACCCTTCTCCTCGGCTGCATCCAGCACATCCTCAAAGGTCTTGGTCGTATGGATCTTATCCGGCAGAATCAGCTCTCCCACTTCCATATTCCTGATCACATCGTCCATCGCCCCGATGTGGTCGGCATGGGGGTGGGTGCCGATGCAGTAGTCCAGCTTGAAGACGCCCTGCTCTCTCAAATATCCGCAGATCTGATCTCCATCCCCATTGTTCCCCGCATCGATGAGCATGGCATGCTCCCCATTCTTCACCAGAATACAGTCTCCCTGCCCCACGTCCAGAAAATGGATCTCCAGGATGCCGGACACAGCCCGCTCCTGTACGCCCTGTGCCTCCGTCTCATCATCCATCCCCGAGCTCTCCGCATGCTGTCCTGGATTCCCCTGCTCCTCCCCGGATTCACCAGGCGCCCTCCCCTGCAGCGTCCCCAGCAGCTCCTTTGAAACTTCCTCCACAGCGGCCCTTCCCACCTCTTCCGCCGCATCCTCCAGCTGCGCGCAGCCCATCAGCAGCAGCGCCGCCGCGCAGGCAGGCAGCAGCCTTGCCCATCTCCTCGCCAGTCTTCCCATCTGCCATCCGTCCTTTCCTCGAAGCAGGCCGGGCTGCCCTGCCGCCCGTCCCCAAAAGCATCCTCTCTGTTCCTCTATGATAGCAAACATATGTTTGCTTGTAAAGCCAGAAAATGCCCCTGACCCCCACAAAAAATTTTATTTTCCGCTGATTTTTAATCTTCCTTTCATTTTACCAGGTTACCATTGCTATAAATCAACGCCACATCATCATATGGCAAAAGGAGGCTTTTCATGAAGATCACAAAAAAGATGGTAAAAATTGCAGGGGCAGCCGTGGCCGCAGCGGCAGCCGTGTGGATCGCGGCGGTGCTGCTGCTGCGCATCGACAGCCAGGAGGCGCGGAATATCGCCCTGGAATGCAGCGGAGGAGGGGAAGTGATATCCCAGGAAATCAGCAGCGAGGGGCTTTGGAACGAGTACAGCTTTGTCATCCAGAATGGGAACACCTGGTACGACATAGAGATCACCGGCTTTGGACGTGTGGAGGAGCTGGAGAGCGGACAAGGCGGGTTCTGGAAAGACTGAGCCCGAAGGACGGGTTCCGGAAAGACTGCGCCCGCAGAGCGGGTTTCGGAAAGACTGCGCCCGCAGGACAGGTTCTAAAAACGCTGCACTTGCAGCAGCCACGTCTCCCGGTGGAAATTCCTCCCTGCTCCCGGTGGAAATTCCTCCCTGCTTTGACTTTTCTCTCCCGGAAGCTTATAATAGGAGACAACTGCGGCAAATATCTGCGGCCTGTATGAGACGCAGGCAGCCTGTACCTCATACAGGCCGCAGAAGAGCTTCACGCCGGTGTGCCACGGGCAATACGCCGGCGCTGTGAAGGATACAAGAAAAGGAGGGATGAAAATGCTGGAATTCCGGTATGACACACAGCTTTTGATTGAGGGGAAGGATCTGGACGAGGACGCCATCAGCGACTATTTTACCGAGCATTTCAAAGGGGACTGCCTGCTGGCAGTGGGCGATGAGGATCTCATCAAGATCCACTTCCACACAAACGAGCCCTGGAAGGTGCTGGAGTACTGCGCCTCTCTGGGAGAGATCTACGACATTGTGGTAGAAGATATGGACCGCCAGTCCCGGGGACTGCACGGGTAACGGCCAAGAGAAAGGATGGGGACGCCATGATTGATTTCGAGAACAAAAAGGTATTCAAGCTGAGCAAAGGCAACGAGAAAAAAATCCCGGACGATATCCACGACCTGCTGATTCCCCAGGAGGAGATCATCGGCTACTACACAGCGCTCCGGGATTACGTCGTGTTCACCAGCAAGCGCATCATCGCCTGCAACGTCCAGGGAGTGACCGGGACCAAGAAGGACTTCTCCTCCCTCCCCTACTCCAGGATACAGGCCTTCTCTGTGGAGACTGCCGGCGTGCTGGATATCGACGCAGAGCTGAGCGTCTACATCAGCGGCCTGGGACAGGTGCGTTTCGAATTTTCCGGGGCGGGGAAAATCAAAGAGATCAGCCAGGCGATGGCAGAATATATCCTATAATGTATAATATACGGATTTGGCACCGCCATCCCGCGCAAACTGCAAGGCGGAGATGATTGTGACAGGCGCTCTATACAGAGGGCAGCGCCGGTGTGCAAGGGGTAATACGCCCCTTGGTACACCGGCGCTATCTTTAGCTCTTAACACAGCTGGAAGATGCCCGCCCTCTTATTGTCCGCTGTCACTGGCCGCTGCGGTAGGAGATCACA
>CALWMI010000037.1 GCA_944381745.1 uncultured Lachnospiraceae bacterium | reverse complement strand
ACCACCGGCACATGCCGGTCGTAAATATGGGCATCCGCAATGACATGGACCAGCTCCCCCGCTTCCAGGCCGGACACCTGGGCCATCATGTGCAGAAGCACCGCGTACTGCATCACGTTCCAGCCGTTGGCGGTGAGCATATCCTGGGAACGCTGGTTCAGAATGCCGTTGAGAGTGTTCCCGCTCACATTGAAGGTCATGGAATAGGCGCAGGGATACAGGGCCATCTCGCTTAAATCGTGGTGGTTATAGAGGTTGGTGAGGATGCGCCGGGACCCCGGGTCGTGCTTCAAATCCCACAGGACCTTGTCCACCTGGTCCATATCCCCCTGGGGGTAGTGGTGCTTCACTCCCAGCTGGTAACCGTAGGCCTTTCCGATGGAGCCGTTCTCGTCCGCCCAGGCGTCCCACACATGGCTGTTCAGGTCATGGATATTGTTGGACTTCTTCTGCCAGATCCAGAGCATCTCGTCCGTGGCGCTCTTGAGCGCCGTCGGGCGCAGCGTCAGGATCGGGAATTCCTCCGACAGGTCATAGCGGTTCACCACCCCGAACTTCTTGATCGTGTAGGCACTGCTGCCGTCCGGCCATTTCGGCCGCACCTTCTCCCCCTCGGTGCTCGTGCCGTTCTCCAGTATATCCCTGCACATCGCGATAAAAATCTCATCTGCCCTGCTCATCGTCTCTCCTCCTGCCTATCCTCTCTCTATACCCAATTGCCCACCAGCATCATCAACAGCGGCAGCGTCACAATCATAAAGATCATGCCCTGCACCACCGCCTCCGTCGCGAACTCCGGCGCACACCCGTACTGCTCAGACGCTATGACATTGGTGGTGGCGGAAGGCATACCGGTCAGCATGACGCAGACCGCCGCCGTAAGCCCCTCCACCTGGAACAGCCGCAGCACCGCGAAGGCCGCCAGCGGGTACACCGCCAGCCGCAGGGCGGACACCAGGTAGGCGTACTTGTTCCTCACCACCTGGAGGACGTCCACCTCTGCCAGGCTGCAGCCCACCGTAATCATAGAGAGGGGCGTCATCGCCGCGCCGATGGAGGAAAAGGCCCCAGCCACTGCCTCCGGGAACCGAAACGGCGACAGATAGATCACCACCGCAGCCAGCGACACAACCGCCACCGGGTTTTTCAGCACCTCCCATATGCTGACCCGCCCTTCCTTCCCCAGATAGTTGACGGCGAAGGTGTAAAACAGCACGTTGTAAAACAAATTGTAGATGACTGCGATCAGCACGCCCTCCCCGCCGAACAGCGCCTCCGTCAGGGGAAGCCCCAGGAAGCCCACGTTGGCAAAGGCCGTCATCGTCACGAACACCTTGCGGCGGGAGCCCTCAAGCCTGACCGCCCGCCCGATCAGGATGCCGCCCAGGATGGACGCCAGATAGTAGACGGCGGAAAAAACGGCGGTGACCAGCAGGCTTTGGGATACCTCCGCCGAATAGGCGCGGTTGGCCGACGCCAGAATATTGAAGGGCAGGACGACCTGCAGCAGCAGCTTGTTGATGCCCGACTTGATCTGGCTATCCACCACGCCCCTGCGCCGCAGGAAATATCCCACCCCGATCATGATAAAAATCTGGATAAACAAATCGATCAGCGTCTGTATCGCCATTTCTTTCCACCTCTCCTGTCTGTGCGCCCGCTCTTCCTGCCACGGCCTGTGCCTCCCTTCCCCAGGGAGCCCAGCCCGCCCAACAGCATCGGCTTTCTCCTCCGGCCCCGCCTTCTCCTGGCGGGGCGCTCTATCATGAGCATGTCCTGCATATCCCGGGCTCCTCCCCGGGCCAGCCGCTTGATCCTGCGCCTCCTCGCGCCGCTTCGGACCTTCAGGGCCACAAGCCCTGCAGCCACCGCCAGGGCCGCCAGCCCCGCCGCCACATACTTCACATTGATAAAAAAGAAGGTTGTCTCGGTCTGGGTCAGGATGTTGTAGCCGCCGTCCTCCTGCCCCCCGCTTCCGAAGATCCGTCCCGCAGCCTGCCCCTCCTGCGTCACCAGCTCCATGGAGGACTCTCCCACATACTTCCCATGGTAGTAGAAATCTGTGACAATGAGCCCGTCCTCCTCCGAGACGACCTCCCCCTCCAGCATATTCTCCCCCACGTTATCCGGGATGACCGCCGTCCCGGTGCGCTTCGTGGAAATGCCCATCTGGGCGGCGTGCTCCTCAATCTCCTGCAGGAAAAAGCTGTCTGTGCCCTCCTCCTGCCCTGTCCCGTAGGAGCTCATATCTGTCTTCCGGAAGTTGGAAAACCCGTAGTCCAGCAGGGCGGCTGTGTCCGTATACTGCGCCGGGGAATCCTCGTTCATCACCACGCAGACTAGGGTCATCCCGTCCCTCTGGGCAAAAGTCACCAGCGTGCTCCCCGCCTTGCTGGTATAGCCGGTCTTGCCTCCCAGGCAGCCCTCGTACTCGTACTCCATCCCCTCCATCATCTGATGGTGGTTCAGGCGGAGCCTCTGCTCCCCGGAGGAGGTGGGAGGGAACTCATACCTCCTGGTGGTGGCGATGGTGTAGAAGGAGGAATTTTCCAGCGCCTCCCTGGTGATCAGCGCCATGTCCATGGCCGAGGTCACATGGCTGTCGTCCGGCAGGCCGTGGGGATTGCAGAAGTTGGAGTCCGTACAGCCGATCTGCCTGGCCCGCTCGTTCATCATCTCCGTGAAATGCTCCACCGTCCCGCCCACATGCTCCGCCGCCGCGTAGGCCGCCTCGTTCCCGGAACAGATCATAATCCCATAGAGGACGTCCTTCATGCTCATCTGGTCGCCCTCGTTGACGCCCCCGATAATGCTGCTCCCCGGATCCAGGGAAAAAAGGGAGTCATGGGAGAAGGTGACCGTCTCGTCCATGCTGGAATTTTCCAGCACCACAAGCGTCGTGAGAATCTTCGTGATACTGGCGGGATAGAGGGGATCGTGGGCATTTTTCTCATAGAGCACCGCCCCCGAGGACACTTCCATGACCACGGCAGACTGGGCGGACACCACCGGCCCCTGGGGCCAGCCCTCCGTCTCGTTGCTCTCCACAGCGATCGCCCGCCGGGCGGCTTCATCCCCGATGGGATTCGCGGCGGCCAGCGCCTGCGCCGCACTTGCCAGCCACAGCACTGCCGCCGCCAGCAGCAAGCCGGCACGGCGCATGCACGCCTTCCTATCCTTATGCAGATTGTGATGCCCTGGCCGGCAGCCAGGCCGGCCGGCCGTTCTCCTGCTTATCTTCATGATGTTCCGCACAGCACTTCCATTTCTTTCTGGGAAGCCTTCCAGGCTCCCCGCCCTTTATCCATCCTATTATAGTATACTCCCCGCGCTCCTGTCAAAACGCCCCTTTCCCAGGATGCTTTCCCAGGATGCCATCCTGGGCAGGCCCGCCGGGTCTCACCCAATCCCGTGGTATACAATCCCCAGGATAAACACCACAACGGTCAAAATCACATACACATATTTTGCCACAAACCGGTAAATCCGGGGGAGGGGCTTCTGCCGCCCGGCCAGGAGCTCCGCCTCAATCGTGCCGTAGCCCAGCACGTAGTAGATGGTGATAGCCCCCAGCATCGCCCCGAAGGGAACCACATAGATGGTGATGAAATCCATCCAAGCCCCAACGCTGGCCTCCGACTCGATGAAGAGCCCCACGCCCATGGCCATCGCCCCGCACAGAAGGACGGCGGCCCTCCTGGACAGGCGGAAGCGATGCTGCCAGCTCTCGATCACCGCCTCGAACATGTTGAAGAGGGAGGTGATCCCCGCGAAGGCCACGGACAGGAAGAAGATGGCCGAGAAAAAGCGCCCGAAGGGCATCTGGCTGAAAATCCGCGGGATCGTGATGAACAGCAGGGACGGGCCCGAGCCCGGCTCGATGCCGAAGGCGAACACCGCGGGCATAACCGCCAGGGCGGAGAGCATGGCGGCAATCGTGTCATAGCCCGCCGTCTGCAGGGATGCCTTGGGGATATTCTCCCCCTTGCCCAGGTAGGAGCCGTAGACGATCATACCGGAGCCGGTGATGGACAGGGAGAAGAACGCCTGTCCCATGGCCATAACCCAGGTGTCCACCTGCGCCAGCGCCGACCAGTCGGGGACAAAGAGAAAGCGGTAGCCCTCCCAAGCTCCCGGCAGGAAAAACCCCCGCACGGCCACAATGGCAAACAGGATGTAGAAGATGGGCATCATGATCTTATTGGCCTTCTCGATCATCGCCGCCGCTCCGGCAAAAAGCACCAGGATGGTGACGCCGATCACTGCCGCGTGCCAAGGGATATTTCCGAAATCCACCGCCGCCTCCTGGTAGAACTGGGAGGCATCCATGGACAGCATCCGGCCGGTGACAGAGCCGGCGAAAGAGCGCAGCACCCAGCCTATGATCACCGCATAGCCGATGGCGATGCCCAGGGAACCGATCAGGGGGATCCAGCCTATGATTTTCCCTGCCGTATCCCATCCCCGGGAAGCAAAGCAGTAGCGGTAGGTGCCCAGGGTGCCCGTCTGGGAGAGGCGTCCCGCTGCGAACTCCGCCGCCAGCCCGCAGAAGCCGAACAGCAGGATGAAGAGCAGATACGGGATGAGGAAGGCCGCGCCCCCATACTGTCCCAGCCGGTAGGGGAACATCCAGATATTCCCCAGTCCCACCGCCGAGCCCACGCAGGCCAGGACAAAGCCGAAGGAGCTGGAAAAGCTTCCGTTCTTGTGTGTTTTGCGGGCGCTGGCGCCCTGGGATCTATTTTCATTTGGCATCGGGGAAACCTCCTATACGAAATCTTGACATCTTAACCATTTCATTATAGGAAAAGACATGGGATATGACAAGGGCAAATATGGCTGCAGCGGCCCGGGGAAACACTTTTCCGTACATACGGCGGCGGCGCAGGACACCGAAAATAGGTATCCTGCGCCGCCCCGCAGCACGCCCGGCACAATATCCGGGCATAAAAAAAGAGCGACAGACGGGACTCGAACCCGCGACCTCCACCTTGGCAAGGTGGCGTACTACCAACTGTACTACTATCGCATGTGCACCGGCTTTCGCCTGACGCACTATTTACTATACAAGATTCCCCAGCGTTTGTCAAGGAATTTTTTTAAATTCTCCGAAATTCTCCGAAATCCTTCCGGAGAGCCATGCCCCGAGCGCAGCTGCCGTCCGCAGCCGCCCAGGTCCGGGCTCCCCTATGCGTGCCATCCCTTAAGGCTTCACCAGCACGCTCCCCGTGTAGGAGTAGTGGGGGATAGCCTTCTCCGCCAGGTTCTCCGAGCGGGTCATCGCCACGTCGATCCAGTATTCCTCCGCCGTCATCAGGATATTGGCCATCATGATGCCCATGTTGACGCCGTTCCACCTGGCCACCGGCCGCAGCGACTGCTTCTCGGACACAAAGATGTGGATCCGGTTCCGGTACACGACAAACTTCCACGGCTGGGCGTTGACGCTGGAGGGCGCCAGCCGCGCCGCCTCCAGGAGCTGTCCCGTGGCCTTCATCGGCTCCTGCTTATAGACGCACAGCTTCTCCAGCGGCAGCCGGTTGGCCCGGCTGGCGTCCCGGTTCAGCTCCTCCTTCGGATAGCCGAAGGCAAGCATGATGATGAACTTCATCCCCTCCGGGCAAGGCGCGCCCTTCGGCGGCCTCAGAAGGCCGAGGAAACAGCTGCCGATCCCCTTGCTGTGCAGATAGAGGGAGATCTGCTGCATCATGTTGCCGGCGTTCTCCTGATAGCCCTCCAGCTCCTGGGCATAGATGGCCAGGTAATAGGGAGCCTTCACCTGGAGCATCAGCTCCTTCCTGCCGAACTCCTCCTCCCGGAATACCTTGGTCGCCGTCTTCACATAGGGGAACATGGGCAGAAGCTCCCCGTCAAAATCCTGGATCTTATCCAGGACGCTGGCGGGAACCTCCTCCCTCCGGTAGTGCCTTACCGATTTTCTATTAAATATCGCCTCAAAAGGTGTCATAACTCTCACCGCCCCTGTCTTGATCCTCCCCGCAGGGAGTTCTCCTCTGGTAAAACATAGGATACTGGAATTATACGATACCCTATCTTTTGTTTCGCGCAAAAAATTGTTACATCTTTCTTACGATATTATTAAATCTCATTCACAAACTTTCGTCAAGCGTTTTCTGTTTCCAATTCTTCCAGCTGCTGCAAATAGTCCCCGAATACGCGCAGCGCCTCCCGAACCGGCTTCGAATCCTCCATATCCACGCCTGCCATGCGCAGCAGCTCCAGCGGATAGGCGCTGCTCCCGCCCCTGAGGAAGCACTTGTAGTCTTCCACAGCCGGCGCGCCCTCCCGCAGGATGCGGCCTGACAGGGCAATCGCCGCCGAAAATCCCGTGGCGTACTGGTAGACATAGAAGGGCGTATAGAAATGGGGGATCCTGGCCCACTCCACCTCAATCTCCGGATCGACACAGATATCCTCCCCGAAATACTCCTGATTCAGGCGGTAGTAAAGGCTGCACAGGGCATCCGCGGTCAGCTGCTCTCCCCTCTCGGCCATCTCATGGGTCTGCTTTTCAAACTCTGCAAACATGGTCTGCCGGAACACCGTCCCCCGGAACTGCTCCAGGAAATAGTTGATCAGATAGGCCTTCTCCTTCACATCCCTGGCCTTTCCGATCAGCGAGTGGATCAGCAGCGACTCATTGCAGGTGGACGCCACCTCCGCCACGAAAATCTTGTACCCGGCATAGACATAGGGCTGGGCGTGATCGGAATAATAGGAGTGGAGGGCGTGCCCCATCTCATGGGCCAGCGTAAACACATTGTTCAGGTTGTCGTGGTAATTCATGAGCACGTAGGGATGCGTCCCGTAAGCGCCCCAGGAGTAAGCGCCGCTGCGCTTCCCCTGGTTCTCATAGACGTCGATCCAGCCTCCCTCCATGCCTTCCCGCAGATGCCCCAGGTATTCCTCCCCCATCGGGGCCAGCCCCTCCTGCACCATCTCCTTGGCCTGGGCAAAGGGGATCTTCATGTCCACCCCGGGAACCACCGGCACATACAGGTCGTACATGTGAAGCTCCTCCACGCCCAGCAGCCTTCTGCGCAGCCTCACATAGCGGTGGAGCAGCGGCAGGAACTCCCGCACAGTCCCGATCAGGTTGTCATACACCTTCACCGGGATGGCGCTCTCATACAGCGCCGCCTCCAGGGAGCTGCGGTACCCCCGCGCCCGGGCATAGAAGACAGCCTGGGTCACGTTGGCCTTGTAGGCTGCCGCCAGGGTATTGCGGAATTTCCCGTAAGTCTCATAGAGGGAAGCAAACGCCGCCCGGCGGATCTCCCGGTCCGGGTTCTCCAGCAGGGAGATATAGCTTCCATGGGTCACCTCGATCGGCTCCCCGTCCTCCCCCCAGATGGAGGGGAATTTCACATCCGCGTTGTTGAACATGGAGAAAATATCCGACGGCCCCTGGGCCATCTCCTCCGTCTCCGCCAGCAGCTGCTCCAGCTGCGGGCTCAGCGTGTGCTCCTTTCTGCGCATCACCTCGCCCAGATAATGGCTGTACAGGGCAAGCCCCGGCTCCTCCCCCAGGAACCTCTCCACCTGCCCCTCCTCCAGGGACAATAGCTCCGGCACAATGTAGGCGGCAGCGGCCGACAGGCGCACCAGCAGGGCCTGCGCCCTCCCGGCCAGCCCCTGGTACGTCCCGTTGCCTGTGTTCTCATGGAGCCTCTGGTTGGCGTAGACATACACCCGCTCCGCCAGCTGGTTCACCTCGTCCTGCCTGCGCAGCAGCTCCAGGAGGACGGCGGCGCTCTCCCCCAGCCGCCCTCTGTAGGCCTCCAGCTCCGGGATCATCCCCTCGAGCCTGCGGTACTCCTCCTCCCACTGGCTGTCATCCGCATACAGATCCTCTATATTCCACTGATACCTCTTGTCTGTCTCTTCTCTCCTCGGTAATATTCCTGCCATGATGCTCCTCCTGTTCCCACTCTCTTTCTGTTCACTTAGGTGCAGCGTCGGTGTACAGGGGACAATCCCGTCCCTCTTGTCCACCGGCGCCCTCTGTCCTTGTCCATACTCCCGGCGGCTTCCGCCGGGTGATCCCGCCTGCCTCCGCCTGAAATCTCCCTCCATTTTACAGGAAAACGCTGGAAAAGTAAATCGCCCGACAATCACCCGCGATTGTTCTATTGTGGATTTTTTTCCTCCCTGCTATACTGAGATTAACCGTAAAACTTTTAGAAGGAGGTATTTGCCTGCATGACACCGAAACAACTTTCTTATGAAAAGACAGCCGCAACCATCATCAAGAACCTGGCCAAAAGGCAGATGGAGGGCTACTACTGCCCGGACAGCGCCTCCGCCGTCCAGAAGGCGCTCTCGCTGATGCCGGAGGGCTCCAGCATCGCCTGGGGAGGCTCCATGTCCCTCATCGACAGCGGCCTCATGGCAGCCGTCAAGAGCGGCCCCTACCAGATCATCGACCGCGACCGGGCGAAGACGCCGGAGGAGATGAAGAAGCTCTACGCCGAGGTTGTCTGTTCCGACTATTTCCTCATGAGCACCAACGCCATCACCATGGACGGGGAGCTGATCAACATTGACGGCCGCGGCAACCGCGTGGCCTTTCTCTGCTATGGGCCCTCCAACGTGCTCATCCTGGCCGGCATGAACAAGGTCGTCTCCGACGTCCCCTCCGGCTTCAAGCGGGTGCGGGACATTGCGACGCCGCCCAACACCACCAGGCTGAACAAGAACACGCCCTGCGCCGTCACCGGCCGCTGCGAGAACTGCTTCTCCCCCGACTGCATCTGCAGTCAGTTCGTCATGACCCGCCGCTCCGGAATTCCGGGGCGCATCAAAGTGATCCTCGTAGGGGAGGAGCTGGGCTATTGACCTCCTGCGGCCGCATCGTTCTAACCACAGAAGAAAAGAGAGCTGCCAGGATTGGGACACCTTCCCATCCCGGCAGCTCTTCTCTCTTCCCAGAGCCCGCGCCGCTTCTCTGCCTCCCGGCGCGCCGCTCTCTCGTCTCTTGGCGCGCTGCTCTCTCGTCTTCGCCTGCCCCCTACGGGCAAAACCTCTCGAAAATATACATCTGGCAATCCCTCTGCGCCCGGAAAAGCTGCTCCTCTGAGCGTACCGTCCAGGCCGCCACCGGCGCTCTAAAAACTTTGCGGCAGAGGAACAGGGACAAGCCCTTCCTGGCCTCACAGTCGTAGGCGATGAAATCCGGCTTCGCAAAAAAATTGAACAGCAGATGCCTGCCTGCGAAATGCGGCGCCATAAGCCGCAGGCTCCTGTCCCTCCGGAAATCGGAGGACAGCTGCCCCCGCAGCACCTCCGGGCGGTTGTGGCGGTACCAGTAGAGGGCGAAGGGGTGGAAGGACTCCACCATATACGGCCCCTGGTACTTCTGCAGCAGCCGGTCTGCATGGATGCACACGCTGGCGTCGCTGCCATCCATCTTCAGCTCCACCAGCAGCGGCGTCCTCCCCCGGACAGCCGCCAGCACCTGCTCCAACGAGGGGATGCCGTACTCTGTGCCCTGGAGCCGGTATGCCTGCAGTTCCTCCCAAGTGCAGTCCTCCAGCCGCCTGTCAATCCCGCACATCCTCTCCAGCGTGCTGTCATGGAAGACCACCGGAACCTGATCCTTGGTCAGGCGCACGTCCAGCTCCATCCCGTATCCCCGGGCCGCCGCCCGCTCAAAAGCCCCCAGGGAATTCTCCGGTATGCCGCGCTCCTGGTCGTGAAGCCCCCGGTGGGCAAAGAAGCAGGCCTTCTTCCCGTCCCCGGGAAGCCGGCCCCTCCTTCCAAGCTTCGGCGCTGTCATATATACGTACAGCGCCGCCAAAATCGCAATTGTCAGCACCCATTCCACAACATCCATATCGATCCCTCTTCTCTACTCATTGCGGATCGCGGCCAGGGGGCTCAGCTTCATCGCCCGCAGGGCCGGGAAGAAGCCCGCCAGCATTCCCACCAGGATGGCAAACCCAATCGCCACCGGCGGCATCCACAGCGGGATATAGGAAATTTCCGCCGCTCCTCCTGTCCCCATGGCCATCCCCATCTGGCCGGACGCCACGTAATTGACCAGGAAGGAGATGCCGTAGCTTAGCAGGATGCCCACCGTGCCTCCCACAAAGCCGATAAAGCCAGCCTCCATCAGGAACATGCTGCGGATATTTCTCATGTCGCAGCCCAGCACCTTGATAATGCCGATCTCCTTCGTCCGCTCATAGATGGACATCATCATCGTGTTGGCGATGCCGATGGCAGCCACGAACAGGGACACCGCCCCGATGCCGCCCAGCGCCATCTGCAGGTTGTTGGAGGATTCCTGCTGGGATTCAATCCACTCCGCATTGCTGCTGGCGGACAGCCCCAGGTTCTGAATCTGGGTCTGCACATCTTTCATATAGTCCATGTCGTCCACCTTGACGTCCACCTGGTTGTAATAGATCTCCTTGTACGGCTTGCCGGTGGCCGTGGTGGGCTGCCCCGGTATCGCCTTGTTCTTGAACACCCTCTGCAGCTGCTCCTTCAAAAGCTCCAGGTCGCAGAACACGTAGCTGCTGTTCGCCCCGTAATACTCCACGTCCCCTGCCATCACGCCGCAGGCCTCAACCATATATTTCTTCGGGGGTGGCGTAACCGTCCCGTCTCCGCTTGGGTACTGGGATGCATAGTAGGCGTCCATATCAAAAATAATGTACATGGGATCTTCCATGAAATCGATCTCCGGTATCACGCCTGTCTCCCAATAGTACTGGTAAGTCTTCTCGATATAAAAGTCTGTGATCACGGTGTTGCCGTAGAAAAACTTCAGTTCCTTGTCCCCCGGCATGGGCAGCGTACCCTGCCCCACCTCCATATTGTTCATCTGCGCCAGCAGTTCCGCCGGGATTCCCCGCACGGACAGATTGGCCATGTACTTCCCCGACTTGGCCAGGCAGTCCACCGACAGGATCGGCGTGACGGATTCCACATGCTCAAGCCCGGAGAGCACCTGCAGCATCTCGTCGTTCAGCCGCACTGGCTCCGTCTGGGAGCCGGAGGAGCTGCCCGATTCTGACACCGCCACTGCCATCCCGCCGCCGTAGTAGGAGTCGCCGGAGTACACATTGATGGTGGTCAGCCCTCCATACTCGTCGATCTGCTGCATCATGCTCCGGTTCATCCCGATGCCGATGGATACCATCACCACGATGGAGGCTGTGCCGATGACCACGCCGAGAACCGTCAGGAAAGTGCGGAGCTTCCGTCTCCAGAGATTGCTCACGCTCATGGACAGCAAGTCAAAAAACTTCATCTCATTCTCCTTTATCCTCGTCCGTCTTCGGTTCTTCCTCCCCGCCCAGTGCTTCGTCCACCAGGGATTCCTCCAGCAGGGCTGCGGCCTTGGCCTTCTTCTTCCTGCGGATCACCACCGCCGCCGTGATAGCTGCCGCCAGCAGCACCAGGACGATCAGTACGACAGCCCAGGCCGGCGGGCCGCTCTGCGTCTCCTCCTCCATTGGCATATAATCCATGTAGATATCGTCATACACCGGCTCGGACACATACAGCGTAAATTCCTTCCCCGTCTCGCTCTTGTTCGTCTCGTTGTCCTCGTAGCTGATAACCGCCTTCACCAGGCCGTCGTCCATCGTGGGAGCCTGGCCCATGACCATGGTATCCACCTGGCCTGTCCCGCCCGGGGAGATGTTGCCCACAAAGGCTTCGCCGCCGGAGATGCTGTCCCCCTCGAAGCGGACAGACACATTGTACAGCGTCGTCTTGCCTGTGTTGTAGATGCTGAACATAATATTGGACTCGCTGCCCACGTCGATGGCGTTGGGCATCACGTCCGGCTCGCTGATCTCAAAACGCGCCTCCTGGTGTACCGGGATGGATACGCTGGAATCTGCGGTAAATTCCTTGAGGTTCTCGTCCTCGTATTTCATGGAGATATTCATCACGTAAGGCTTCTGGGCCAGGTCAGCCTTCGCCTTCAGGTCGATGCTGATATCCGTTGTGCCGTCCTTGGGGATATTGTCCACAAAGACCGTGTTGGAGCCCGCCACCGGCAGGAACGCCTCGTAGACTGCGTTCTCATCCGTCCCTTCCGTGGCTGCCTTCAGCGTGAACTCCACGTTGGACACATCCGTGCGCTTGGACGTGTTCTTCATGTGGATCACCAGGTTGAACTCATCCCCAGCCTGCACCTCCGCCGGGTTTGTCTCGAAGCCGGTCACAATGAGACGGGGCGTGGAGGTGGCGTCCCCTTTGCCGGAGCCCGGCGCGCCCACGGCCTCCACGTAGGTGGACAGCGTCGTGTTGACCTTCTCCCCGGCGGAATTGGTGTACTGCACCAGGAAACCGATCTTCTTGTAGCCCGAGGTCACATCCTCCCTCGTCCGGAAATTCCAGGTGATCTCCTGGCGCCTGGCCATCGCGTCCGGGTTCACATTCTCCCCGGCCAGGCAGTCCAGCTTCACCGTGTAGGACGACTGCTCGATGTCAAACGGCCACACCTCCGGGTCTGCATCCAGCACTGGGGTCACAATCACATCGTAGGCGTCCTCCTTGGCCATATTCACGATGGGGAGCACCACGCTCACCCGCTGGCCGTAGGTGGCCACCGGCGTCACCCAGTTGCCCCCCACCTGCACATAGTCTGTGGGGGCCGGAAGCTCCGGCTCCTCCTCCGGCTCTGTGTAGTTGGCGTAGTCGTAGGCCTCCATCCTGGCCTTCGTCTTGCTCACAAACTCAGCGAGGCCGCTGGATGTCCAGGAGCCCGCCCGGTTGTTGATCTCCTGGATGGCATAGTTCTTGATCTCCTCCACCGCATCCCGGTCATAGCAGTCCTGGAGCACGATGGCCGCATAGTCCTCGATGGCCTTAATAGCGCTCTCCTCAGTATAATCACCGGTCTGCCCGGAGCCTCCGTCCCCGCCGGTGCTGCCGTCCCCGCTTCCGGAGCCGCCTGCGCCGCCCTGGGTCTGCTGCCAGGCGGCCAACGCCTCGTCCATCTTGGCCTTGGCGTCCTTGCCCAGCTGCTTCAGTCCATCCTTGGAGTAACGGCTGGCTGCCATATCTGTATATTTCTTGCAGATCTCATCCAGCTTATCCTGTGTGGCTTTGTCCTCGGTCATCCCCTTCTGCCGCTCGCAGTAATCCTGGATCTCCAGCTTCACCCGCTCCCGGGCCTGGTCGACCGTCTCCACATCGCCCACGCCCACCTCCAAGTCGGCGCCCCCTGCGGTCAGGCTCGACGCCCTCACCTGGCTGCCCGGCTGCAAGCCAGACATACACACTGCCATCACCGCTGCTCCGATTACTGCTCTCTTAAACCCCTTCATGCCATTTATTCCTCCCTGTAGTTTTCTCGCTCCTCTATCTTAACGATCTTCCCGTCGATGATGTGGAAGATCCGGTCTGCAAAGCCAGCCAGATGGTTGTCGTGGGTGACCATCACCAGCGTCTTGTGCTGCTCCTTCACGACCCTGCGCATCAGCTCCATCACCTCCGCAGAGGTGTGGGAATCCAGGTTCCCCGTGGGCTCGTCCGCAAAGATGATCTTCGGGTCCATCACCAGCGCCCGGGCCACCCCCACCCGCTGCTGCTGCCCGCCGGACATCTGGGTGGGCTTGTTCTTCATCTGCTTTGACAGCCCCACCAGCTTCAGCATCTCCTCCGCCTTCTTGTTGCGGATCTCCTTCTTCACTCCCCGGAACGTCAGGGGCAGGGCCACATTCTCCACCGAATTCAGCGTGCCCAGCAGGTTGAAGGACTGGAAGATGAATCCCACGTTCTCCCTGCGGAATTTCACCAGCTGGTTCTCCGTCATCTTCTCGATGTGGGAGCCGCCGATGACAATCTCCCCCTTCGTCGGCTTCTCCAGCCCCGCCAGCATATTTAGGAGCGTGGACTTCCCGGAACCGGAGGTTCCCACGATGGAACAGAACTCTCCCTCCCGGATGGACAAATCTACCCCGTTCAGGGCAAACACCCGGTTCTCCCCCAGGGAATACACCTTGTACAGCTTCCTGGTCTCAATTATCGGCCTCTTTTCTTTTCCAGCCATCCAAATGCCCTCCTCATCCCGCGGGTATCATTGCCTGTCCGTGTGCAGTGAACGCACAGACCGGTTTGCGCAAATGATATAATTGCCGCCTGCGGCTATTATATCATAGATTGCTTTCTGGGAGGGGATTGTTTGCGAAATGTTTTCTTACAAATTTCTTACTGCGATGTGGGCGGCCTTTTGCAGAGCCATATGGCGAGGACAGTGCTCTCCTGCCCGCGGGCATTATTCATGTCGAATTTTGATAGATTTAATAGAAAATTCATGTAATTTAATGTCTAAAATCGTTTAAAATTTATTGATATTTACATGAATATGCATTATGATAGAACAATAAGGAGGGTGCTATGTTATGTATAGAAAGATTATGGGCTTCTTGGAGGCATGGAAAGAAAACAAATACCGCAAGCCCCTGATTTTACAGGGGGCAAGACAGGTCGGAAAAACCTACTCGATTTTAGAGTTTGGGCGCTCCCATTATGAAAATGTGGCCTATTTCAATTTTGAAACAAATCCAAAGCTGAACGAAACCTTTGAGGAAAATATCAGTCCCGATTATCTGATACCCCTTTTATCACACATCGCAGGCCAGACGATTGTAAAGGATAAGACGCTGATCGTATTTGACGAAGTGCAGCTTTGCGAGCGGGCTTTGACTTCCCTGAAATATTTTTGTGAGGACGCTCCAGACTATCATATCGCAGCTCTCGGCAGTTTGCTGGGCGTGGCGGTAGGCAGGGCGAAATTCTCTTTCCCTGTTGGTAAGGCCGATATGAAAACGCTGTCTCCGATGGATATGGAGGAATTTATGTTGGCTTTAGGTGAGGACGCTCTTGTAGCGCAAATAAAAAAATGCTTTGAAACCAATACGCCAATGCCGTCTGCCCTGCACGATGCGGCAATGCGGCTTTACAGGCAATATCTCGTTGTAGGCGGCATGCCTGAATGCGTCTTGCAGTTTAAAGAGACACAGGATTATATCCTTGTGCGCCACACGCAGGATACCATACTTGCAAGCTATCTGAACGACATGAGCAAATACAACAATGTAAACGAAATCAAGAAAACAAGGCTTGTCTATGACAACATTACGGTACAGCTCTCAAAAAAAAATACCCGTTTCCAGTATAAACTAATAAAGAAAGGCGGCAGGGCTTCCGAGTTTGAAAACGCCATCGAATGGCTCTGTCTTTCTGGCATCGTTTCGCAGGTATATAAGGTGGGGCAAATCAAGAAGCCTTTGGAGAATTACCGTGATATGGATGCGTTCAAGATTTATGTTTCCGACTTAGGGCTGCTCTGTGCAAAAAAAGACTTGGCGGCAAATGATGTCCTCTATATGGTCGAGGAGCTGAATGACTTTAAGGGCGGTATGGCTGAAAACTATGTGGATGTGCAGCTTGCCATTAGCGGATATAAGACCTACTATTGGGAGTCTGAGCGCGGAGCCGAAATCGATTTTGTCATTCAGCGTGATGGCCAGCTTATCCCCGTCGAAGTAAAGTCCGCTGACAACACCAAGGCAAAGAGCTTAAAGGTCTATATGGACACCTACAAGCCCGCCTACGCCATCAAGCTCTCTGCCAAAAACTTCGGCTTTCAGGACAATAAAAAGACGGTCCCCCTCTACGCCGCATTTTGTATCTAATCCCACATCCGCGTCAAAAAATCCCTTTGTCCTGGCACAGCCTGCACAGACAAAGGGATTTCCTTTCAGCCTCTATACCTTATACGCCAACACTTAGATCAGCGGATATTTCTCTGTGATCTCCCGCACGATGGCTCTCGCCTGCTCCTCGTTGGCATCCGCATCCTTGAGCATCAGGGCGATCGCCTCTGCGATCCGGTCCATATCGTCTTCCTTCAGCCCCCGGGAGGTCACTGCCGGGGAGCCGAGCCGCAGCCCGCTTGTGACAAACGGGGACTGGGGATCATTGGGGATCGTGTTCTTATTGCAGGTGATGTTCGCCCGGTCCAGAAGCTTCTCCGCCGCCTTGCCGGTGATGCCCACGCTTGTCAGATCCACCAGCATCAGATGGTTGTCCGTGCCGCCGGAGACGATGCGCACGCCCCGGCTCATCAGGCCGGAGGCCAGAGCCTTGGCATTCTTCAGCACCTGCTCCTGGTACACTCTGAACGACGGATCCAGCGCCTCCTTCAGGCAGACGGCCTTGGCAGCGATGACATGCATCAGCGGGCCGCCCTGGATGCCCGGGAACACCGCCTTGTTGAAATTGAACTTCTTCGCCGCCTCCTCGTTGGCCAGGATGACGCCGCCCCTGGGCCCGCGCAGAGTCTTGTGGGTCGTGGTGGTCACCACGTCCGCATACGGGAAGGGGCTTGGATGCAGCCCTGCCGCCACCGGCCCCGCGATGTGGGCGATATCTGCCATCAGGTAGGCTCCCACCTCGTCGCAGATCTCCCGGAACCTCTTGAAATCAATCGTCCGGGCATAGGCGCTGGCTCCCGCCACGATCAGCTTCGGCCTGCACTCCTTGGCGATGCGCAGCACCTCGTCGTAGTCGATGAAGCCCTCGTCATTCACTCCGTAGGGCACCACATGGAAATACTTCCCGGACATGTTCACCGGGCTTCCGTGGGACAGATGGCCGCCATGGTCGAGGCTCATGCCCATGAAGGTATCTCCCGGCTCCATCATCGCGAAGAAGCACGCCATGTTGGCCTGCGCGCCCGAATGGGGCTGCACGTTGGCATAGTCGCAGCCAAAAAGCTTCTTCGCCCGCTCGATGGCCAGGTTCTCCACGATATCCATATTCTCGCAGCCGCCGTAATAGCGCTTGCCCGGATACCCTTCCGCATACTTATTGGTCATCGGGCTCCCCATCGCCGCCATCACGGCCTTGCTGACCCAGTTCTCAGAGGCAATCAGCTCGATATGGCTGTTCTGCCGCTTCAGCTCGTGGTCAATCGCCTGGGCGACTTCGGGGTCTGTCTTTACAATCTCCTCAAAACTGTACATTGTCCACAATCCCTCCGTGTTGAAATTTTACCGAAATATTGATATCATTATAGCATTCCGCAGAGGAAATAGTAAAGAGCTTTTGGAAAAGGAGGATCCCTATGCTGTCTGCCCTGCCTGCCGCTGCCGTCCGGCTGCTGCTTCTCTATCTCGCCCTCATAAACCTGGTGGCTTTCGCCCTCATGGGCGCGGACAAACAAAAAGCCCGCCGTGGAAAATGGCGGATTCCTGAGCGCACGCTCTTCCTCGCTGCCATTCTGGGCGGGTCTGTAGGTTCTATTTTGGGAATGGCGGCCTTCCGCCACAAGACGAGGCACCTGAAATTTACCATTGGGATGCCGCTTGTTCTCATCATCCAGATCGTGCTGGCCGTATACGCCTTCTATCTCCTGGGCTAATCCTGGCCGATCAGGCGGTCCAGCTCCTTCTTCACTTCTTTCTCCACCGGCAGGATCGCCCAGCGCGTATAGGCGCCGTCCAACCGGTCCCGGATTGCCTGCAGCTGCTCCCTCTTCACGTACTTCAGGAACGGCATGACCTGGCCGATCATCGCCCGCTTCATGAGATCCGTGGTAGAATTGGACTGGGACGGCCTGGGCGCGGTCAGGATATCCGCCGCGATGCCGCAGGCTTCCGCCGCTTCCTCCTCCGTGGCGATCTCCAGGGACAGCGTCAAGAGCTCCAGCTGTTTCTGCACATCCGCCAGGAACTTCTGGCAGAGCTGCTCCCGGTCAGTCACCACATGGCTTCCGCCGACCCACTTGGCCATGCTGGAGACAAGCTTGCCGGAGCGCTTCTTCCCCTTGCCGCCCAGCGCCTGGACAGCCTCCGTAAAGTCTTCATAGATACCCGCCAGCTGACCGGCGATGTCCTTGGGCCCGATCGAGCCCTGTGCTCCCTGCTCCATATACAGCCTCCTCCTGCCGCTTAAGCTTCCGCTTCTCAGCTCTCCGCCGCCCCATGTATCACATGGGTCTCTCCGTCTACCGTATAATTGTCCACCACTCCGCAGATCACCAGGTCAAAGATGGCGTACTCGTCGTCGAACAGCATGTTGCCTGCGCCGCCATCCGTGTTCACGATCACCGTATCCCCGACCCCGGAGTCCGCACAGTCAAAGGCAATCATCCGGGGGCCCTGGGGAGCGCCGGTCTCCGGGTCAAAATACTCCACAAGCATCAGCTTATATCCGTAATACCCGTCGTCCTTGACGGTGGATATCACATTTCCCACAACCTTTGCCAGACGCATCCCCAGTCCCTCCTCTCTCAAATTTCCTCGTTGTAAGTGTCAATAAACCCGACGATGGCCACGTCCACCGGTATGTTCCCCCTGCGGAAAATCCTGGCCGCCTCCTTGGAGCCGATCATGTAGATATAATCGCCCATCCCCGCCTGGCGGGTCTGGTCCGCCGCAATGATCAGATCTCCCTCTCTGCCGTCCTCAATCTTGCGGACGAGGAGCAGCGGGACTCCCTCCAGCGCCGGATCCTTCACGGTTGCAACCACTGAGCCGGCCACTACGCCAGTATACATGGGTTACTCCTCTTCGCCGCGGTCGATGCTGGGAAGGATGTACTCCACGTCAGAGTGCGGACGAGGGATGACATGTACGCCGTACAGCTCGCCGACACGCTTTGCAGCCGCTGCGCCTGCGTCCACAGCTGCCTTCACAGCGCCTACGTCTCCGCGCACCATCACCGTTACCAGTCCAGAACCGATCTGCACCTTGCCGATCAGCCTTACGTTTGCAGCCTTTACCATGGCATCTGCCGCCTCGATGGATCCAATCAGTCCGCGAGTCTCGATCATTCCTAATGCTTCTTTCATTATTATTCCCTCCGTATGATTATTTTTCACTTAAAACTATCAAAGCTCTGTGTTGTTCCAGTTACTGTTCTATCTCGGATTCTGCCCGGGCATTATGCCCTGCCACTATTGTGCGGCATTTTCCGCTTTTTGTCAATCCGCTGCCTCAGCCGATGGCCTTCAGCATGTCCGGATGGGGGGACGGGATCACGGCGCTCTTCGCCATCAGCCCCTTCGTCTCCTCCAGCGCCTCTGCCGCCTTGATGGAGGACTGCACCGCAGCCACCTCCCCGGTCAGCAGGATAAAAGATTTGCCTCCCAGGCCGCGCCCTAAGCGCACCTCCAGGAGCTCTACCTCCGCCGCCTTGGCCGCCGCATCTGCGGCCTGCACCGCCGCGCACAGGGAGTAGGTCTCCATAATCCCCAGCGCCTGCAGGCGGTCCACCATCGTGCATGCGCTGATGGCCGGCGCCACCTGGGGATCCACGTTCGGGATCACCATGCTGTCGATGAGCAGGCTCTCCGCCACCTCTCTCCCGGCTTCGATCGAAGAACGCACAGCGGCAACCTCTCCGGCAACGACGATATAATATTTTCCTGCGCAGACGCAGCCTGCGCTGATAAGCTCTACCTCCGCCGCCTTCAGCATGGCATCGCAAGCCTGGATACCTGCGGGTATACTCATCACTTCATTCATACCAATGGCACCCATCGTCTCACTTCCTTATCTCTATGAATTCTTCTGTCACCGCCGAGACGGTGCCGTCAATGGACGCGTGGATATTCGCTCCCATCCCCGACGGCCTGGCGATCAGCTGTCCCTTGGACACATGCTGCCCGGCAGCCACCACCGGCTCGTCCGGCCCGCCGATATGCATCTTCAGCGGGATCCGCACATCCGCGCAGTCCACGAAGCCTCCCATCGGCGCATCCTTGTCGTACTTCTTCAAATCCAGCCGCAGCAGAAGCCGCTCTGTGGGGACCCGCTTGTTGTCAATTCCCCGCTCCGGCTCATACTTGACTTCCTTCACCGGCTTGATCCCCTGGGCCGCCAGCTTTGCCTTGGCCTGCTGCATCGCCTTGCTGGGCTTCAGCCCGAAGTTGCAGGCAAAGTAGGTGCAAACGCCGCAGTCGCAGCAGGAGAAAATGCCGTTCACATCCCCCAGCAGGCTCTCGTTCCCGGAGGCCAGCGCCCGCATGGCCTTGTGCGGCTGCACATTCAGCCCCATGGCGTTTCTCGGGCACATCTGGGTGCACATGGAGCACTGGCTGCACACAGCCCTTGCCAGCATGGCGTCCCGCGCCCCTGCCACCTTCTTCGCCAGGATCGGATGTCCCTTGGGGATAGCCAGAAGCCCTCCTGTGGTCTTGGTCACCGGCTCAGACAGGTCGTCCGTCACCTTGCCCATCAGAGGCCCGCCCACGATATAGGTACAGTCCCCCACCGGCCCGCCGGCCGCCTCCAGAAGGCGGGACAGCGGCGTCCCGATTGGGCAGGTTACCGTCACCGGCTTCGCCACGCTCCCGGCCACCGTCACCATCTTCTCGGTGACCGGCTGCCCGTTCATGGCATGGGCGATATTCAGCACCGTACTCACGTTGCTGACCACACAGCCCACATCCAGCGGGATGCCTCCTGTGGGTACCACCCTTCCGGTCACGCAGTACACCAGGTTCTGCTCGTCTCCCGCCGGGTAGAAGGACTCGGACAGATAAAGCTCCACCTTTGTCCCCTTCACGGCTGCCCGCAGCGCCTCCACTGCCTTGTCATAGTGCTCCTTCAAGGCGATCACCGCCCGCTTCGCTCCCAGGCTGTCCCGGATGGCCCGCACCGTCTTCACAATCTCCGGCGCGTACTGTTCCATCACATGGCGGTCCGTGCGCAGCAGCGGCTCGCACTCAATACCGTTTACAATAAATATTTCTGCTTTGCAGTTCAGTTTTCGATCGGTTGGAAATCCGGCGCCGCCTGCACCCACAACACCGGCATCCCGAATCTGCTCCACCAGTCCCATAGGCCGTTAAATGATGCGGAAGCCGTCTTCCAGCACGCACCTGCGCGCCCTCGTAAAGCTTCTCGCCGACGTCAGCCCCTCCCCGGTGGGAGTGGCGATGGTCAAGGTCGCATAGCCTTCCCCGTTGAATCCCACGCCTGCGGTGGACGGGCCGTTCTTCACAAAGATGGTGGTGTTCAGAGCCCTGGCAGCCTTGGTCATGTTCAGGTAGTTTGTGGAGTGCATCAGCGCGGAGTGCCAGCAGCCTCTCTCCGCCCACACAGCCCAGTCGATCGCCTGATCCACATCCTGGCAGCGCACGCAGCCCAGCACCGGCATCAGCATTTCCACCACCACGAAGGGATGCTCCCTCGGAACCTCCGCGATCACCAGGCGGGGATTGCCCGAGTAGGACACGCCCGACTGATCCATGATGTAGGTCGCGTCATGGCCGACAAATTTCCGGTTGATCACATATTTGCCATCCTTGTTGATCAGCACCGTGCGCACGATCTTGTCGATGTCCTCGCCCTTCACCAGCCAAGCGCCGTTCTTCTGCATCTCGGACATCAGCTGGTCGAACACAGTGTTGACGGCGAAGCACTCCTTCTCTGCGACGCAGAGCACATTGTTGTCAAAGGACGCGCCGTCCACGATATCCTTCGCCGCCTTGGGTATCAGCGCCGTCTCATCCACGATGACCGGCGGGTTGCCCGGCCCTGCGGAGATGCATTTCTTGCCAGTCTTCATCGCCACGCTTACCACGGCCTCGCCGCCGGTGACAGACAAAAGCTTGATATCCGGATGGTTCATAATCACATCGCTCGTCTCCAGGCTGGGGTTTGTGGGACAGCAGATCAGGCCCACCGGCCCTCCCGCCGCCACAATCGCGTCGTTGAGGATCCGCATCGTCTCCTGGCAGCACTTCTTGGCCGACGGATGCGGGTTGAACACCACGGCGTTCCCGCCTGCGATCATGCTGATGGAGTTGTTGATGACGGTTCCCGGCGGATTGGTGGAAGGGGTGATGGAACCGATGACGCCGAACGGCGCCTGCTCCACCAGGGTCATCCCCTTGTCGCCGGTGAATACCCGCGGCACAATATCCTCTGTGCCAGGCGTCTTGTTGGCCACCAGCAGGATCTTCTGGATTTTGTCCGGAACCTTGCCGTAGCCTGTCTCGTCGTGAGCCATCTGCGCCAGCCTCTCGGCGTTGTCCACCGCGGCCTTGCGCATGGCGCGGATGAGCGACTCCCTCGCCTCCATGGACATGGCCACCAGCTGCTTCTGGGCGACGCCGGCCGCCTTGATGCAGTCCTCGGCCCGGTCAAACATCCATCCGTTGCCGGACGCCTGCGTGTTCCCTGCGGTGGCTTTAGCCTGGCTGTTCATCTGAGCGACGGTCATCTCGACGATCTGCTCAATTTGCTCCTTCGTAAGCATTAACTATCCACCTTCTTACTCTCTTCTTTTTCTTTGCTGAATATGCGTTTATTATACAAGTCAATATAATCGATAATGGCGATAATCGCCGTATCGGACGGTTTGTTCTCGGTCAGCGCCGTCTGGCGTGAGGAGGAGCCGGATACGATCATGACCACTTCTCCCTCTCCTGCGCCCACCGCGTCGAACGCCACCAAAATATTTCCCTTCTCCTGAAAGGTCTCCAGGTCTATCGGCTTGACAAGCAGCATCTTAAGCCCTGTAAGCTTCTCGGATTTGCTCGTACTCACCACTGTCCCAACGACTCTCGCAATCTGCATACGGCTAATCCCTCCCTTTCATCCGGATAATCTTGATTCCGGCCGCCACCGCGCGGTCTTTCGCCGACGGGGTGATCAAAGCCTTCTTCTCACAGTAGATCTGGGTCTTGTTGTCCCGGTAGGCGTCGTTGATATCCCTCTCGGTCACCAACTCCAGGATCTCCTCCTCCGGCACCTCGACCACCTGTCTTGTGCACTCCACCGGGCGGAATTCATACTTCTGCGCCGGCGTCGGCTCTCTCCACACCTCTGGGATCGGGGCGTTGCCCTCTCTCATGGACGGGGCGATATTGCGCTCCAGCCTGGCCGGTGCAAGAGCCTGAGCGCCTGCGGGCTTCCATGTCTCTCCCGCCTGCCCTCCTGTGCCTCCTGCCTGTCCCTGGACGGACGCCTGTCCGGGAATCCTATCCCGCTGCCCGCCGCAGGGAGCGCACCCCGCTTCCCCGGAAGGCACAATCTCCACAAGATCGCCGCTTCCAAGGGCGCAGGCATTGGCCTCATCCGTATCCAGATGCAGCTCCAGCTCGTGGCCGCTGCCTGTCCGGCAGATCACATTTTCCAGAAGGCAAGGCCGGTCGCCGGTCACCTTCACTGCGATCACCTGCCGGTCATGGATGCCGAAGGCTTTCGCCTGTTCCTCGTTCATATGCAGATGCCTGGCTGCCACGATGAGCCCTTTTTTGAGCTCCACCTGCCCTTCCGGCCCCAAAAGCTTCACGCCCATGGTTCCCTCCAGGTCGCCTGACAGCCGCACCGGGCAATTTTTCGCCCCCAGCACGAAGGAATCGGAGATGGAAATCTCCACCTGGCTCTCCTTCCTGGCTGGCCCTAAGACCCTCACATGTTCCAACCGTCCTCTTGGGCCGATGACCGTCACCTGCTCTCTCGCGGCGAACTGTCCCGGCTGCGACAGGGGCCTGATGGGATTCAGCTTGTAGCCTTTTCCGAACAAAGCCTCAATGTCTGCCTCTGTAAGATGGACGTGCCGAGCCGATATCCCCACTGGAACGAACCTGCTCAACCCCTGACGAGCCAGTTCCGTTAGGACGGTACGCCGGATCTCGGACTTATCAATCTTCAACTTCACATCACCTGCTTTCTGTTCCCACAGACGGCGCGGCTCATCTGCCGTAGCCGTTCTTGGCAAGTATCTGCTGGACAATCTGCGCTACCATCTGCGCGTCCTGCTTGTCCTCCTCGCTGCAGGAGCAGGAAGACGTGCCGCAGCTGGATGTGCCGCAGGTGGATGTGCCGCAGGCAGAAGCTCCGCCAGAAGACTGGCAGCCGCTGCTGCACTTCCCAGCCACGCAGGCAGGCACCCCGTCCGCGCCGCAGTTGCGGCAGAGCGGGCGTCCGCCCGTGGAGATGCCGCTGTTCGTCCTCCTCTCGATCAGCCTGTCCACCTGATCGCAGGTGAGCTCGTTCGCATGGCCGATGAGGCCGTTGGTGTACATGTTCACCAGGGCAAAATGCTCCACCGACTCCATCCGGAACCACGCCTCCATGGCATCCCGCCCCCAGGTGAGGGCTCCGTGGTTTGCCAGCAGGCAGGCGTTGTGGGTCTTCACGAAGGGTGCAATCGAGTTGGGAACCTCCTCCGTACCCGGCATCGCGTAGGGCGCCAGCGGGATTTCCCCGATCCCCATCACTGCCTCCGTCATAATCGCGTGGTTCAGCGGCAGGCCCGCAATCGCGTAGGATGTGGCTGCAGGCGGATGCGCGTGTACCACCGCGTTGACCTCAGGATTTTCCCTGTAGACCCGAAGATGCATTTTGATCTCAGTGGATGGCTTGAGATTCCCCTTCAGGACGTTCCCGTCCAAATCCATCAGTACCAGCATGTCCTCGGTCATATAGCCCTTGGATACGCCTGTGGGCGTACACCAGATCGTGTTGTCGCTGACCTTGGCGCTGATATTGCCGTCGTTGGCCGCCACAAAATTCCTGGCGTACATCCTGCGCCCGATCTCCACGATATCCCGCTTGACCTCGAAATCGCTGGGGTACTTGTTATCGTACTGATAACTCATCTTCTTACCTCTTTTCTTGGTTGCTTTGCTGCTGTTCCAGGTTGCTTCTAAATATGCGGCAGTTCTCCGCCAGATCCGGGCTGTGGGTAAACAGCCCGCCTCCCATCAGGAAGGCCACGTCGCCGCCGTAGAATTGCTTCATCGCACTCAGCTTGCCGAAGGTCATCCCTCCGGACGGGCACGGCACCGTGGACGGCATGCTGCCGTATTTCCTCGTACACCCCTCCACAATATCGCGGCACTGCTGCTCTGTCAGGGAAAAGCGTCCGCCATAGTTGGGGAATACGGTGAAATCTGCTCCGCAGATACGGGGCAAAAGCCCCATAATCAGCCCGCAGGCAAAGCCTCCCGCTCCCTTGTCCAGGAAACAGCCAGCCATGGCCGGATGCGCCGTCACAGACAGCGCCGTGTGGGAGGCGACATACTGCATCGTGTCGTAGCCTACCAGGCCGGGGGCCAGCATAATGCCCTCCGCCCCGCATTCCTCGGCGTACTTCACGCGGTCCATAATCTCGAAGGTGCTGCCGGAGAGGTTGGGGATGTACATCGTATGGCCGCCCCCCTCCTCATTTCCTCTGCGCACTGCCTCGCACACTGCTTTGACCCTGCTCTTATATTCTGAAAACGGCTGATTCATCAGCCCGTGGTCGTCCTTAATCAAATCGATCCCGCCCAGGGCGCACTGGTAAGCCTCGTCCGCCAGCGCCTCCGTCGGCAGCCCCATGGGCTTGAGGGCGGTGAAGGTAAGCGGCCTCCCGTACACGCCCAGCTTCCTGCGGATGGCATCCGCCCCGTATTTGGGCCCCGGGAACCACTCCAGCATCTCCTCCGACAGCCGGATATCCTCCACAACGATTCCCGGCAGCAGGCTGGAATTGCCGAACACCACATTGAAAAACTGGGAGAATTCCTCCGTCGCGCACTGGTCGGAATAGCTGACCGTGGCCAGATACCCTTCCCCCGACGGCACAAACGCCTCCAGGCGGCCGATGATCTCCTTCTGGATCCCATCGCACTCGATGTGGGCCGCTGGGAACTCCACCGTCTGCTCCACACATATATTTTTCGCGGCGTCAAGAGCCGTCTGTTCGTCCCCTCTTATCCAATAATCTACGGTGAACCGGTCTCTCACCAGCGAATAGAGCCGCTCATCCGTATAGCCTTTAAATTTCATTTCCCTTATCCCCCTGAATTGATGATGTTTTACAAATAATTTACAAAAATTGCAATTTTCTCCCATTTATGCTATGCTGAAAGAAGTAAAAAACAAGGAGGAATCTCTAATATGTTAGCCATTGCACGAAAGGCAGCCATCCGCGAGAGCCTGCAGGAGCACAAGAGCGTCAGGATCACGGAGCTTGCCGCGCAGCTGAACGTCACGAAGGAAACCATCCGGCGCGACCTGCGGGAAATGGAACAGAATGGAGAGTTGATCCGCACCCACGGCGGCGCTTATATATTGGACGGCGTCCAGAACGATATCGATGTCGGCACAAGGCAGGTCTTAAAGATACCGGAGAAAGAGCGGATCGCGCAGAAATGCGATTCTCTCATCCAGTCTGGGGATTACATCTACCTGGACGGCTCCACCACCTGCTGGTCCATCGCCCGGCTCATCGCCCACCGGAAGCTCACCGTCCTGACTTCCTCGCTGGAGATCGCAAATATCCTCTGTGCCTCCGACACGATCAAGCTTCATGTGGTCGGCGGAGAATTTTCTCCGAAAAACAAGGATTTTATTGGCGACGGCGCCATCAAGACTCTGGAACGCTACTACGTGGACAAGGCGATCATTTCCTGCCGGAGCGTACATCTGCGCTACGGCATCACCGACACCAGCGACGGCCGCGCCCGGCTGCACCAGACGGCGCTGGAACATGCCCGCCGGAAATATCTGGTGGTAGACCATTCGAAACTGAACAATGTGTCCTTCTCCCATATCGCGCCGCTGACTGCTGTGGACGGCATCGTCATGGACCGGGACTTTCCCTCAGACTGGGTAGACTATCTGACCGAACATCATATCCAATTTTTCTAAAATACTGCCAGGCCCTCCGGCCAGCCGCCCCCGGCAAACTGCGGGGATCCGGCTGGCCTTTGCCTTGGCCTTTTTATCTCTTTTCGCTTACTTCTTATCTACATATTTTGTGACAGGCTTGATCCCCATCTTCTCGAAGGACTCCTTGAACGGCGCATAGGCGATGCCCTTCTCCGTGATGATTCCTGTCACCAGGCTGTGGTCTGTCACGTCGAACGCCGGGTTCACGACGCCGACTCCCTCCGGAGCCATGCGCTCCTTATACCACATCTCGGTGACCTCCTCCGGCTTGCGCTGCTCGATATGGATCTCATCCCCCGACTCCATGGTCATGTCGATGGTGGAAGACGGTGCGCACACATAGAACGGGATCCCGTAATGCTTAGCGATAATCGCCACCCCGCTGGTGCCGATCTTGTTGGCGAAATCCCCGTTGGCAGCCACGCGGTCGCAGCCCACGAAGATGATGCCGATCTTGCCGGACTTCATCGTGTAGGAGGCCATGTTGTCGCACTGCACGTAGGTGTCCACACCCGCCGCCTGCATCTCATAGGCGGACAGCCTGGCCCCCTGCAGCAGCGGCCTTGTCTCGTCGCAGTACACATGGATCTTCTTCGGATCCCAGCCGTTCTCCAGGGCGATGTACACCGGCGCCAGGGCAGTGCCGTACTTGGCGGTAGCCAGGGTTCCAGCGTTGCAGTGGGTCATGATGCCCACCTCGTCTCCCATAGCCTTCAGGAGCTCATATCCATAGGCCCCGATATTCCGGCTGATCTGTATATCCTCCTCGCGGACAGCGTTGGCCTCCTCCTTCAGGCGCTCCTTCATCTGCGCCACGGTCTTGCCTTCCTTCTCGCTCAGGAGAACTTCGTGCATACGGTTCAGCGCCCAGCTCAGGTTCACCGCTGTGGGGCGGGAGGAGTTCAGGTACTCCATCATCTCCGTGCACTTCTTCACAAACTCGTCCATATCCTCCGTGTCAAACTGGCGGGCCAGCACGTAATATCCATACGCCCCCGCCACGCCGATGGCCGGCGCCCCTCTGACGCGAAGCTTGTAGATTGCCTCCCAGATGTCCTCCGCCTTGTTGAGAGTCAGGTACTTCGTCTCATTGGGCAGCAGGGTCTGGTCAAGAATAATCATATCCTCCTCGTTCTCTGCGAGAACAACGGTGTCCAGATTCAATGCATTTTCCATTACAGATTTCCTCTCCTTTCTGCATGTTGAAAACCTGCGGCGCCTCCGCCGCCGCTGCGGCACACAGGCCGGGACGCTTACTGGGCGTCCACTGCCTCCACAGCATCCTTCAGCGTGTTCAGGAAGCAGTTGCCGCACTTCTTCTCGCTGCGGTTCTTGATAAAATCAATGGCTGCAGTGATGCAGATGCGCTCTGCGCGGGTGCGGGCCTTCTCATCGGCGATGGAGGTAATGTCCTTGACGTTGGCCATACCCACCGTCCTGCGGATAAGCTCCAGGCCGGTGACAGCGGAGGTATCCGCCAGGATAGACTTCATGTACCACTCCTTGAAGCCCTTGCTCTTGCACATCGTATCCGTCACATGCTCGTCATAGTACTGGTCCATCTTCTCCATCGTCATGTTGACCACATCCTTGATGACGGACTCTGCCCACTTGCAGAACTCATCTGCTCCCGCCACATCGCCATTGCACCATGCAAAGATCATGTTGGCGATGACGTTGCCGATATCATATCCCATCGGGCCGTACATACAGAACTCCGGGTCGAACACAATCGTGCTGTCCTCGTTGATGAAGATCGAGCCGGTGTGCAGGTCGCCGTGGATCAGGGACTGCGCCCTGGTCATAAAGTCCATCTTCAGCTTAGCCACTTCCAGGTGGAGCTCCTCGTCGTCATAGAGCTTCTCCTTCACGAACTCCGCGTTGGGGGCGTAGACGTTGTTGCGGCCCCTCTCGTCGTTGTAGGGCTCTGTATAAACCAGCTGCTCTGTGATATCACACAGGTCCGGGGTGATAAACTTCTTCTGCAGCTTCTTCTTCTCCTGATGGTCCATCACCACATCCGTGGTTCCCATCAGTACCCTTGCCATGTAGGTGGAAATCTGATCCGCAAATTTCGGGAAGATATTGTGCTCGATCATCGCTCCGCGCATCACCTCGTGGTCAGACAGATCCTCCATACAGCAGGCGCACATCACGGTGTCATAGTCATAAATCTCCGGCACCAGCCCGGGAGCCAGCTTGCCGTACAGAAGCAGGATCTCGGACTCCACGCGGTTCCTGTCTGTGTCAATCTTCATATCCTTAGAGATGCGCAGCTCGATGCCGGCCTGCTTCACGATGACGCTGTTGCCCTTGGCGTCCTTCACCTTGAACACATAGTTCAGGTTGCCGTCGCCAATCTCCTTGCACTCCATCGTGGCCTCGTCCCAGTTCTTCTGAGGGACCTTCGCCTTCGCATACTCGATTGCGTCGTTCTCTTTCATCAGAAAATAAGTGTCAAAGTTCGCCATAGTTCCTTACCTCCATATCTTTAATATTTCATGCTATCCCCGGCTCGCCCGGCCTGTCTTTACACTGGCGCAGGAACTTTGTCCTCTTCCATCTATTGTAAATTCATTGTAAAACAGAACCGGTCAAAAGTCAACAAATAGCAACAAAAAACAACTTGAAATTACGTGCTAATTCAAAAAAGCGGAAATCTCCATCTTCTTCACCCTGCAAATGCCCATTCGCGCAGATGTGATGGCTGCTTGCCAGGTGTATGATTCAAAACAGGGCGCTGCAAATCCTCACAGCGCCCTGTTCCATTCCTCTTCTGTCTTTGCCTGCAATGAGAGGCAGCGACAATATCCGGATTAATCCTCCTTGGTTGTAATGTATGCCGCAACGAGAGCCAGGCAGAGAACCGCGCCCTTCATAGCCGGCAGTATGTAGTAAGGCACACCGCACATTGTCATACCATTTTCCAGCGTCGTGATCAGGATTGCCCCGATCACCGTTCCTATCGCATTGTATTTCTCCCTTCCTCCTACGGAACGGCCGATGAATACGGCTGCCAGGGAGTTCATCAGGTAGCTGTCAGAGCCGTTGACCTGCGCCGCCGAGTTACGGGAGCAGACCACGATACCGCCTACGGCGATGAATGCTGCGGCAAACATACCTGCCATGAAACGCATCTTCTTCACGTCGATACCGGACAGCTTCGCTGCTGTCTTGTTGCCGCCCATAGCGTACAGGTAGCGCCCGTATTTCGTCCTCTCCAGAAGGACGAAGCAGATCGCCACGCAGATCAGCATGATGATGATGATGTACGGGGATTTACCGATATTCTGGGAAGCCTCTGTCCAGCCGCTGCGCAGCGGGGTGTTGTCTCCGCCCTTCAGGGCCTCCGCCCAGGCTGCCGTGCTCATGCCTGCGGAAATCGCGCCGCCGCCCGTGTAGGCAAGTCCCAATCCCTGATGGACAAACTGCAAGGCGCAGGTAGCAAGCATGTCCGGAACCTTGCAGACAAGGATCAGGAACATGTTCAGCAGGTACATGATCATCGCAAAGATGATGGTCAGGAAAACGGACAGCCACAGGGGCATCGCGAACCACAGGAACAGGGATGCGAACACATACGCGCAGAAGGAACCCAGCGTTCCAGCCGCCATATCGAAGCCGTCCGGCGCCATGGACACCGTCGCCGCCAGGGCGAAGATGGTCACCGCAGACACGGCTCTCAGGATGTTGATCAGGTTCGCAAAGGAGAAGAATGCCGTCCCTCTCATCGCTGTGAACACGATGACGGAGATAATCAGTACCATGACGGCAGCCCAGTCCACCAAAAATTTCGCTTTACTCTTATTTATCTGCATCTTTTAATTCCTCCAGTACTATGGAAAGTCTCGCTTTATCAGCTTGCGGCGTACGCTTCGGTGGCGCCTGTCGCATAGTGCATAATTTCTGCCTCGTCCGTCTTCGCCGTCTCCAGCTCCGCCATAATCTTGCCGTCAAACATGACGTACATGCGGTCTGTGATGGACAGAAGCTCCGAGTTCTCGCATGTCGCATAGATCACGCAGTTGCCCGCCTTGGCAATATCGTTGATCAGGCGGAAGATCTCCTGCTTTGCCCCGACGTCGACGCCCTTCGTCGGCTCGTCAAATATGTACACGTCGCAGTCTGCCGCCAGCCACTTGCCCACGACGACCTTCTGCTGGTTTCCTCCGGAGAGGAAAGCGACTCTCTGCCGGATGGAAGGCGTCTTCACACCCAGCTCCTTCACATATTTGTCCGCGTTCTTCGCCGCCGCCCCGTCATTGACGAAGGACAGGTGGCAGAAGCGGTTCAGACAGGCCGCCGCCAGGTTGAAGGTGACGGTCTCTGCCACCAGGACACCCTCCTTACGCCGCTCCTCCGGCACAAGCGCCAGCCGGTTCTTCACCGCGTCCGCAGGCTTCTTGATCCGAAGTTCCTTGCCGTTCATGGTGATCTTGCCGGACGCTTTCTTGTACGCGCCGAAGATGGTCTTGCACAGCTCCGTCTTGCCGCCGCCCACCAGGCCGGCCAGGCCGACGATCTCGCCCCTGCGCACATACATGTTGATGTCCTTCACCCGGCCCTCGCGCTCGGTGAGGTTCTCGATGACCAGTGCCTTCTCGCCGATTTCGCAGACTTCCTTGGGGAAGTTTTCTTCAAATGAACGTCCTAACATCTTCTCGACAATCTCCTTGGAGGTCGTCGCCTCGGTGATAGGGGTCGTATCTACGATCTCGCCGTTGCGCATCACTGTGTAGCTGTCACAGATGCGCAGGATCTCGTGGATACGGTGTGTGATGAATATGATCGCAATATTCTGCGTCTCTCTCAAATGTTTGACAACCCGGAACAGCTCCTCCGTCTCGGTATCAGACAGCGGCGCTGTGGGCTCGTCCAAAATAAGGAAGTTACAGGAGTTCTGGATTGCCCGCGCGATCAGCACCATCTGCTTCTGTGCCAGCGACAGCTTGCCGCAGATCTGGCGCACGTCGATGTTGATCTTCAGCTCCTCCAGCACTTTCTTCGCTTCCCTGCGCAGCTTTCCGTAGTCCACGAAAAGCTTGCCCTTCATGTTCATGACGATGTCGTTGAACATAACGTTTTCCGCTACGGTTAAGTTCGGCATGAGAGCCATATCCACTTCCTGATACACAATCTGGATACCAAGCTTCTTAGCCGCCATTGGCGTCCTGACTTCCACAGGCTGCCCATTGTACAATACGTCACCGGTATATCCAGGATTCGATCCGGCAAGAACCTTCATCAAGGTCGATTTACCGGCGCCGTTAGCACCCATAACGGCATGAATCGTACCAGTGCTGATCTCGAAATCAACATCAGAGAGTGCCTTCACGCCGGGGAACTCGATGGAAACTTTTCTGGTTCCAAGTGTAATTTTATCCATAATTTCCACAACTCCGTTCTCGCTCGTTTCTGAGTTAATCTGAAATCATGGGACACCGGGTGCAACCCCAGCGTCCCATGAAGTTTAAAACTTTTTAAATAATGACAGAATCATTCAACCGCATCCAAAACGGATTAGTGGCCAAGAAGCTCAACCATCCAATCGCAGGTCGGCATCCAGGAAACATCGCTGTAGCTCTCGTCTGCAACTTCGCCGACGTTCTCAATCGTGATGCCCTCCTGAGAGGTTACCTGCTCCTGGGTAATGATGCTGGACGGAATCTCAAGCCAATCGCCGATCTCCTCATAGTAGCAGGAAGCAGCAGCGATGTCCTCGTACTGGTCAGCCAGCTCAAGGGCAAGGATACGGCAAGCGAATTCGCCGTTGGATGTCCAGTTGGTGGTTGCGCAAGCCTTCCACTGAGATCCCTCTTCCTGCATGAACTGAATGTCCTCGTTGGAGATATCTACAGATACCATCGGGATGTCGCGGTCAAGCTCAGCCAGAGCCTGGTATACGCCCTGTGCATATGCATCGTAGCAGCACCAGATTCCATCGATCTCATCATCGGTGTACTTCGCCAGCGTAGCGGTTGTCACGTCACGCATGGAGGAGGTAGCATTCTGGTCGTCGGTGGGAGCGATACGCTCAACGGTAACGATCTTGCCCTCGTCCTCATAAGGCTGATAGCCTGTCTGGCGACGGTCGAACGGGCTGTTGTAGCCAGCGCCCTGCTGTACCTGCAGGATGTTGATCGGCTCGCCTGCCTCTACCTTCTCAGCGTTCTCCGGAAGAGCCATCAGGTACTCAACCAGGTCAGCAGCGAAGCCAGCGTCCTGCTGGAAGAACTGTGTTACGCCTTCGATCTTGGCAACTTCGCCGTTCTCATCCTTGAAAGGTGTGTCGAAGGTTACGATCTTCAGATCCGGATACTGCTCCAGGATGCCGCTCAGGAACTCCCAAGCATACTCCTGTCCGCCGTGGGACACCATCAGTCCGTCATAGCCGGCAGCTGCGCATGTCTCGATACGGGTCTGCCACTCCTCTGCATTGTCTGCGCAGAAGAAGGTGTCTGCTGTCATTCCCAGAGCCTCAGCAGTCTCTGTGAAGGACTCGGACCACATGTTGAAGATGGTAGCCGGGCTCATCAGCATGATGTAAGCGATCTTCTTGCCAGCTACAGGGGACTCTACGGAGCCAGCCGCAGCATCCTCTTCTGCTGCCGCGTCGTCCTCAGCCGCAGCGTCCTCTTCCGCTGCATCTTCCTCGGTTGCTGCGTCTGCGTCTGTCTCAGCGGAATCGCTGGAGCTGCAGGCAACAAGGCTCAGCACCATCGCTACTGCAAGTAAAGTAGCAATCAGTTTCTTCTTCATTGTTCATCCTCCCTTTGTTTATTTTCCCAAGGTTCTTGTCCTCGGTACGTCTATATTAGCACTTTTCACCAAATTTGTAAACAGAAATATCCCTGTTCTTTTTGATTTTTTTGTTTTTTTTGTTTTTTCTTCTTTTGCATTATGCATAGTGACAAAACAGCGGCCGTACACACGGACGGCCGCTGTCCAAAATACTGGGAAATTCCTGGGAATTTTACATTTTTTTACTTTTACAGTTTTACAGGCATCCCTTCTGGAGGATGGTGCAGGCATAGAGAGCCGTCTCCGTGGTAGCTACGACGCAGTAGGCGTTCTTCGCCATCGTGTAGAACTTGCCCCTGGAAATCATTCCGCAGGCATCCGCCCCTCTCTCGTCATGCTTGGCCACGATCGCCTTGAACTCGTCCCACACCGGGCACTCCAGGTCCGCGTCCTTCGCTTCCTTATCCATGATCAGCACCGGGTCGTCCACAAACGTGTCCAGCGGCATCAGCGTCAGGATCGCGTCCATGATCTCCGTCGCCCGCACCCCGTCGCAGCGGACGAGGATGCTGTTCTTCGCCATGGAAGCCGCCGCAAAATTAGCATCGCCGATGACGATCGTCTCGCCGTGCCCCATCTCTGCCAGCACTTTCAAAAGTTCCGGGGACAGTACCGGAGGAATTCCTTTCAACATAGTAAAACCACCCTTTCTTTTTGCATTTTATGACTCAAGTGTACACTGTCTTTCCAAAAATTTCAACGAAAACCTGTCCTTCCATAGATATTTCCATGTAAAATATCCCAAAACCGCCTCTGGCCATTTGCCGCGGCATTTGGTATAATGTGACTAAATGAGCGATTTTTTGCAGAAAGGAGTCCTTTTTTATGGAAAGCACGACATACACCCTGGCGGACACCCAGAAGATTGCCAACCAGATACGCAAGCAGATTCTGGGGATCGCCATCCAGAGCGGCGGCTGTTACCTGGCCCAGGCCTGCTCCTCGGCGGAAATCATCGCCGCACTGTATACACAGATACTCAACCTCGGCCCATCGGCGGGTGAGTGGGATGCCATCCCCTTCCCCGGTGTTCCCGGGCCGGACAATATGGATTACCAGAGGGGAAGCGCCTACCATGGCCTCCCGGCCCCGGACAAGGACCGCTTCTTCGTGTCCTGCTGCCACTACGCCTCGGTCATCTACTGTGCCCTGGCTGCGGTGGGCCGCATCAGCCCCGCCGCCCTGGAGAAGTTCAATGTGGACGGCTGGAATATGGAGATGATCGGCGCAGAGCACTCTCCCGGCTTTGAGAACACCGCCGGCTCCCTGGGCCTTACGGTGTCCATCGCCGCTGGTACCGCCCACGCCAGGAAGATGAAGGGCGAGACCGGCCTTGTCTACTGCCTGATGGGGGACGGGGAGCTCCAGGAGGGCCAGACATGGGAGTGCGTCCAGGCCGCAGGCTATTACCGCCTTGACAACTTCGTCATGGTGGTGGACGCCAACGGGCAGCAGGTGGAGGGCGCCATCGAGGACCAGATGACAGAGGAGCCTCTGGCCGAGCGTTTCCGCGCCTTCGGGGCCGCCTGCGTCACCTGCGACGGCCACGATATCCAGGCGGTGATAGACGCCTGCCGCACGGAGCACCCGGGCAAGCCTCTCGTTGTCCTGTGCCGCACCAAGGGCTACACCGGCGTCCCTCCCCTGGAGAAGAGATGGCCTTTCCTTCACTTTGTAAGGATTTCTGAGGCGGAGAAGCCGGAATACCAGAAAATTTATGATGAGATGTAGGAGGGACGGGAAATGAAGATAGAAGTCAACACACATGAGAAGAATATGATCCGCTTTGCCGCCAAGCACCTGGAGGTCCTGGTGCTCTCTGCGGACCTGGGATCCTCCTGCGAGGTAAAGCAGTTCCGCGCCACCTATCCGGACCGCTACCTGACCATGGGCATCGCCGAGCAGAACATGTGCTCCTGGGCCGCTGGGCTTGCCAGGGAGGGGTACCGCCCTTTCCTCCATACTTTTGCCGTATTCCTGTACCGCCGGATCCTGGATCAGCTGGAGATGAGCGTCGCCTACCCGAACCTGCCCGTGGTGTTCGTCGGCTTTGTGCCTGGCATCACCACCCCTGGCGGCGTCACCCACCAGTCCATCAACGACGTGGGGGTGCTGCGCACGGTCCCCAACATGACAATCTTTGACGTGGGCGATGCAACAGAGATCGAGGGCGTGCTGGATCTTGCCTGGGCATGCAACGGCCCTGTCTTCATCCGCATGCTGCGCAAGGAGGTGCCCCGCCTGTTCCCGGCCAGCGAGCCGATGCAGTTTAACCGGGCGCGGGTGCTGAGCCAGGGGGACGACATCCTCATCCTCTCCTCCAGCATCTGCACGGAGGAGGCCATGCGGGCGACCCAGGCGCTGAAGGAGAAGGGGCTCTCCATCCAGCACATGCATGTGTCCACGCTGAAGCCTTTCACCGACCCCACAATCCTGGAGGCGCTGAAGCGTACAAAATACGGGGTGATCACCATCGAGAACCAGTACGAGATCGGCGGCCTCTCCAGCGCGGTGTCGGAGCTGATCGCCGAGAACGGCATCGGCTGCCGCCTGCGCAAGATCGCCCTTCCCGGCTATCCCCACGGTGCTTCCAAGATGTATCTGATGAAGAAGTACGGCATCGACGCGATGCACCTGGTACAGGCTGTGGAGGACCTGACTGGAAAATCCCTTGCCATCACAGAGGCCGACCTGGCCGAAGAGCGCTTTGTCGATTTCCTGGAAGTATAAAGAGGCGGTTCCCATGAGCAATGCAAACAAGAAGAAAAGGAAGACGCGGACAACCTACTACCAGCACCGGAGCCAGACGTCCAAGAAGCTGTTCCACTCCCCCCAGGCATACGGGGAGCTGATCGACATTCCCATGACGGCATCCATGCACGCCCTGTCCCTGCTGTCCATCCTTGTGCAGCTGGGCCTCACGGCCTTTGCCGCCTACGCGGCCTACACGGCGGATACCATCCCAGCCCTGGAAAGCTCTGGATTCTCCGACAGCATGCTCTATCTTGCGCTGCCGGCAGTTTCCTGGCTCCTGGCTGTGGGCTTCCGCTTCACCTGCCGGGCTGTGCCCTTGGACATGTGGCGGCTTCCCGCGTCGGTCAAGCGCGGGGTCATCAAGCAGAGCGGCACGCCCCTGAAGCTTCTGACCCTGCTGGTGGAGCTGGAGACAGCCCTCTGCCTCTGCTATATCGCCGCCGCCCTATACCTGGGGCGCACGCCCAGCACACCGGCGCTGTTCCTCTGGATCGCAGCGCTTGTGCTCTCCATCTACTTCCCGTGCCGCTCCGCCGCCAGGGCTGCGTGAACGGTCCTGTGCTGTGCGGGGGACGGCGCCCGGCGATGGAGCTGCGCCTTTTAGCTATATTCGACAAATAAAAGCAACATAACGCAACATTTTCGTGCAGATTTGTCGGCGAATAATTGACATTGACCCAGAAAGGACTTATAATGCAAAGTAGTGCCGGTATGCGCCGCGCTGCCGTGCGCCACCGATCATCCACAAGGATTCATAAGGAGGAAGAACATTTATGAAGAAGATTATCAATGCACCTGAAAATTACGTAGACGAAATGCTCAAGGGCATCTATGCCGCCCACGGCGACCAGGTGAAATATGTAAACGACGACCTGCGCTGCTACTGCAGGAAGGAGAAGAAGCCCGGCAAGGTAGCCATTATCACGGGCGGGGGCACCGGCCATCTGCCGCTGTTCCTGGGCTATGTGGGCGACGGCCTGATCGACGGCTGCGGCGTAGGCGGCGTCTTCCAGTCCCCGTCCCCGGAGCAGATCTACAATATCTCCAAGGAAGTGGAGGCCGGCGCAGGCGTCCTGTACCTGTACGGCAACTACACAGGCGACATCATGACCTTTGACATGGCCACCGACATGTGCGATATGGACGACATCCAGTGCAAGAGCATCGTGGGAGCCGACGATGTGAACTCCCACCAGGATCCGGCCACCCGCCGCGGCGTAGCCGGCATCTATTTCATGTACAAGGCAGCCGGAGCCAAGGCTGACCAGGGCGGCAGCCTGGATGAGGTACTGGCGGCAGCCCAGCTCGCCAAGGACAACACCCGCACCGTAGGCTTTGCCCTCACTCCTTGCATCATCCCGGAGATCGGCCACCCGAACTTCGAGCTGGGCGAGAACGAGATGGCTATGGGCATGGGCATCCACGGCGAGCCTGGCATCTGGAACGGCCCTCTCAAGACCTCCCGCGAGATCGCAGAGGAGTCCCTGAACACCCTGCTGGGCGACATGCCTGTGGCAGAGGGCGAGGAGGTTTCCCTCCTGATCAACGGCCTGGGAGCTACCTCCATCGAGGAGCTGTACATACTTTCCAACGATGTGACAGAGATCCTGAATTCCAAGGGCATCAAAGTTTATAAGACGATCGTCGGCGAGTACGCCACCTCCATGGAAATGGCAGGGGCTTCCATCTCGATCTGCAAGATGAACGATGAGATGAAGGGCTACATGGACTATCCGGTCAACACGCCTTTCATCTGCCAGAAATAACAACTGCGGCTTACTTTCAAAGGAGATGTATGAGAATGGATAAAATTTTATTTGAACAGATCCCCGAGCTGTTCGAGAGCGTCGGCGGCATATTCACAGAGAAGAAGGACGAGCTCTGCGAGATGGACGCCAAGCTCGGAGACGGTGACTTGGGGCTCACCATGAGCAAGGGCTACTCTGCCCTCCCGGATCTCATGCGCGGGGAAGCGGCAGGGGCCGGCGGCGACATCGGCAAGATGCTGATGAAGGCCGGCATGAAGATGTCCTCCCTCGTCCCGTCCACCATGGGCTTCCTGATGTCCACAGGCGTCATGGAGGGCGGCCGCGCCCTGAAGGGCCGCACAGAGCTTGACGGGGCTGCCCTGGCGGACTACCTGGCCGGCTTTGCCGCAGGTATCCAGAAGCGCGGGAAATGCCAGGCTGGGCAGCGCACAATCTACGACGCCATCCTTCCCGCTTCCCAGGCGGCAGCCAAGGTTGTGGCCGCCAATGCGGGCGCTTCCCTGGACGAGGTGATCACTGCGGCACTGGAGGCTGCCAAGGCTGGCGTGGAGGCCACCAAGGATATGGTCCCTGTGTTCGGCAAAGCCGCCGTCCACGCGGCAGCCAGCGCGGGTGTCCCGGATCAGGGCGCCACAGCCGGATACTATAAGATTCTCGGCCTGTACCGCTATATCACAAAATAACTGCACAACCAGACTGCATCTTTGCACGGTGACAGAAGGCTTCCGGTTTCTTGCGGCCGGAAGCCTTCTCTGTCGCCCTTCTCTGCCACGGATGCACAAGGAGATACGACGGATTACACAAAGAGATATTACGCAAAGAGATATTACACAAAGAGATATTACACAAGGAGATACAACTGACATGAACGATTCCAAGAAATTATTTGTCCGGCTCTGCGCCGCCGCCCTCGCTGCCCCGCTTCTGCTTGCCGGCTGTTCCGGGGACGGCGCCTCCGGCGGGGATGCCCATCCTGCCGGGGAAGACAGCGCTGCGGAGGACATTGTCACCAACGAGCAGTACGCTGTCCTGGACGAGGAGCTTCCGCTGCTCGCCGACCTGCTCCCGGGGGTGATCGCGCAGCTTTCCTCTGGCGGCCGGGTTCCGGAGGAGTACCGCCCCGCCGAATCCACCCCGGCCTGCATTGACCCCATATCCCTCAAGGGAACGTGGTGCGTGGAGGGCTCCACCACAGAGACGCCTCTTGCGTCCACTGACTCCACGGTGCCGGCGGAATTCCCCTCCAGCGATCCAGCGATCGAGGAGTTCACCTGCCTTCCCGACACGCTGGTCTTCGGACTGGGGGACAATGGCTACCCGGTGGATTCCCTGGGCGGCCTCTCTGTCAACGCTGGCTATTACCTAGCTGACCTTACCTACCGCAACCAGGATGGCACGCCCTTCTACAGCATTCTCCCCTACGCCGTCAACGGGACGACGCTGGCCGTGGGCTTCTACGACTCCCAGGAGGAGGACAGCGCAGCGAAGGTGCAGGAGATGGATTATCTCATCAGCTGGAACGGCTGGAAGCTCACCCTGTCCTACGGGGAGGAGAGCGTCACCTACGTGCCCTACGTCACCGTGCGGGACGCCGAGACTGGCCATGTGCACCACGGCGGGGAGATTGTCGCCGGCTATGACGGCATCGACGGCATCACCGGCATCTATCCGGACGCCGAGGAGCCGCAGATCGTCTACGGCGAGGGCGAGCCCCTGGAGGCCTCCTATGAGTTCCGGGAGGACGGCACCGTCACCATCCAGGTGGAGGACGGCCGCAGCTATGAGCTCACCTTCCGCTATTCCGGCGATACGCTGACGCTCATCGACGGGAACCACGTGGCGCTGTACGCGATGTAGGCTCCCTGGTGTGCCCGATACGCAGCATCCAGGAAACGGCGGCCGGGATACCAGCCTGGGATACCGGTCTGAGAACTGCCGGTCTGGGAACTGCCGGCCTGGGAACTGCCGGTCTGGGAATTGCCAAAAATGCCTGTGGGCTGGGGAAACCGCTCCCCTGCACACAGGCATTTCTTTTTCCAAGGGCCTTGCCCCTACGCTTCTTCCTGCTCCGCCCGCACCGCGATGGACAGCTCCTCCAGCTGCTTCTCATCCACCACGTCCGGCGCCCCGCTCATCAGGCAGGAGGCGTCCTTCACCTTCGGGAAGGCGATGACCTCGCGGATGGAATCCTCCTGGGCCATGAGCATGATCAGGCGGTCCAGGCCGTAGGCCAGGCCTGCGTGAGGCGGGACTCCGTACTTGAAGGCATCCAGCAGGAAGCCGAAGCGCTCCTGCGCCTCCTCCTTCGTAAATCCCAGAATCTCGAACATTTTCTCCTGGATATCATCCTGGAAAATACGCACGCTGCCGCCGCCGATCTCGTTGCCGTTCAGCGTGATGTCATACGCCTTGGCCCGCACAGAGGCCGGGTCGGTGTCCAGCCTGTCCAGATCCTCCTCCATCGGCATGGTGAACGGGTGGTGCATGGCCACCAGCCGGTTCTGCTCATCCGACCACTCGAACAGCGGGAACTCGGTGATCCACAGGAACTTGTACTCATCCTTCTTGAGAAGCCCCAGGTTCTTGGCGATCTCCAGGCGCAGGGCTCCCAGCACCTCCCACACAAGCTTTGTGCGGTCCGCGGCGAAGAGCAGCAGGTCGCCCGGCTCTCCCTCCATGGCCTCCACCAGGGCGTGGAGCTCCTCCTCAGTCAGGAATTTTGCGAAGGAGGATTTATAGCTGCCGTCCGGGTTGACGCACAGGTAGGCCAGCCCCTTGGCCCCGTATCCCTTGGCGAACTCCACCAGGGCGTCGATCTTCTTCCTGGGCATGCCGCCCTGTCCCTTGGCGTTGATGCCCCGCACGCTGCCGCCAGCGGCCAGCGCCCCTGTGAACACCCCGAAGCCGCAGTCCTTCACAATCTCGGACACATCGTGCAGCTCCATGCCGAAGCGGGTGTCCGGCTTGTCCGACCCATAGCGGTCCATGGCCTCCTGCCAGGTCATCCGCGGAATCGGGAGCGGCACCTCCACGCCGATGGCCTCCTTGAAAATGTGGGCCAGCAGGCGCTCGTTCACGTCGATCACATCATCGATGTCCACAAAGGACAGCTCCATATCAATCTGGGTAAATTCCGGCTGGCGGTCCGCCCGCAGATCCTCATCCCGGAAACATTTCGCGATCTGGAAATACCGGTCATATCCCGAGCACATGAGCAGCTGCTTGAACAGCTGGGGCGACTGGGGCAGGGCGTAGAAGCTGCCCGGATGGATACGGCTGGGCACCAGGTAGTCCCTCGCCCCCTCAGGCGTGCTCTTCACCAGCACAGGCGTCTCAATCTCCAGGAAACCCTCCTGGGCCATGAACTTGCGCACCTCAGTAGCCACATGGCTGCGCAGCATCAGGTTGCGCTGCAGGTTGGGCCTGCGCAGATCCAGGTACCGGTATTTCAGGCGCAGCTCGTCCCTCGTCTGGATATTCTCCTCGATGGGGAACGGCGGCGTCTGTGCCTCGGAGAGGATCCGGAGCTCCTTTGCCTGGATCTCCAGCTCGCCGGTGGCCAGGTTCTCATTGACCGCCCCGCCTCTCTTCTCCACAATGCCTGACACGGCAATCACATACTCGCTCCTGAGGGAGGCCGCCTTCTCCATGCCGGCGTCTCCCACGTCGGCGCTGTCAAATACGATCTGCAGAAGGCCGGAGCGATCCCGCAAATCGATAAAAATCAGGTTGCCCAGGTTCCTTCTCTTCTGCACCCAGCCCATGACGGTGACGGTCTGTCCGATATCCGCCCTGGTCACCTCCGTGCACCTGTGGCTTCTCTTCATCCCACGCATTGACTCTGCCATTTCTCTTCTTCCTCCACTTCCGGCGGCCTCCGCGCCCAACACCTGCGCGGCAGTCCCGCCCTCACTCTTTCCGTCTATCCGGCCAGAACACGGTCTATCCGGTCGGAACACAGTCTATCCGGTCAGAACAGCCCGGCGATCTCGTCCAGGGCCGCCTCCACCTCTTCCTTTGTCTCCATATCCTTCACACGGGCGCGGCCCTTGGCCAGCTCGTCGCTGCCGATGATCACCGTCTTGCGCGCACCGATCTTGTTGGCATACTTCATCTGTGCCTTCACGCTGCGATCCATGTAATCTGTCTCCACAATAATCCCATGGCTGCGGATCTCATTCACCAGCTTGTACGCCCGGGCCCGGGCCTCCTTGCCCAGGATGCCCACATAGAGGGCCGGCTTCTCCATCGGCGGAAGCTCCACCCCTTCCTGTTCCAGGAAGTAGAGGATGCGCTCGATGCCCATGCCAAACCCCACAGAGGGGATGTCCTGCTTCTCGTCGATCTCGTGGATCAGGCCGTCGTAGCGCCCGCCGCCGCACAGGGTAAAGCCCTCGCTGTTGACGAACTCGAACACCGTCTTCGTGTAGTAGTCCAGGCCGCGCACGATGCCAGTATCCACCTCGTAAGGGATGCCAAGCTCGTCCAGCAGGGACTTGAGCTCCTCAAAATGCTCCCGGCACTCGCTGTCCAAGTAGTCGATGGTCCGCGGGGCATGCTCCACAATCTTCCGGCAGCCCTCCACCTTGCAGTCGATAACCCGCAGCGGGTTCTTCTGCATCCGCTCCCGGCAAGTAGGGCACAGCTCCTCCTCGTGCTCCCTCAGGTAGGACAGGAGGGCGTCGTTGTACGTCCTGCGGCAGTTCCTGCAGCCGATGCTGTTAATGTGCAGCTTCGCGTCCCGAAGGCCCAGCCTGCGGATAAACTCTGTGACCAGGCTTATGAGCTCCACCTCCGCCAGCGGGCTCTTGGAGCCGACGAACTCCACGCCGAACTGATGGTGCTGGCGCAGCCGCCCGCTCTGGGGCTTCTCGTAGCGGAAAGCCTGCGTCACATAATAGAACTTTGCCGGGGCGGGCTGGGCATACAGGTTGTGCTCTAGGTAAGCCCGCATGACTCCCGCCGTCCCCTCCGGCTTCAGCGTGATGCTCCGGCCGCCCTTGTCCTCAAAGGTATACATCTCCTTCTGCACCCCATCCGTCGTCTCCCCCACCCCTCTCGCGAAGAGCACTGTATGCTCGAACATCGGGGTGATGATCTCTGTAATATTGTATGTCCTGGCCAGATCCCTGGCGATCTTCTCCACCACCTGGCGTTTGTGCATGGACTCCCCGTACCAGTCCTGCACGCCTCTGGGCGCCTGTGTAATCATAGCGTGTCCTCCTGTATTTTTATTTTTGTATGCAAAATCTGTTCAATTCCGTCCTCATGGATCAGCCGCTGGAAGGCGAGAAAAATCCCCATGTCGAAGTTCTTCACCTCTTCGATCATCAGCTCCGCCGCCGTGTCCATGTCGAAGGCCTCCCGGTAGGTCCGCTGGGAGGTCAGCGCGGCAAACACGTCGCAGACCCGCAGGATCCGAGCCATATAAGGGATCTCCTCCCCGCACAGGTTGTCCGGGTAGCCGGAGCCGTCATAGTTCTCGTGGTGGTAGAGCACCGCCTCGCAGATAGCGTCCTTGTAGCCTTCCTCCTTCAGCACCTGGTAGCCGTTGCGCGCATGGCTGCGGACATACTTCATCCGCTCCACATTCATCAGCGGCTTCCTGTGGCCGTACAGGTAGGAGGCCAGCTTCAGCTTGCCGATGTCGTGAAGGAAGCCTGCCACCGCCAGGTCGTGCTGCTCCTCCTGGGAAAGTCCCAGCTCCTTCCCCAGCCGGGAAGCCAGGCTGCTGACGCAGATCCCGTGGGAAATCTCCCGCTCCAGATCCTCGTAGACGACGGCGTCCGTCTCCGTCCGCCCGTCGATGGGATTC
>CALWMI010000036.1 GCA_944381745.1 uncultured Lachnospiraceae bacterium | reverse complement strand
CAGACAGGGGAGGCGTCGTTGGGCAGGGATGGGATGATGCGCAGGGGGGCGCTGGTGCGCCATCTGGTGCTCCCTGGATGCACGGAAGATTCGAAGCGGGTCATCGGTTACTTGTACCGCACCTACGGGAACCGGATCTATCTCAGCATTATGAGTCAGTACACGCCGGTGGATATCCCGGAAGAGTTCCCGGAGCTTCAGAGGACGCTGACGCCGGAGGAATACGAGGAGGTGGTGGACTACGCCATCGGCCTGGGGGTTGAGAACGGCTTTATCCAGGAGGGCGGGGCAGCCGAGGAGAGTTTCATCCCGCCCTTCGACCTGGAAGGAATCCTTTGAGCCGGAGAAGGCAGGGCATCTGCCGGGAGGGGGAGGCTTCCAGGAGATAAAAGATAGGCTTACATAAGATAAAAGATAAAAAGAGAAGCTTCCATTAAGGCAAAAAGAGAGGATTGACAGCAGCCAGGAGGCTGTGATAGAATTTTCCAATGTGAATGAAGAGCATAAATGCCGTCGAAGGGACTATATATTTGGCTGTTTCTGAGAAAAACAGCAGATATATAGTCCTTTTTCCGGCATGGATAGCGCCGGTGTGCCAAGGGCGGATTGCCCCTTGTACACCCGCGTGATACAGGGAAGGAGAACGAAGGATGAGCACGACTGTGAGAGCTGAGAAAGAAAATCCAATGGGGAGCCGGGCGGTGTTCCCGCTGCTGATTGCCATGTCCATCCCGCCAATGATCTCCATGCTGACCTCATCGCTGTACAACATTGCGGACGGCATCTATGTGTCTGCCATCGGGGAGGAGGCGTTTACCGCTGTCTCCCTCGTGTACCCTCTGCAGAACCTGGTGCTGTCGGTGGCGGTGGGCGTGGGAGTGGGAATGAATTCCTATATCGCCAGGGCCATTGGGGCCGGGAAGGATGAGGAGGCAGGGAGGACGGCCGGCAACGCGATGCTGGCCATCCTGCTTCACTATGTGGGCTTTGTGCTGGTGGGCCTCTTCCTGGCCGAGCCTTACCTGCGGATGTTTACGGAGGACGAGGAGATCTTAGCCATGGGGGTGGAGTATGCGCAGATTGTCCTCTGCGTCTCCTTCGCGAATCTGGCCTATCTGATCTATGAAAAGATTTTCCAGGCGGAGGGCATGATGTATGCCCCGATGTTTTGCCAGATTGCCGGGGCTGTTGTGAATATCATCCTGGATCCGGTGATGATCTTCGGCTGGTGGGGCTGTCCGGCCATGGGCGTGGCGGGAGCCGCCTGGGCCACAGTGATCGGCCAGATCGCTTCCCTGGCGCTCATCATGCTGGTGTACTGGAAGAAGAAGGGGAGGGTGCAGATCCGCAAGGGGGATATGCGCTTCGACGGGAGGATTCTGAAGGCCATCTACCAGGTGGCCATACCGTCCACGCTGGTCATGTGCATGCCGTCCGTGCTGGTGAGCATCCTGAACGGCATCCTGGCGCAGGCCTCGGAGGTGGGCGTCGCCGCCTTCGGCCTCTACTATAAGCTGCAGACTTTTGTGTATATGCCGGCCAACGGGCTGGTGCAGGGGCTGCGCCCCCTGGTGGCCTACAATTACGGGGCCCGGAAGGACCGGCGTCTCTACGGGGCTGTGCGGGCAGGCATGGTGATCGCGGCGGCGATCATGCTGGCCGGGGCTGTGCTCTGCCAGGCAGTCCCAGGGCTTCTCCTGTCCTGGTTCCACGCAGAGGGAGCCCTGCTGGAGGCGGGGACAACGTGCCTGCGGGTGATCAGCCTGGGCTTCCTGCCGTCGGCTGTGGGCGTGATCCTGGCCGGAGCCTTCGAGGGGCTGGGGCTTGGACAGTATTCCCTGGCCATATCCCTGATGCGCCAGATTGTGGTCATTCCGGTGCTGTCCCTCCTCCTGGCGGGGAGCCTGGGGATGATGGGCGTGTGGGTGTCCTTCCCCATCGCGGAGGCGGCAGCCGCAGCTGCCGGTTGGGCGCTGTACCGAAGCTTTAAGAAGAAATTTTCATCCTCTATTGCAAAATGATACCGGGTATACTAAAATAACAAGTAGCTGTGTGTAAAAAATGCAGGATAGAAGGATAAAAAATTCAAAAGTACAGGAGGGTGCTATGAGGGCGTATAAGGATTTGAGCAGGGAAGAGCTGCTGGCCTTGAAGGCAGAGCTGGAGAAGAGCTATGAGGAGGAGAAGGCGAAGGGGCTGAAGCTGGACATGTCCAGGGGCAAGCCGTCCGCAGAGCAGCTGGATCTGTCCATGGGCATGATGGATGTGCTGACAAGCGGGAGCGACCTGATGTGCGAGCAGGGAGTGGACTGCCGCAACTACGGCATTCTGGACGGAATCGTGGAGGCGAAGCGCCTGCTGAGCGATATGATGGAGGTGCCGATGGACAACATTATCATCTACGGCAATTCCAGCCTGAACGTCATGTTCGACGCGGTGTCCCGCTGCATGACCCACGGGGTGCTGGGCATGACGCCCTGGTGCAAGTTGGACAAGGTGAAATTCCTCTGTCCGGTGCCGGGCTACGACCGCCATTTCGCCATCACAGAGTATTTCGGGATCGAGATGGTCAACGTCCCCATGACCCCCACAGGGCCGGATATGGATCTGGTGGAGAAGCTGGTGGCGGAGGACGACTCTGTCAAGGGAATCTGGTGTGTGCCGAAATATTCCAATCCCCAGGGAATCTCCTACTCCGACGAGACGGTGAGGCGGTTCGCGGCGCTCAAGCCGGCGGCCAAGGATTTCCGCATTTTCTGGGATAACGCCTATGGCATCCACCATCTGTACGACGACGACCAGGATGAGCTGGTGGAGATCCTGGAGGCCTGCCGCGAGGCCGGCAACCCGGACATGGTGTACAAGTTTTCCTCCACATCCAAGATTACCTTCCCCGGCTCCGGCGTGGCGGCCATCGCAGCATCGGATGCCAATTTGAAGGAGATCCGCCGTCAGATGACCATCCAGACCATCGGCCACGACAAGGTGAACCAGCTGCGGCATGCACGCTTTTTCAAGGACATCAACGGCATGCGCGAGCATATGCGCAAGCACGCGGCCATCATGCGCCCGAAATTTGAGGCGGTGACGGATCAGCTGGAGAAGGAACTCACCGGCCTTGAAATCGGCAGTTGGACAAAGCCCAAGGGAGGCTATTTCATCTCCTTCGAGGCGATGGAGGGCTGCGCCAAGGCGATTGTGGCCAAGTGCAAGGAGGCAGGCATGGTGATGACCGGCGCGGGGGCTACCTTCCCCTACGGCATTGACCCTAAGGACAGCAACATCCGCATCGCCCCCACCTACCCGACGCTGGATGAGATGAAGGAGGCGGCGAAGCTGTTCGTCCTCTGCGTCAAGCTGGTGAGCGTGGAGAAGCTGCTGGCGCAGTGAGAGGAGACAACTGGCCTGGTTAAAAATATTAAAACTGGCACTTTATAAAGAGCCACTCCTGGAGTATAGTGGAAGGCATCAAGAGCAGCGGACAGGAGTGACGGAATATGCGTATATCCATGAAGCAGTTGACGAAGGCCGCCATGATGGCGGCCATTGTCTTTTTGTGCACCTATGTGTTTAAGATCCCCATCGCGGCCACGGGAGGCTACACCCACCTGGGAGACTGCGCAGTCTTCCTGTCGGTCCTGCTGCTGGGCCGCAGGCAGGGAGCTCTGGCGGGGGCCATAGGGGCGGCGATGGCCGACCTGATCGGAGGATTTGCGTTCTGGGTGGTGCCCACCTTCCTGATCAAGGGGCTGATGGCCCTTGCCATGGGGACCGTGTCGGAGAAGCTGCTGCCGGGAAAGCGCGCTGGATGGCTGGCGGGGGCAGCAGTGGGGGGAGCCCTGCAGGTAGCGGGCTACCAGGCAGTGAAATATTTCCTCATAAGCCCCGAGGCCGCAGTGGCCACCATCCCTACAGTGACAGTCCAGACCGTGGCGGGGATTGTCCTGGCGGCAGCTGTGATCAGCCTCCTGGACGCCTCCCACGTCCTGCACAGGCTGAGGGAGCTGTGAGGCGGTGGAGAGAAAACGGCAGCAGCCGGGCGGCCGGAGAGAATACGGCGGCTGGGGACGGCTGGAGGGCAGCCGGAGGCAGCGGCCAGGCGGCCGGAGAAAAAACGGCAGCGGGAGAGAACACGGCGGCTGAGGACAGAAAGAGAGAGGACAGCAGAAGGAGGACGGCATATGAAGAAGATTGACGCCCACGCCCATGTGGGCCAATTTGGAGGCTGGGCCGGTGTGGACAGCACGGCGGAGGGGATTGTCCGCCTGATGGAGCAGTATGAGGTGGAGCGGACGATCCTGTGTGCGAGGGACCATATGGGCAATGAAGAGGTGGTGCAGGCCTGCCGGGAGTACCCGGACAAGTTCTGGCCCCTCGTCTACGTGAACCCCCTGGAGGGGGCCGAGGCCTGCCGGAAGAAGATCGGGATTTACACGGAGGAGCACGGGTTTATGGGGATCAAGATGAACCCGCTGCGGCATGCCTTCGTAGCGGACGATCTGTGCGTGGATCCGGTGATGGAGGAGGCCGAGAGGCGAGGCCTGCCGGTGTTCATCCATTCCGGGCATCCGCCCTACTCCCTGCCCTGGAGCATTGCCCTGCTGGCGGAGAGGTACCCGTCGGTGAAGGTGGTGATGATCCACATGGGCCACGGCCACGGCGTCTACATCGATGCGGCGCTGAAGATGGCGAAGAGGTATCCCAACATCTACCTGGAAATGTCCGGCATGCCCATGGGGGTGAAGATCCGAGAGGCCTACCGCCAAGTGGGGCCGGACCGGATTCTGTTCGGCACGGATATCCCTTTCCACCACCCTTCTGTGGAGATCCAGAAGGTGCTCACCTGCGGGCTTGACGAGAGGGAGCAGGAGGATGTATTTTATAACAACGCGAAGAAGCTGATGACAGGGGCAGGGCGCTGAGGGCGCTGCCCCCTGCGCCAGCTTCTGTTTTTTTAGGAGGGAAAGAATGGAAGGTTCTGTTTTTTAGGAGGGAAAGGATGGAAGAGAACAGAAGAGAACGAGAGAGATTTTTTGGGGGAGACTATGGAGCTACAGCCGAGATCGCAGGCTTTCCGGTGCGGCCAGGGCTCCATCTGGTGAACGGTGCCACGCCTGTCCCCGGCGGGGTGAGCTTTACCGTCCACTCGTTCGGGGCAACGGCCTGTGAGCTCTGCCTGTTCCGGCGGGAGGAGCAGGAGCCTTATGCGGTGCTTCCGTTTCCGGAGAGCTTCCGCATCGGGAACACCTACTCCATGACCGTCTTCGGTCTGGATATCCGGGAGTTTGAGTACGCCTACCGGATGGACGGGCCGTACTGCCCGGAGAGGGGGCTGCTCTTCGACAGGACAAAATATTTGCTGGATCCCTACGCCCGGGCGGTGACCGGCCAGAGCACCTGGGGGAAGAAGGCGGCGGGGAGCGCCTACCACGCCCGGGTGGTGGAGGATGTGTTCGACTGGGGCAATTTCCAGGATCCTCGCCTGCCGTTCCAGGATATGATCATCTATGAACTGCACGTGCGGGGATTTACCAGGCATCCCTCCTCGGGGACGGAACATCCGGGTACCTTTGCCGGGCTTCTGGAAAAGCTGCCTTACCTGAAGAAGCTTGGCGTCAATGCGGTGGAGCTGATGCCGGTCTTTGAGTTTGACGAGCTGGCGGATGAGCGGATCGTGGACGGGAAGCAGCTGCTGAACTATTGGGGGTATAACACGGTGTGCTTTTTTGCCCCGAATACGAGCTACACGGCGGCGGTGGAGTACAACCGGGAGGGGACGGAGCTGAAGCAGATGGTGCGGACGCTGAACGAGAACGGGATCGAGGTCATCCTGGATGTGGTGCTGAACCACACGGCGGAGGGGGACGAGCGGGGGCCGTTCTTCTCCTTCAAGGGGATGGACAACAACATCTATTACATGCTGACGCCGGACGGGAAATATTATAATTTTTCCGGCGTGGGCAACACGCTGAACTGCAACCACCCGATGGTGCGCCAGTTCATCCTGGACTGCCTGCGCTACTGGGTGGTGGAGTACCGGGTGGACGGCTTCCGGTTCGATCTGGCCAGTATCCTGGGAAGGGACGAGGACGGCGGGCCGCTCAGGGAGCCGCCGTTGCTGGAGAGCCTGGCCTTCGACCCCATCCTGGGGCATGTGAAGCTGATCGCGGAGGCCTGGGACGCGGGAGGCCTCTACCAGGTGGGGAGCTTTCCTTCCTGGAACCGCTGGGCGGAGTGGAACGGCCGGTACCGGGACGACCTGCGCCGCTTCCTGAAGGGGGACGGCGGCATGGCCTGGGCGGCCATCCAGCGCATCTGCGGCTCCCCGGATCTGTACCCGCCGGACAAACGGCAGAATGCCTCCGTAAATTTCCTCACCTGCCACGATGGCTTCACGCTGTACGACCTGTACGCCTATAACGAGAAGCACAACGAGGCCAACGGCTGGGGAAACACGGACGGGGCGAACGACAACAACAGCTGGAACTGCGGCGCGGAGGGAGAGACGGATGACCCGGAGGTGCTGGCTCTGCGGGAGAGGCTGCGCCGGAACGCCTTCCTCGTCCTCATGTGCAGCCGGGGAGCGGCCATGTTCCTGGCGGGAGACGAGTTTGGCAACAGCCAGGGCGGGAACAACAACGCCTACTGCCAGGACAACGGCATTTCCTGGCTGGACTGGACAGATTTGGAGAAGAACCGGGATTTCTTCGCCTTCGCATCGGGGATGATCGCCCTGCGCAAGGCGCATCCGGTGCTGCGGGGGCGCACGATTCCGGCGGCCTGCGGCTGGCCGGACATCTCCCTCCACAATGGGACGGTACAGAATGCCCAGGCGGACGGGAATGCAAGGCAGATCGGCATCCTCTTTGCCGGAAAGGACGCGGGAGGAATGAGGGACGACGGGGTCTTCCTGGCGGTAAACGCCCACTAGGAGGCACACAGGCAGGAGCTGCCGCCTCCCCCTGCGGGGAGAAGCTGGAAACTGGCCGTCTGTACGGCCTGCCCGGCTCCTTTTCGCCCGGGTGTGCCCTTCGATGGGAGAAAGCTGTACCTGGAGGGGCGCAGCGCCGCTGTGCTTACTCTGGAATAGAGAGCCTGGCGGCGATGGACGGGCCTACCGTTAGGACGATGAAAATTTTGGCCGCGTCCCCTGGAAGGAAGGGCAGGACGCCTGTGGCCAGGGCGGCGGAAAAAGGCAGGGACAGCTGGATGGAAAGCCATGCTGTGCCAATGGTATAGAGGATGGCGGTGCCAAGTACCATGCCAGTTCCAGCGAGCAGACGGCTGCCGGGAAAACGGCGGACGAACCAGCCGCTGATAAGTGCCAGAGGGAGATAGCCGGCGAGATACCCGCCGGTAGGGCCAAGCAGCTGTCCAGGGCCGCCGGAGAAGCCAGAGAAGACCGGGAGGCCTGCGAAGCCAATGAGCAGATAGATCAGGCAGCTGGCGGCTGCCAGCCTTGGGCCCAGGATATAGGCGGCCAGATAGATGACCAGGGTGGCCATGGAAACGGGTACCGGCCCTATTGGTAAGGATACCGGAGCTACCGCGCACAGAAGCGCCGCCATGAGGGCAGTACTGGTGATCCGGTACGCCATGGAACGGGAACGAGGGGTATTGCCAGAAGAAAAAGCCATAGTCATGCCTCCTGTGATTGGTTGGGCGGGCGCCAAAGCGGAGCCCGCCCTTCTATATGAGTATACAAAAATTGCCGGGCTCCTGCAAGCGCTGCATATTTCTGGAAAGGCTGCGGATACTAACAGCAGCACCGGCTTGGCCGGTATCACAAGAAGCAAGGAGGACATGACTGCATTATGAGTGTTAATTTCCAGGACAGCAGGACAAAGGCAAATCTGATGAGGGCTTTCGCCGGGGAGAGCCAGGCGCGCAACCGCTATACGTTTGCGGCGGCCCAGGCGAAGAAGGAGGGGCTGGCAGTGCTGGAGAGGATTTTCCTCTACACAGCCGGGCAGGAGAAGGAGCACGCGGAGATCTTTTACAACCACCTGCGGCAGCTTTCGGGAAAGACTGTGGAGATAGACGGCTCCTACCCGGTGGATCTCTACGAAGACATGAAAAAGGTGCTGCAGGCTGCCAGGCACAATGAGTATGAGGAGTACGAGGATGTGTACCAGAGATTCATGCAGGAGGCGGCCGAGGAGGGCTTCCAGGAGGTGGCTGCCTCCTTCCGCATGATTGCGGCGGTGGAGAAGACCCACGGCGACCGCTTCCAGAAGTATGCAGATTATATGGAGAAGGGCAGGCTGTTCGCCCAGGAGACCAAGACGGCCTGGGTGTGCCTGAACTGCGGCTATATCCACGAGGGGCCGGAGGCGCCGGGAATCTGCCCGTCCTGCAGGCACGGGCAGGGCTATTTCGTGCGGGCGGACGAGGCGCTGGCGCCGTTCATCTGAGCAGGGCAATGGACGCCCAGGCC